>JAAYIT010000402.1 GCA_012523295.1 Porphyromonadaceae bacterium | reverse complement strand
TGGGGCGGTGTGGGCGGCCCCGGCATGCCATTGTGTACGACGCTGATCTTTTTTCCCAGACGGGGGAGTAGATCGGTCAGGGCAGTTGCGGCCGCTGAGCTGTTGGTGACGATCCGATGCGCGAGCGTGGTGGGCATCGTGAGCCCTAAGCGCGCCCACTTCGGCCCGTCGCTCTCGGCTTCATGCACGTGAGTGATCGTGCGCAAACCAGCCAAACGTCCTAACACGAACCAACTGGGCGTGGTGATGGTGTTGATCCAGAGCACTGTGGTGGCGCGATCGGAACGCAACTCGCGCCACATGCTTGGCGCAGTTCGCAAAGTGGACCAGGCGAGCTTGATCAACCCAGTCGGCGAGAGAAGATTCTTGCGCAGAATTGGGACGTCAACGAAACGCACCGCTGCGCCTCGAGACTCCAGCATGGGAACCAGCGGGCCAGGCGCGGGCAACAAAACTGAGACCGTGTGACCGGCCTGAGCGAATGCCGAGACCGTCTCCAATAACTGCAAGTCTGAACCGTACTGGTCTGCTGATGGGTGGGTGACGATGATGGAGCTCATGTGCGACGTTTCCCACTGTGGCCGGGCCGTGCGAGCTCGCGGTTTTTCAGTCGTACTGCCATCTCGTGGTACTCGGCAGCAACTGCGTCCCATTGGTAGACCTCGGCGGCACGCTCCTGCAGGCCAGCGCCGCGGATCGCATGTGCTGAGGGGTCACGTGTGACTTCGGCTTCGACTAATTCGACTGCCGGTCCGACGCCGGCCTCGTCGACAAAGAACCGGCCGTGTTCGCCCAAAACTCCGCGGTTAAATGAGACGTCTAAGGCCGTCACATGGCAACCCGCACCCATGGCTCGCAGCAGAGACGGGTTCGTTCCGCCGACGGAATGGCCGTGCAAGTAATTGGTGGTGTTGGCGTACAACTGGTCGAGTTGCTCTTGATCCCACACGCCGCCCAACAGCCGGATGCGTTCATCCTGTGCTGCGATTGCCTCGATCTGAGCGGTGTAGTCGTCGGCGTACGGGGCGGAGCCGACCACCACCAGCGGCAACGTGGCGGAGCTTTGCGAATAACCGCGGACGATGTCCAGCACATGATTCTCGGGCTCAAACCGCGCCACCACCAAGTGGTACTCGTTCTTGTTCAGTCCGAGCGGCTCAATCTTTGCTTGACCGAGATCCTTCAGGATGGGTGCGCCGTAGGCGATGTGCTCACTTTCCGCGCCGAATTCGTCGAGGTAGTAGTCGACAATGCCTTGCGCATCTGAGATCAACGCATCGGCCCAACGAACCGAAAGGGCCTCGGCCATCCGGTAGTAACGCCGGCCGTTGCGGCCCCATTTTGCGCGCTTCCACTCCAAGCCGTCGACGTGAACTGCTACGGGAATGCGCGCAAGACGGAGCAGTGGCAGAAATATTGAGTTCGCTGAGTTAAATACGATCGCAACGTCGATATCTCGGCGTCGGAAGATCAGGTGCATCACCGATAGGAACGTGTGAGAGAGCGTTTCGAGTGCTTTTGCCGATACTGAAGGCAAATGCACTAACTCCATTCCTAGATATGTTGTGATCGGTTCTTCTGCGCCACGGCAATAAACCAAAACCTCGTCGCCGTCGCGAACGAGTCTCTGACCAATTTCTTCGATGGCTGTCTCGAATCCGCCGTATCGTGCTGGGACTCCGCGCGTGCCCACCATCGCGATTTTCATGAGGCGTTCGCGTCAATCTCTTGGAGTTCGCGCCACCATTTACGCAAGGCTGCAGCCATCGCAAGACCGCAGATCAAGGCCAGCGCGCAGTACAGGAC
>JAAYIT010000367.1 GCA_012523295.1 Porphyromonadaceae bacterium | reverse complement strand
CCAACGTTTGAGGCTAAAAGCTGGCGGGCATTTCGGAGCACTTCACTGTCAACCTGCGATGAAGTTTATTAGAAATACTGCCCTTTAAATTAGCACTATCTGCCCGCTTGATTTTAGCCTTTGTTAGCGGTTGTATTACTTTGTCATCCATTTGTTTATCAAGTCATTAAATTTTTCAATGTCTTCGATTTTATCTACTTTTTTCACATTCCAGTCTTCAATATATTCATTAATCTCTTTTGAAGACATTGCTTCTTCAATTGTAATTTTTTCTTCCATTGAAGTTCTGCGGTAAAACTCAGTTACAAATACTTTATCGTCAAATATTCCGGGAATCCCTACTATTAATTCAAAATTTTCTATTGGTTCATAGAAAACGAACCCATCAAAAATATATTCAAAATTAACTGTTTCATAATTACTGCCACCAAAATTGTACATGTTAAATTTTGTTTTACCAAATGGTGTATCTTTCAAGTCAAATCCAACATTTTTATTACCCGTAAATCTAAATGCGGCATCCCACTTCCCATCTGCAATTAATATTGGATTTTCCGATGTTGGGTAATAGTTAATCATTATTCCTTTTGTAGAATTAGGAAATGTTTTGTAAATATACTCCGCTGTACTGTAAGTTTTTGGTTCTGGTGCAAGTGATATACATTTGGGTATTCGAGTATATCCATGGTAAGTATTCATAATTACAAGTGCCTTCTTCTTATTGGGGTTCCTGTATTTTTCTTGAAAATATTTTCTAATAAAATGTTGCGCCATAATAGTATTCCTATCTATCACTGGTGGAAAATTGTTTTGTGGTTCCATCATGTCAAGGAACATATTGTATTGTTCATTGCATTTTATTGAATCCCATGAGAACATAACATCCAATGGAAACACCTGAATTTTTTCATTCAATTGTCTTTCCTGATTTATTTTATAAATGTTTTCAAGCAAGTAGAAATAGTTATAATTTGGCCATAGGGAAAACATATCAAGATTATTAAAAATAGCAAGTAAATGCTCTTTAATCTCAATCTCTTTCAAATTTTCTTTAAGCAAAAAATCATTGATTTGCTTTCCAGAATTGAAAACACCAACTTCCGTATAGACATTTCCTGTAAATCGTTTGTCCTTAATAATATCAACGATCATTTCGTATTGCTTAAATTCGCGATGATCTCGTTCGCTTAAAACAATAATATCCTTTTCTTCAAAAGATTTTAGAACATACTCTTTGGGTGATAAAAATGTTTTACCACTTAAAAAGTCAACAAAAGGTTTTATACTGTCATTTGGCGAAGTCTGAGATAATACCGCAGAACAGAATCCTATTAAAATCGAAATTGTCGTCACTATTTTTTTCATGTCAATTACAATTGAGTTTGTTTGTCTCTTTATATAACCGCTAACGTTGGCAATATGGCCTGAAAGGGATTTCGGAGAACGTCACTATCAACCGGCACAAAACTTGATGCGGGTGATGAACTTCGCATACCTCTAAACCCCTTTTTGACTATATTGCGTGT
>JAAYIT010000366.1 GCA_012523295.1 Porphyromonadaceae bacterium | reverse complement strand
GGCCACTTTGGATGGTGATCCGTTTCCCGGATCCGGTGAGGTTACGATGTACAGATTGGCTCAGCGTTCCGGAACTTCACTCAATCGTGTTTTAACAGGAATTACTGAGATTAATGGGATAATTTCGTTTGATATAAACAAGTTGTTGTTAGCTCCCGTAGTACCGACTGATACGAATACTATTGTGAAAAACGAACTTGAATTTACAGCTGTCTGGGAGCCGGTAGTAGATGCTACAAGCTATAAAGTCGATGTGTACACCAAAACTGACGGTGTCGATCTGCAGGTGGTTTTTTCTGAAAATTTTGATTTGTTTGATGCCGGACTTCCGAATAGCTCGGCAAGCAGTGTTGATATCGCGGCAAATTTGAATGACTACACATTAGTGCACGGTTGGGCAGGAGCCAATATTTTTGAAGCAGGCGGAAGTATTAAAGTGGGGACTTCGAGTCTGTTGGGATATATTACTACGCCCGAATTGAATCTCTCGGCAAGTTCAGGGAAGTTCACGCTGAATTTCGATGCAATGTCTTGGAGTGGTGATAATACTTTTATGAAAATTTTTGTAAATGGTAATTTAACTCATACCGTGACCGACTTAAATAATACAAACTATACTTTCAAATCATATTCCATTCAAAATATTGTTGGAAATAATGCTACCAAAATTAGATTTGAAGGAAATAAAGCTTCTAAAAGCAGATTCTTCTTAGATAATCTGGAAATTCTGCAAGAAAAAGAAAAATTGAAAGTTCCGATTTTAAATTCACCTTTCTCTACTACTGCTTTGAGTATCGCAATTCCAAACTTACTTGTCGATACACCTTACTATTATTCGGTTCGTGCTGTGAATGACACGCAAACATCCGTTTTTTCAAATGAAGTTGGTCCGATTGTTTTGACTCAGACCGGAATTGACACGCCGATAGCAAAAGTATTAAAAATACGAGTTGAAAACGGGAAATTATACTTCAATGCTACAGAGACTGAATTAATTGAAATCTATAATCCGATGGGTCAAAAACTTTTACATTCCATTGCGTTGGAGGGCGAAAACGAGATTATAGTTAATGAAAAAGGGGTAATAATCGTGAAAGTGGGAGACAGAGCAGGTAAAGTAGTACTGTAAAATAACTATTCTGCTCTTACGTGGGATTTTTGGTGCTTCCGACTTTTGAAATTGTTTCAATATTTTGTCAATGGAACAAAAGACGATATTATTTGTTAGATAGGTTATTGAGAAAGATTTTTAAAAATAAATAATGTGATTATCCGCAATCATTCCTATTTGTTGCAATTTTAAATGGTTGCATATTTATGTCGCTATACAACGGGACCAACCGACTTGAAGCGGTTAGTCCCAATCTAAAAAAACAACATTTTATTAAGATTAGGAACAAAAACGGATAATCATTATAAATAATTTGGAATGACCCCCTAAAAATCCACTTTAGTGGTTTGGGGCATATATTCAATATGTCATACACACCTGTAAAGCCTAATCAAACAGGCATTCATTACTTTTTTGATCTTGATTTAAACGAGATGATAACTTTTATCGACTGGAGATTTTATTTCTTAGTCTGGAGATTGACCGGAAGATTCGAAGCAATCGAAAGTGTAGAAAAAACTCAAGCAGCCGAAGCTGAATGGATAAATGCATTCAAAGAAGAAGACAGACCAAAAGCCGCGGAAGCCATGAAATTATTCCGGGATACAGAAGTATTGCTCAAAGAAATTATTGACAAAAAATTAGTAACGCTTAACGCCGGTTACTCGATTTTTCCCGCCTATTCGGATGGCGATGATATCGTTGTTATCAAAGACAATCAAGAGATTCGAATTCCGACATTGCGTCAGCAAAAGCCCGGAAATGATGGTTTTTGCTACTCGCTTGCTGATTTTTTAGCTCCGGAAAATGATTATATCGGTGTTTTTGCAAATACGGTAATTGGGCCTGAAGAGCTGTCAAAAAAATACGAAGAAGAAGGAGATGTTTACAAGTCGATACTGATTAAAACCATTGCTGATCGTCTTGGTGAAGCGACTGCCGAGTGGCTACACTGGAAAGTTCGTAAAGAATTTTGGGGCTATGCGCCGGATGAAGACTTGACCATTTCGGAAATGCACAAGACTTACTTTAAGGGAATTCGTCCTGCGGTTGGTTATCCTTCCATGCCCGATCAATCCATAATTTTCGATATTGATCCGCTGTTGCATTTCGATAAAGTTGGGATCACACTAACTGAAAATGGAGCTATGTATCCCAATGCTTCTGTTTCCGGACTCTATTTTGCCCATCCGAAGTCAAAATATTTCATGATCGGAAAAATTGACGATGAGCAACTTGCAGATTACGCCAAACGTAAAGGAAAAGCGGTAGAAGAAATCAAAAAGTGGATGATAGCGAATATTTAAATGTGCCCGTAATCGGATAAAAACTGTTTCTTCTCCGACTTTGTACATCTTCATATCTGTTTCCTCTCAAGCTTAAATTGTTAAAACTTACCCGTATTTTGACGGGGCGTAAATTATAAAAATCTTGAAATACGGTTTTTTTATTTTTATTTTCTCCATTCTTATTTTTCTTGTCCTTTACACACTTGTGCGAGGAATGCAAGCATTTTCCCCTGCAGGAAATCTAAAATATGTCTATTTCGGAGCGTTTTCGTTACTTTTTGGAACGTTTATAGCGGGAATGTTTTTCGGAAATTCATTCTCTCCGCTTGCCGGGAAAATTATCAGTTTTATTGGATTCTCCTTCCTGCTTGTGCTTGTTTATTTGTTTTTGTCTTTCCTGTTGATTGATATAGTCCGCTTAATCAACCATTTTATCCCTTTTATTTCTAATATTCCATCATTCAGAATGTGGAGCACAATCGCAATGATAGGTGTAATCACTGTCGCGATGGTGATTGGGAATATAAAATTTAATAATCCTCAGGTAAAAACTATTGAAATATGCTCTACGAAACCTTCTCAGGAGAAAGAGCTGAAAATTGTCGCAGCGAGTGATTTGCATCTTGGAATCTCGATAGATAAAAAGAGACTGAAAAAGTATGTGGATATGATAAACGCTCAAAATCCCGATATAGTGCTTTTTGCAGGAGATTTGGTGGACCGTTCTATAAAGCCCGTTCTAGCTCAAAAGATGGATGAAGATCTTCGAAATATTCAATCGAAATACGGAGTTTTCGGAGTTTTCGGGAATCATGAGTATTTTGGAGAAGGCGTATCAGCTATTTCCGATTTTTACGAACGTTCAAACATTACTTTACTACGGGATAGTTTTGTATTATTGAATAACGAACTGTATATTATCGGTAGGAATGACAAAATTAGTCCGGAGCGAAAATCACTATCCGCATTTACAAGCCAATTAGACCGGACAAAACCGATGATATTGCTTGACCACCAGCCATCTACACTGCATGAGGCAGAAGAGTCAGGAATTGATTTTCAATTTTCGGGACACACACATAAAGGCCAGTTTTTTCCCGGAAATTTGATTGTAAAAAAAATATTTGAGAAAGGTTACGGCTATCTTAAAAAAGGAGACACCCACTACTATATCTCATCGGGACTTGGTATTTGGGGACCTCAATACCGGATAGGCAGTGAGAGTGAATTGGTGGTCGTAAATTTTAGGTATTAAAAAAAACAAATTAGCAGATATTACTAATCTTCAACTTGTTCAACAATCCAATTTGTCCAACTAAAGACAGTAGATGACCTTCTGAAATATGTGGAATTAGAATTTATATTGTATAGATTTGACCTTTTCATTATTTCTACAATTTTTGCTTTACTGGGCATTTCTCCGTTTTGTAGACATAGCTCTAAGGTTTTTTTGAAAGGATAGTGAGATATGATAAGTCTAATAAACTCCTTTTGTCTTTCCATTAAAGACAAATTCATTACATTTTTTCCTATACTACTCAAAGTATATGCTGTCTCATGTGTAATGGGATCTTTTATCCTTTCAACTAATCCTAAATATCTTGCAGCATTCGTATAATAATCGTGTTGTCTTGGGTCAATTCTTCCAAAATCAAAATCTTGAAGATATTGCTCTTTAGTCATGGTTTGATTCTCTTTAATTATCTCACAAAGATTTATTACTCTATTGAAATTATCTGCTTGTGGAAATGGGATATCAGGTTCTTTGATAGATATAGTTGAGCCAATTATCTCATAAAGAATTTCATAATTTAAAATGCTTTCTTCAAAAATGTATTTTCTATGATTTACTAAAATTAATGAGTTGTAGTGATTTACATCATAAAACTCATATTCTCTCAATTCAAAAACTCCATTAGAATAAGTTAAGAAGATAGGTCTAACTTTTTTACTGATTTTGTTTTCCCAAAGTTTAAACGGATAATATAGCTGACGAATAATAAAGTCGTTAGAAATATAGTTTTTTGCTTCAATTAAACACAAAGAATGTTCACCCTCAAATCCTCCATCTATTTCAATTTGAGAATTTGAAACGCTAATATTAAAAGGACCTTTCATCGAATCAATCTTAAATTTAAAAGATTCAGAGCTCATTCTACCACTAACAGTTGGGAATAGGTTTTCTTCATTAACAAAATTGTGAATAATTTTAGAAACAAATGCACAGTTTATTGCTATTGCCTCACTTGTAATGTCACGATAGTTAATGCTTTCTAAGAAACTTGGAAAACTAATTTTGATAACTTCAAGTTCATTTTGAGTGGTTAAATTTGAAAAAGCATCAAATGTTCCAATTACATAACTTCCTCTTGAGACTGGTAAAATAGATAAATTGTTTTCAGCAAATAATAGTGGAAGTTGGGATTTATGATCAAATTTTGTCATTAATCTTGCTTCGCGGAATTCATTGATTTTTGAAGCAGTAATTTCAACACTTCCATCTAATTGTATTTTGTCTAGTAAATTATACTTGCTAAATATACTTTCCCAAGCAATATCGTTTTTTGACTTATTCATAATTTCTAATTAACACCTCATCGATCTGACCACGTTCAGAACCAATAGAATTTATTGCACGCTTTGCCTTTACTGTTGTAATCTTATAATTTTCATAAATTTGCTTTATAAATGGTGCAGAAGAATTAGAAAGGAGAAACTTTATTCCTAAACCATCTAATTTATCACAAAAATCTCTTAGTCTTATTTGGTCATATATATCCCAGCCTCCCTGAACATATCCCGTGAAATTAGAGTTATTAGAAATTGGATGATATGGTGGGTCCATGTAGACAAAAGTCTTTTTATTAAATAGACCTAGAAGCTCTTCGTAGTCTCCACTTTTTATGACAATATTGTTATTGTTAAGAAATTTGTTAACAGCTTTAAGGGTAGGCTCATTTACAATATTTGGATTTTTATAATATCCGAAGGGAGCATTAAACTCTCCAGCATTATTTACTCTATAAAGTCCATTGAAGCACGTTTTATTAAGATATAGAATTCTTGAAGCACGTTTTACATCAGTTAGTTTACTATAATCTTTTGACCTATCTAAACTCCTAATTTTATAAAAATACTCTGAACTATTTACATGACTTTTTAGATCATTAATAAGTTCCAAATGATTATTTTTAATTACCTTATATACATTTATCAACTCTTCATTAGAGTCATTAATAATCGCGTTTTTTGGCTGAAGATGAAATAAAACAGCGCCTCCACCGATAAATGGTTCAGCGTAATGTAATTTGTTGATATCTTTAGGCAATAACTCAGCAATAGAAGATAAAATCTGTCTTTTACCTCCAACCCATTTTAAGAATGGTGTTGCTAATCTATTTTTTCTTACTGCCATTTATAAGATTTAAAATAATTTTACAAATATACGTTTTTGGGTTAATCTCTCCAAAAATATAAAATAGATGATACTATGATATCAGCTTTTAACTTCTTATCTTTTTCTTCTAAAAAACTCCCTTACCAGTTCACCACATTCTTCTTCCAAAACTCCTTTTACCACTTCCGTTTTCGGATGAATCGCGTTTGGAGCAAATTTGGTAAATCCACGCTTTTCATCTGAAGCTCCGTAAACTATTTTACTGATTTGCGACCAGCCGAGCGCGCCGGCACACATCACACACGGTTCTAACGTTACAAAAAGAGTACAGTCGGTCAGGTACTTGCCTCCCAAAAAGTTTGCTCCTGCGGTAATCGCCTGCATCTCGGCATGTGCTGTAACATCATTCAGTGTTTCGGTAAGATTGTGTCCGCGGGCTATGATTCTCTCACCGCATACAATCACCGCGCCAACAGGAACTTCATCGTGTTCAAGTGCTTTGTGGGCTTCATTGAGTGCCTGACGCATGTATTTCTCTAATTCAGAATTCACAACTACTAACTCAAAAAAAAATTACGGTCTGCTGAAAACGAACGAATCTTTGTTCTATTTCTTCATTTATATTTTAATCCGATTGCAATGCTTTTCGATAGTTTTTTTTCAAAAACCCTTGCACTTATTCTGATTAAAAAGACATCTATCTAATTTCATGTCGATACAATGAGTGGTTCTCAGCAGATTCAAATTATCTGTCTTCTTCAACCACTAAATTATCAATAATAAACAGCTGTCTTTCACTCGTGTTTTTACCCATATAAAATGAGAGTAAATCTTGTACAGCATCCTCTTTACGGAGTTTTACCTGCTCAAGACGGATATCTTTACCGATAAAATGTTTGAACTCATCGGGAGAAATTTCACCAAGCCCTTTGAATCGTGTAATTTCGGGATTTGGACCTAAGCTGTTGATCGCATCAATACGTTCTTCTTCAGAGTAACAATAGCGAGATTCTTTTTTATTCCTAACCCTGAATAAAGGTGTTTGTAGGATATAAACATGTCCTTTTTTGATAAGATCCGGGAAAAACTGTAAAAAGAATGTAATTAAAAGTAGTCGAATGTGCATTCCGTCCACATCGGCATCGGTCGCTACGATCACTTTGTTATACCTCAATCCTTCTATCCCATCTTCAATATTTAATGCGGCTTGTAAAAGATTGAATTCCTCATTTTCATAAACCACCTTTTTCGTCATCCCAAAACTATTCAACGGTTTACCTCTCAAGCTGAATACAGCCTGTGTGTTTACATCACGGCTTTTCGTAATGCTTCCGCTTGCTGAATCACCCTCAGTGATGAAAATAGACGATTCTTCAATCATTTTGTTTTTCGCTTCATCTTTTGTTGGTGTGTCATTATAATGGATACGGCAGTCACGCAGTTTTTTATTGTGAAGACTCACTTTTTTAGCTCGCTCACGTGCTTGTTTTGTGATTCCGGCTATAGCTTTACGCTCTTTTTCAGCTTCTAAGATTTTTTGATTCAGAATTTCGGCTGTATCCGGATTTCGGTGAAGGTAGTTGTCAAGTTCTCTTTTAATGAAATCATTAACAAACTTATTAACTGTAATACCATCTTTTGAGATGTTGCTTGAGCCTAATTTTGTTTTGGTCTGACTTTCGAAGACAGGCTCTTCTACACCTATTGCGATAGCTGCTACCACTCCGCCCCGAATATCGGCAAGGTCCATGTTTTTTCCGTAAAAATCTTTGATTGTACGTCCGATTGACTCACGAAACGCACTTTGATGCGTTCCACCTTGCGTGGTATGCTGTCCGTTTACAAAAGAATAATATTCCTCCCGGTCATGATTGATATGCGTGATTGCAATTTCAATGTCGTCGCCTTTCAGATGAATTATAGGATACAATGCTTCTGAAGTCATGTTCTCATTCAGCAAATCGGTCAAGCCGTTTTTTGATAAAATCTTTTTTCCGTTGAAATTAATCGTCAGTCCGGTGTTCAGATAGGAATAATTCCGTAGCATTGTCTCTACAAATTCTTCATTATACTGATAATTTGGAAACATTTCCGGGTCCGGCTCAAAGAGTGTATAAGTTCCGGTTGTCTTCTTTGGATTGGGAATTTCCTCTTCACTTATTAATACACCTTGTCTGAAAATGGCTTTTCTGCCTTTTCCTTCACGGAAACTCTCTACGGTAAAATTGGTTGAAAGCGCATTTACCGCTTTTGTTCCCACGCCATTCAATCCGACTGATTTCTTAAACGCTTTTGAGTCAAACTTTCCACCCGTATTCATTATCGATACGGCACGAACCATACTGTCAAGCGGAATTCCACGCCCGTAATCACGCACACTTACATTTCCATTTTCCAATAGGATATCAATCGTTTTCCCATGTCCCATCCGGAATTCATCAATCGAGTTGTCAATCACCTCTTTCAACAACACATATATACCGTCATCGCTGTGCGATCCGTCGCCTAACTTGCCGATATACATTCCCGGTCGGCGACGAACGTGCTCAAGCCCTTCAAGTGTTACAATATTATCATCACTGTAAACCACTTCTACATCTAATAAATCTCTATTTCCTTCCATAATATAAAAGACATTCTGTCACTACTAAAGACAAGAATGGGTTCCTATTTTTTATGTAATAAATTTAAAAATTTTGTTTATTGAAAAACTGCCTGTTACGGGCTCGAGGTTATCTAGCTATCCAACCTTCGGGATTCAGCATGGTGCTGCCGCTCCAGATTTGAAACTGAAGTTCAGCCTGCCCGCTTGCTTCATCCGTAAATATCTGACCGATAACCTGTTTTGCTGAAACACGCTCACCTTCGCGTACATTCACGCTTGATAAGTTACCATAGACTGTTCGGTATGTGCCGTGCTGAATGATTACAGCGCTTCCACTTCCCGGCAATGCAAACCGACGGGTTACAACCCCTTCGTACACTGCACGCGCATTGGTACCCGAAGGCGAGCGAAAGTATGTGCCTTTGTTGTTGCTAGTCACATGTCTAAGTTCGGGGTGCGGCTGTGTACCAAATCTTCCGCTGATTACTCCTCTGTCAACAGGCCAAGGTAATCTTCCTCGATTATTGGCAAATCCTCCGGCAAGCAAACTTTCTTCACGAGTAAGCGCGGAAACAGATTCTGACGAAGTTTTCGGTTCCGCTTTTGCCACTGTTGGAGTTTCGGCAGGTTTAGTTACTGGCGGTGGAGTTGGCGTAGAAGTAGCGGGGGTTGGAGCAGAAGTTTGTTTTTTACCTTCCGCGTTTTTCTTCGCCAAAGCCTCGGCTGCTTTCCTTCGAGCTTCCTCTTGTCTTTTGCGAGCTTCTTCGGCTCTTCTTTTTGCTTCTGCTTTACGGATTTCTTCCGCAATTACCTGCTGTATCCTGTTGTCTATTTGATCTCGTTTTCGCTGATGCGCTCTAAATTCTTCTGCCAGTTTTTTTTCCTCTTTTTGTAGTTCAGCGAGGAGAACTTTTTCATCACCTTCCTCTTTTTTCAGTTTTATGTTTTCGAGTTCTTTTGTTTTAAGAGCGGTCAGTTTTTCGTTTTTATTTTGTTCAACACTGTCCGTTTTTAGTTCAATTTGTTTTTTTACATCTTCTATCTGATTTACCTGCTTCTTTTTGAATTCGGCAAATTCTTGGAGATAGCGTGCTCGTCGGAGTGTCTGATCAAAGTTTTTAGCCGAGAGTAAAAACATTAACTTCGAATAAGAATTCCGATTCATTTGGGTGTTTTGAATCAGCTTTGCATATTCTTGTTTCAGCTCTTCAAGTTGACTCTCAAGCTTTGTCCGTTCGCTGATTAATTGATTCATTTTTCTGTCCAATGCTAAAATTTCAGCGTTGTAAGAATTTATTAATCGTCTTCTGTCGTTCAGATTTCTTTGAAGCGTTTTTAATTTTTTTAATGAAGCTTTTTCTTCTTTTTGCGTTTGTTGGAGCAGTTTGTTTGTCGCGTTTATTCTGTCCTGAATCTCTTTTCGCTCTTTTCTGAGCTGCTCCACAGTCTGAGAATGTGCTTGATGACCCCAAGAACAAACGATGAAAAACAGACTAAATAGTAAAATTATTTTTTTCATTTATATTTTCTTCAAAATGCAATGCTTTTCGATAGTTTTTTGTAAAAAAACAATGCGCTTATTCAGATTAACAACACTCCTATCTAACTTATAATCAAAACAATGAGAGTTTTTCAGCAAACCCTGATTCACCGGGGATATTGGTCAAAAAAAGCTGTTTATATCGCCTCTTGTATATCTTATTAAGTCGATTGGTGTCATTACCACCGGCACATCGAATTTGACCTCTTCGATTGTAAAATGAAATGAAGCTTTATTATTTCCCTGAACACCATCAATCATAATTTTTTCAGGAAAAAGTGTTCCATCAAAATTTTTAAAATTGGAATAAACCGTTGACATGGTATAAACATTATCATTTGTTTTCAAAATCAACTCAATGATTCGTGCTAAAGATAAGTTTGTCGTCACCTCTTGGTTCATAGTTTCAGCTAAAACATAAAGTCTGTTGTTGGTTTCCGGGTCTTTCCAAGAAAAATCATCCGGCGAATATCCTTTCTTGCCGGATACGAACAGTCGATTACTAATCAGTGATTGAATGGCGTCATAATTTACGATAATTCCAAATTTACTTTTGAAAACCCCATAGTTGCTTTCGTAATATTTCCGATTCGCTTTATCGATTACAATCATACTTTCCGGAGTCATTTCAATTTTAAAAAGCTCAATGCCGAAAAATGGCTGTATAGATAGGTGTAATGCCGAGTCTGATACAATTTTACAAGTCGCTTTTACATCCAATTGGCGATTTTTGAAATCGACAAAAAGCGACATCTTGTTCACATTCGCAGTGCGAAAAGCCGGCTGGTTTTCTTGTACTTTCAAGACAAGTTCCGAAGGTTTTAGCGTGTGTAAGGAGTCGATTATCGGCTCTTGTATCGTTTTTTGCAGTGATTTTGTAGATTTACAAGCAACAACCGACACTGAAATCATTAGAATCAAAAACAGGTTTTTTATTTGAAATACACTTTTCATAATTCAGTGGTTTTTGTTTTTTCAATTTTTTCTTTTATCTCATCGCTGTTTTTTATCGAGAAGGCTTTTTCCCACATTTCAATTGCTTTTTTGTGCTCTTTCAAAGCATTGTAAATATCTCCCGCGTGGTCATATATTACATCAGATTCGCGTTCTTCAAGCAAATTGTCGATTGCCCGCTCAATATAAATTTTTGCCAATAAATAATTCCCTTGTTGGTAGAAAATCCAGGCGTAAGTATCTAAATAAGTACTGTTGTTTGGGTCAAGTTCAACAGTTTTTCCGCTCATTCTTTCCGCTTTTCTCAGGTCCAACTTCTCCTCGGAGAGATAGTAAGCATAATTGTTCATGATGTACGTGTTTCCGGGATTTTCCTCGAGTGCTTTTTCGTAGCTTTCGAAGGCTTTTTCTTTGTTTTGCAGCTTGTAATAGATATCTCCCATTTGGCCATAGAAGCCGCTTAGGATGGGCCCTGATGTCGATTCTTTCAGGTTCTCAAGGGCAGTTTCATTTGTTTTCAGCGCTTCATCGTATTTTTCTTGTTGAAATAGCGCTATGGAGCGATAGTAATAAAACTCAGCCAATTCGGGTAGCTCTTTCAATCCTCTTTCGGTCAGGTTCAAAACAGCTGCAGTATCTTCTTTTTGTGTAATGATTTGTAATGCTGTTTTCCAGGCAGCGTCATTTTTCGGGTTGATATTGATAATGTTTTCCAATTGCTCAAGCGCCTCGTCTTCACGCTTTTGGTTTTGTAAAAACATTGCGTAATACGCGTATGGCATTTCGTCGAGCGGATACATCTCAATCAGCATTTTGAACAACTCTTCTGTTTCATCAATTTTTTGATGGCTTGTCAGCAACCTGTCCACATACTGGCCGAGGATATCCATTTTCGTATCTGAAGGAAGTTTCGGATTTTTCAGTGCGGAAACTATCGATTGCATAGCCAAATCGTCTTGATTCCGGTCTTTGTAGTATTTGGCCAACGAAACATAAACAAACGGATTGTCCGGTTCTTCTTTTTGGACTAAAAGATACTGTTCAAGGGCTTTTTTAGGCTGATTTAGATCTAAATAAATGTCGCCGAGCATCACTTTGTAGCGTGTCTCTTTAGGAAATTTTTCAATCAGCTTCGTTATCTCCTCTATCGCTTGTTTTTCTTTGTTGAGTTGAGAATAAAGCTGAAACTTCTCGAACGTTATATTTTCATTTATTCCAAGGTATTTTTCAAGTTGATTCAGCGCAGCGATTGCCTTATCAAAACTTCCTGTTTGCTTATACAGCGATGTCAAAATCGTATATACATCTTCGCGGTACGGATAGATGTCTCTCAGCTCTTCAGCCTGTTCTACTGCCGAAGAAAACTGCTCACGAGCAGAGAGCATAGTGATATAGTGGATTCTGTACCACCAGTTTGTCGGGTCAATTTGTACCGCTTTTTTGATATGGTTTGTAGCTTGCACGGGATCGTTCAAACGCGCGAAAAGTGTCCCTAATTCGACATGTACAGCGCTATTCGTAGAATCTATTTCCAGACACATACGAAGTACGTCTATTTGTGCATCGTATTTTGCTATGTTCTTTAGTCGCAATGATTCAAAGAAATAGTAGTCGAATCGGGCTTTTTCTTCAGCTGTCAGAGTAAGCTTGTTCGTAGATGAGCTTTTCGAACTTGCAAAAAGACTCATTGTGCAAACTATGAATAAAGACAGTATAATAAATTTTAGCTTCATATGCAAACCCCTTGCTATTGCGAAGGAGATGGTTTTTTATTTCCCGGTATGTCCAAATCCACCTTCGCCACGCTCAGATTGTTTCAGTTCATCAACCTGAATCCAAGCAGCTGTTTCGTGTTTTGCGATTATCATTTGACAAATCCTTTCACCATCGTTAACGACAAACGGTTCATTTGACAAATTCACAAGAATCACTCCGATTTCTCCTCGATAATCGGCATCGATAGTTCCCGGCGTATTCAGTACGGTTACCCCTTTTTTCAGAGCCAAACCGCTTCTCGGTCGTATTTGGGCTTCGAACCCTTCCGGAAGTTCAATAAATAATCCCGTAGGTATCAATTTTCGTTCCAAAGGATTTAGTACGATTGATTCTTCGATGTTTGCTCTCAAATCCATCCCTGCGGAGAATTTTGTCGCATATTCAGGCAGTGGGTGTTTGGATTGGTTGACTATTTTAATTCTCATCCTTATTTTATTTAAAATCTAACCCACAAAGTTACAAATATAAATTGTGAAAGAATAAAAATATTTTTATAGAAATTGAAATTGTTTATATTTTCCGGAAAAGTAATTACCTTTGTTCGTCCAGATTGTATTTTATTTATGAATAAGCCATTAAAAGCAACATTTCACCCAAACCGCATGAAGATGAATGGCTTGTTCCATATGCACTTTATGTAAAAGATAAAAAACCCTTGAATGAAAAAAATAGTATTTGCAACCCACAATCGGCATAAATTAGACGAGGTAAGAATAATTTTGAAAGATTATGCGGATGTGATTGGATTGACTGAAATCGGATTAGATGAAGAAATTGAGGAGAATGCCGAAACACTTGAAGAAAACGCGCTTATTAAAGCAAAATATGTATTTGAAAAATATCATTTAGACTGTATTGCCGATGATACAGGGTTAGAGGTTGATGCACTTAGCGGAAGACCGGGAGTGCATTCGGCAAGATATGCCGGAGAACCGTCTGATTCTGAAAGAAATGTGGAGAAGTTGCTCAGTGAAATGAATGGAGTTGCTAACCGCGATGCACAATTCCGAACCATTATTGTTTACCTTGAAAATGGGACACCGAAATATTTTAACGGAATAGTAAAAGGGACGATCAGCACTACACGTATCGGGAACAATGGTTTTGGCTATGACCCGATATTTATTCCTGCGGGCTACTCTGAAAGTTTTGCTGAAATGAGTTCTGAATTAAAAAACAAAATTAGTCATCGAGCCTTAGCCATTAATAAATTGACAGAATATATTGAATCAAAATCCAAATAGAGATTCGGAATGATTTTTTTAAAATATTGCTTGTCAGGTCATTTTTTACCCATTAAAACGCCTCTATAGTACAATAAAACCGGAATAAATCTGTTTTTTCTTTATTATCCAAATCATCATTCTCGAAAAATGAATAAAAGAATCTATATTTTTTTGGTATTAGTGTTTTTTACCCTATCTCTGACTGCACAAGTTGGTATGGGAAAGTGGCGCACACACCTTGCCTATAGTAGTGCAGAGCAGATTGCTCAATCTGAAAACAAAGTTTTTGCAGTGAGCGAAGGCTCCCTTTTTTCCATTGACAAACGGGATGGCAGTATGGAGTTTTACAGCAAGATAAACGGTCTGAATGGAACTTATATCACTAAAATTGAGTATGACGATGTCAACAAAATTCTTTTGATTATTTATCAGGACGGAAATATCGATTTCTTTTCAGCAAGCGGCATCAAGAATCTACCTGATTTTTATTTGAAACAAATGAGTGCCAATAAAATGGTAAATCATATACTTATCTCCGGAAACACAGCATTTCTTTCTTGTAGTTTTGGAATTTTGACGCTGAACATGAATAAGATGGAGATTCAAGAAACATACTATATCGGTAGTGATGCTTCAGAGGTACACGTACTTAACACGACACTTCATAACAATTATATTTATGCCGTATCAGAGTCTGAAATTTATTTTGCACCAGCATCCAGTCCTACATTAATCAGCTATGAAACCTGGTCGAGAATGCAAAATCTGCCCGGAGCAGGAAAAATTCAAGCCTTACTAAATTTTGAAAATCATTTAATTTTGCTTCGCGAAGGTAATTTATACACTCAAGACTCCGGTGGAAATTGGAGTGATTTGGAGCTGAATATGGACTATAATCAAATGATAATTTCAGGGAACTATTTACAATTGTATTCTTCTTCAGGAGCTTATATTCTTGATAGTCAATTCAATAAAAGTCAAATTGCTGATGTTGTAAACTTGAAAGACGGGATATACGATACGCTAACCTCTAAATTTTGGTTTGCCGGAGATTCAAGAGGGATAGCTGAGTATCAAATGACTGATGCACAGCCGATAGTGAATTTTTATTTACCTGAAGGACCGGCGGTAAACATACCCTATAAATTGAAATTTGCCGGAGATCGATTGTTCGTTTTGCAGGGAGGACGATGGGCAGATCGCTTTTTCCGAGATGGACTGGTGATGATTTATGAAAACAATGCTTGGAAAACAATTTCCAGTCATTCCATTTCATCTGTTACCGGGAAACTAGTCTTGGATTTTGTTGATATCGCGGTTGATCCGAATGACAAAACTCATTTTTTCGTCGCTTCTTATGGAAATGGAATTTTTGAATTTAAAAATGATGAGTTTTACAAATGGCATAATTTTCAGAACAGCACAATTCAAACTATTTTCCCTAATGGAACAGAACATGAAAAGTTTAATTACATGCGAATGGGAGGTGGTGTATATGATAGTGAAGGAAATATATGGTTTTCTAATTCGGAGGTAAGTGGCGCAGTACAAATATTGAAGAAAGATGGAACTTGGAAAGTGCTGGACTCGCCTTCTTTATACAACCTTACATTAGGAGAAATTTTAATTCTTAACCAAAACAATAATTATAAATGGCTGATGAATCATCGTCGTGGAGTTGTATTATCTGTTATAGATGATAATGGGACAATTGATGATACGTCTGATGACAGGTATGTTAGGTATACGTCAATACCGATTCAAGATGATGAAAGAAATATTTCTGTAAATCTTTTTTACAGCATAGTACAAGACAAGAGTGGTGTTGTATGGCTTGGAACCGATAAAGGACCTTTTTTGTTTAATAACCCAACTAACGCGTTTAATCCGGACTTCTCGATGTCAAGAGTGAAAATTCCAAGAAACGATGGAACAAATTTAGCAGACTATCTGCTTGAAAATGAGAATATTTTAACAATGAAAATTGATGGAGCGAACAGGAAATGGATAGGAACGCAAAACACAGGTGTTTATTTGATGTCTGAAAATGGTCAAGAAACAATCTATCATTTTACAACACAAAACAGTCCCCTCCTATCGAATCACATACTTTCTATCGACATCCATCCAAAAACCGGAGAAGTCTTTATCGGGACCGGTTTAGGTCTGGTTTCATTTCAAAGTGATGCTGCTGAAGCCGGTAATGTTTTCAAGAATGTACATGTCTATCCAAATCCCGTAAGAGAGGCTTATAGCGGAGTTATTACTATTACCGGATTAGTTGAAAAAACTAACGTGAAAATTACGGACGTAGCCGGAAATTTAGTGAGTGAAACTACTTCAAACGGTAGTATCGCTACTTGGGATGGAAAGAATAAATTTGGTCAGAAAGTAAGTACGGGAGTATATTTAGCAATTTGTGTGTCGCCTGATGGAGAACAAAGTACTACAGCTAAAATTTTAGTTATAAATTAAGGTCGTATGGAACACGACATTAATCATTTTCTTGGATTTGAAATTTATCTAAAATGGCGGTTTCATAATTCTATTTCATTGTTATCCGATAAAAATTTCATTGTTCAATGTAACATGCTGTTATTAAGACTAATAATCGGTGTTAGCTCCGTCAACTGACGGACATGTGTTTAGAAGGGAATTATAGTGCCACTAATTTTAAGCAATGCTGTCGCTAAAAACAGCTACAGCGTGGCTAAAAATTATATTTTATCAGACAATAGTAATTTACTTTATCAAATTCAAAAACTCCTCCCTTGTTTTTGCTTGCTGGAATGCACCTGTGAAGTCGGAAGTGGTGGTAATGGAATGTTGTTTTTGCACACCGCGCATTTGCATGCAGAGATGTTCAGCCTCAATCACCACGATTACGCCTAATGGATTGAGTGTGTTTTGAATACATTCTTTTATTTGTGTGGTGAGCCTCTCCTGAACCTGTAGTCTTCTGGCGAAAACATCTACAACTCGCGCAATTTTACTCAGTCCGGTTATGTGTTTATTCGGGATATAAGCGATGTGCGCTTTCCCAAAAAAAGGTAAGATGTGGTGCTCACAAAGCGAATAAAAATCAATATCTTTCACGATAACCATTTGCCGGTATTCTTCCGTAAACATGGCAGATCGTAAGATTTTTTCAGGATCTTTCGAATAGCCATGCAGTAAAAACTGCATCGATTTTGCAACCCTTTTCGGAGTGTTTTTAAGCCCTTCACGATCGGGATCTTCTCCGAGGATATCTAAAATTTCTTTGTATTTTGGTACTAAAAGCTCTGTTTTTTCTTTATCGAATTTGATCAGATTGCTTTCTTGTGAGTTATCCATCTTTTGTGTTTTATAATTCTTCTTTAAGCACTTATCTACCGAACCGAAACTCTACTCTCACGGACTGTATAGGTCTCTTTTCGTAATTCCGGGAAAGCCTTTATCAACTCCGCTCTAAAGCTTTGCGCATCTGCCGAAGTCTTAAAATCTCCGATTCGAACTTTCCAAAATGGCGAAGAATAAATTCTGTAAACCCCATATCCGGGGAATGCGCTTCGTAACCTGCGTTCAATGCTTAACGACTCATCTTTCGCAGTACGCTGGGCATTGCTCGAAAAAACCTGCACCCGAAAACCGGGACCTACGTAAGGCCCACTTGATGAAGAATCTTTGCGTTTTATATAATCATCAATTAACTCATCCAGTTCCGGAGCTTGCTTCACGACCACATTTGAAGTGCTTTCTATTGACTCAACAATTGCCGGTCTTTTTGTGCCGGTTTGTGCCGATACGATGAAGCCTCCGAGTATGACAAACAGTATGGGGAATAAGATTTTTTTCATAAGGAATCTTGTAAAAGTTAGAAGCTTGATAAAACTCAGAACCTTAGGCTTAATAAAACGCGATAAGCAAAAAAAGGCAAATGAAATATGCTTGGTCATGCTTATTTTTTGTTTCAAATTTCCTCAGTGCGAGAGTACCAGCCTAAAAATTTTTAATGCTATGCGAAATTTTATCAATGCACTTGTGTTCTTAAATATTAATTTCTTATTTAGGATTGATTATTTTTTACAAAGGTATTAAAACGAAACGATTTTTAAAACCATTTTTAGAATAAAACGAGATTTTTTGAAATTATTTCAAAATCATTACTTTGTCTTTTGATATGAAAAAAGTATCTTTGTTGCGAGAAGCAATACGCATATGAACTACAAAAAAACTGCCATAATTGTTGCCGGAGGAAAAGGAGAAAGGATGAAAACTGCTGTTCCGAAGCAATTTTTGGAACTTTCCGGTATGCCTATTTTAATGCATACGATAAAAAAAATTTATGATTACGATAATGCTATCGAGCTTGTTTTGGCTCTTCCCGAGTCGCAAATTGAATATTGGAAAGGATTATGCAAAAAGCACGATTTTATGATTTCGCATCAGATTGCAGCGGGGGGCGAAACCCGTTTTTTTTCCGTAAAAAATGCTTTAAATACTCTTGATGATACGGATAGGCTAATCGCTGTGCACGATGGTGTAAGACCTTTGGTAAGTCACGATACGCTGAAAAGATGTTTTGAAAAAGCTGAAGAAAAGGGGAGCGCGATTCCGGTAGTAAGTTTAATTGACAGTATCCGAAGAATTGATGGCGAGGAAAGTGTTTCATTGAATAGGAATGAATATAGATTGGTTCAAACACCTCAAGTTTTTTATTCTGAAATAATTAAAAAAAGTTATGACTGCGCTTATAAGGATGAATTTACCGATGATGCTTCCGTGGTCGAGTCGGGAGGATACAAAGTGCACTTGGTGGAAGGAAACAGTGAAAATATCAAAATAACAAATGGGTTGGATTTGGAGATAGCGGAAATAATTATGAAAAGATTGAAGTCCTGAGTTTTGGCGATTTTCTTTTTCCGGCACCTATAAGTCTATGTTTTGTCTCACATAGTTCATTTTTTTTATAAAACAAATGATTGAATCGAAAAATCGAATTGAATGGATTGACAGCCTGCGGGTTGCAGCTATTCTGGCAGTGATTACTATCCACATTTCTTCTCCGATTGTGAAGGATATGTTTGATAAAAACATGACTTACTGGTGGATTGGAAATGTGTTGGACAGCGCTGTACGATTTGGAGTGCCGCTTTTTTTGATGATTAGCGGCGCGCTTCTACTTTCGCGAAAATATGACTTAAAGGATTTTTACACAAAAAGAATTATTCGTGTTCTTCTGCCTTTTCTCTTTTATATGATTGTCTATTGGATTTTCCGATGGTCAAATCTATCTCCTGAAGCTCAGTCGCGCACTTTTAATGAGACGGTTCAATGGGCTGCAGCTTTATTTCTCAAAGAGGGTATTTCCCCCCATTTTTGGTTCGTTTATCTTATTTTGTTCCTCTATATCTTTACTCCGATGGTAGGAGCTTTTGTAAGAAAGCTGAAACCTGAAATGATCGTTTTTTTACTTGCCGCCTGGGTATTGATTGGGAGTATCAGCCAGGGTTTTCCTGTAAATATGTACACTTGGGCCGGTGCGGATGTGTTCAAAAAACTGTACATTTATTTGCTTTACATGGGCTATATGGTGCTTGGTTACTACTTTTACAATATATTTTATGTTTCAAAAAACATCAGGCTCACAGCGGCAGTTTTGTACTTAATCACAGTTGTAGTTTCGGCTTTGGTTGTTTATTTTACAAGTCACACGAAAGGAAAACTCGATTTGGCATTTTACAGTTATCTGAATCTTAACACAATTATCCAGACAGCTGCAGTTTTTATTTCAATGAAACACACAAAAATCAGGAATAAACATATTCAGAAAGTCACTTTTTTAATCAGCGATTACAGTTATGGCATATATTTAATCCACGTTCTGGTACTTGGTGTCTTGTTCAACCGCGGAATATCCTGGACAATGGCACATCCGCTGATTTCATTGCCGGTACTTTTGGTTTTGACTTTGTTGGTTTCCATGATGATAATTTTTATTATAAGAAAAATTCCTTTCGGGAAATGGATTTCCGGTTAAAATTAGGACGCTGACAGAGTCTTAAAGTACAGCCTACCCAAATATTTGTGTTTATTGTATCAACAAAAAAATGGGAACATTTCGGGTAGCTTGCGAGTTTCGAACACCCATTTCCCTGAATAAAACTTCAAAAATGGATCTTTCCACCCAAGATATAAAATTCCTCCCCGGAGTGGGACCTCGCAGAGCAGATCTTTTCAACAAAGAGCTGTCGATTTACACTGTCGAGGATTTATTAGGACATTACCCGTATCGGTATGTGGATAGAAGCCGATTTTACAAGTTGAGTGAAATTTCGGAAGATATGCCTTTTATCCAGGTGAAAGGTAAAATCATGCAGTTTGAAAAGATTGGGACAGGTCACAAACAACGTCTTACCGCAATCTTCAGCGATGGTGAAAACGTAATCGAATTAATCTGGTTCAAGGGGGTACGATTCATATTGGATAGATACAAAATAGGAGTTGAATATGTGATATTCGGAAAACCAACTCTTTTTAATCGAAAATACAACATTGTCCATCCTGAAATTGAGACTGTTGAGCAGCTTCCGCCACCCGATCAAATGGGTTTCCAGCCATTTTACAATACGACAGAAAAAATGAAAAATAATTTTCTGAATTCCAAAGCGATTCAGAAAATTTTATATCCGGTCATAAAAAAAATCGAATCAGGAATTCCTGAAACTATTCCCACATCAATTATACAGCGTTTCAGACTGATGAATCTGACCGAATCATTGGTAAATATCCATTTCCCGAAAAATAGTGAAGCATTAAGCAGAGCTCGTCAACGGCTGAAATTTGAGGAGTTGTTTTACATTCAACTCAATATTCTTCGTCAAACTCATTGGCGTGACAACACGTTTAAAGGATTTATTTTCTCCAAAGTAGGTGATTATTTCAATACATTTTTCAATGAACACCTCCCGTTTGAGCTGACAGGCGCACAGAAGAGAGTTATTAAAGAAATTCGGGCCGATTTTGTTACAGGAAAGCAAATGAATCGGCTCCTACAAGGTGATGTAGGGAGCGGGAAAACGCTTGTAGCGTTGATGGTAATGCTTATCGCGCTTGACAACGGCTTTCAGGCTTGCCTGATGGCGCCCACTGAAATTCTGGCAAATCAGCACTTCGCTACCATTACTGAGATGCTCGATGGCATGGATGTAAAGGTAGCTTTGATCACAGGCTCTACAAAAAAGAAAGAACGTGAAGTGATTCATGCGGACTTGTTAAGTGGTGAAGGTCAGATAATTATTGGCACACACGCGCTGATAGAAGATACGGTACAGTTCAAGAACTTAGGTTTAGTTATCATTGACGAACAGCACCGATTTGGTGTCGCCCAACGATCGAAGCTCTGGGGGAAAAATGTACAGCCGCCACATGTGCTTGTGATGACTGCGACACCGATTCCGCGTACGCTTGCCATGACGCTTTACGGAGATTTGAGCGTGTCGGTAATCGATGAATTGCCTCCGGGTAGAAAACCGATTCAGACTTATCATTATTACGAGTCCAAACGAAACGCGTTGCTCGGATTTTTAAGAAAACAAATCAATGAAGGCAGGCAGGTTTATGTGGTTTATCCGCTGATTCAAGAATCCGAAGCAATGGATTTTCGGAATTTGGAAGAAGGATATGAATTTATGAAAGAGGTTTTCCCCGATTTTAAAATCAGTATGGTACATGGAAAGATGAAACCCGCTGAAAAAGAAGAACATATGCAGAAATTTGTGTCGGGTGAAACACAATTAATGGTAGCGACAACCGTTATAGAAGTTGGAGTAAATGTGCCGAATGCATCGGTGATGGTGATAGAAAGCGCCGAGCGATTCGGACTCTCACAGCTGCATCAGCTACGCGGGCGTGTGGGCAGGGGAGCAAAGCAAAGTTATTGTATTTTGCTTACAGGAGTAGAGCTTTCGAAAACTACTCGGAAACGAATGGAGATAATGACCCGCACCAATGATGGATTTGAAATTTCAGAAGCAGATTTAATGCTCCGCGGACCCGGAGATATTGAAGGAACAGTACAGAGCGGCATCCCTTTTGAACTTAAAATCGCGGATTTAGCCAAAGATGGACAAATGTTGGAAATTGCCCGAAACGCGGCAATGGATGTGCTGGAAAAAGATCCCGAATTAAAATCTGATGAATACAAAATGCTGGCGGTGCAATTGAAAAAAATGAAAACAAATACTATAAATTGGGGAGCTATAAGTTAAAAAAGATTTTTTTCTTTAATTTTTCTGCCTGATTCTTTGTTAGTTAATATGTTTTTTGTTACTTTTGGCACAATTTATTAAGAGGGTTGATTCTCTTATAGATATTATTGATTTTGATTTTATCCGAAATTTATATTTCCTATAAATTAATACTTCAAAAAATAACACATATTTTCAAAATTTAGCTGTGGAAAAAACTTTAGTAATTCTTAAACCTTCGGCAATTCAGCGAGCCTTAGTAGGTGAAGTAATTAAACGATTTGAACAAAAAGGCTTACAATTGCTCGGAATTAAGATGATACAGTTAAATGATAAGATTTTGGATGAGCATTATGCTCATTTGGCTGACCGTCCTTTTTTTACACGCATTAAAGATTCGATGATGATTACACCTGTGATAGTGACATGCTGGAAAGGAAAGGATGCTGTACAAGTTGTACGTAACATGACCGGAGCTACGAATAGTCGTGTTGCAGTACCCGGAACTATCAGAGGCGATTTCAGTATGAGTATGCAGGAAAATATAGTTCATACTTCTGATTCTATTGAGAATGCAAAAGTAGAACTGACAAGATTTTTCCAAGATGATGAGATTTTTGACTTTGCCGATGCTAAAAAGCAATTTTTATACTCTAACGACGAAATTTAATATCTAATGAGGTTTAATCACTTACTTCTTACTTTAATAGTAAGCTTATTTGTAACAAACAATTTAAACGCACAGATTAAAGTGATGGCGGCGCCGGGAAATATGAAGATGGCTGCCAGCAATGTCTTCCCTAAAAGCAACAATGTACCTATAGCTGACTCGACCAATATTTATAACGAAATGTTGAATGACGAGACAGACGACTTGATGGAAAACCACCCGGCAGGTGATATTTATGGTGATATCTGGACTTCTGATCGTTTGAATCCCTATCGCGTTCCTATCAGCAGTTTACCCGATTCAATAGTTATCGATTGTTCCGATTTCGTAATGCCTGTTTCTGTGGGTAGAATATCCTCTAAATTTGGTCCTCGCCGTTATCGTTATCACTATGGAATCGACATTGCATTACCTTCCGGAAATAAAGTGGTTTCAAGTTTTTCAGGAAAAGTTCGGATTATCGATTATGAACCGGGCGGATATGGAAAATATGTAGTTGTACGACATGACAACGGGCTTGAAACTGTTTATGCACACTTAAGCGCTGTAACCTGTAAATTGGATCAACGCGTAAAAGCAGGACAAGAATTGGGACTTAGCGGAAACACCGGACGTTCTACCGGTCCGCACCTTCATTTTGAGACTCGTTACGTAGGAAATGCATTTAATCCGGCTACAATCATCAATTTTGACAGCAAAGTTGCTTATGCCGACAATTACACGCTGACCAAAAGAAAGAATTTTGGTTATCAGCAGGTTAAAGCTAAAACAAGCCAATTGGCAAAATACTACAGAGTTAGAAAAGGTGACAACTTGAGTAGAATAGCAGCTCGAAACGGTACGACGGTAAGTAAGCTCAGATCTTTGAATGGTCTGAAATCTTCGAGTACAATACGAGCAGGACAACGATTGAGAATCAGATAATACAAATATGAATACTATGTAAAAAAGCTCAACCCGATAAGGTTTGAGCTTTTTTATTGAATTGCTGATTATCAAACATTCAAACTATAAAATCTACTGTAAGCATCCCAAATCCGCCGTCTTTCAAAGCACAAAAAATAGCGGTCTATAAATTTCATTGAGATTTATAGACCGTTTGCTTTGCTATTGGCAGGCAGGAGTTGCTGCCAATCAATTATGAGCTG
>JAAYIT010000406.1 GCA_012523295.1 Porphyromonadaceae bacterium | reverse complement strand
TGACTCGCTCACGCTTTTGCATGTACTCGACGATATCTTTCCTGTATTCGCCAGTTCTTTTCCCGCATCGTTTATAGCTTTATATACATCCGCAATCTTGGGGAAAAGCTTTTCCTTACTGACATCTATTCCATGACCAATCAATTTACCGGATTTTCTGATAATCGTACCCACCTGCTTCGCGTCCATAAACCGGGCATACGTTCTAAAGTAGTCGATGATGTTTCGTGAAGTTTCATCTTCCATATTGTCGCAGCATATTAATGTGACGAACGGTTTTGAGCACAAGGCCTGGTCTATATGGTGAAAAAACAGCCCTTTTGGGGAAACTGTCAACCGGGAGCTGTCACCTGTCGAATTAAGACGGTCCAGCAGCTTCTTCAGCAAGCTTGACATAGAAAATATATACACAGGTGTAGCAAAGATGATTATATCAGCATCCCGCATTTTGCCAAAAATTACATTTGTATCATCTTTCTCATCGAAAATGCACTTCAGGAGATGACTTTCAGTGTGGCATACCTGGCAGCCTGTACATGCATTTATCTTCATACCAGCAAGACTTATCGTTTCACAATCTGCACCGGCTTCCGTGGCACCTTGCAGCAATCTTTCAATACATGCCGATGTAAACCCATTGTTCCCGCGGTAGCTTCCATTAATCGCTAATATTTTCATATATCACACCTCAAATAACATAAACCCTACCGCCAGTATGTTGTACCTTCTCAAGCCACTAATTTATTGACCGGTCGGTAAATAAATTATACATCAACCCATGCTCCTATGCAAGACATTTTCTAGTTAGTTAAAGACAGTGTCAATTTGTTCTCGGTTTTCAAAAAGCAGATACACCCTTTATGGTTTAACTAAATCAGTATTCCGGGTAAACGCATAAGTTGACTTGCGTCCGTTCTTTGGGATTTTCTCAGATGTCAGCATTACACAAAGAAAAATACTCTTATTGTACCGCCTGCCATTTTGTCAAGGCTAAAATGAACGGTGCTCCGCACACGGCCTTGACAAGAAGCCTGGCTCCGTCAGTCGCGGTGCGTATATTATGCTTTTCTTTTCTCTTTTTCTGTATTTATTTTGGTTTACTTCCCTGCTGTTTAGATTATATACCCGCTGTTTTTATGCCTTTTAACGCCCTCGATAGAGAGTCCACCCTACCAATATTTAATACTGTGATATTATGCAGCACTTCTTTAGGGGTATTTCTATAAGACTTTAATACCTTATCTAATATCCTTTTCGATGGCTTGTAAGATGCCTCTGTCTTCCTCATATGCTTTGTTTCTACATGGCCCCCGCTGCAGCAATAAGCTTAGCAAACATTTTTCGCATTTAAATAGTGTACGGGATGTAATTTTCTGTTTTCACCCCAACTTTTAGAAAAAGCGATAGAAAATTTTCCATAATAGTCCGGATGAGTATTGTTCTTCGCGAGATTCAACTTTTCATCATCATTCAATGATTTATAGGCTTCCCCAACCCCATTCAACTCAAAGTTATCTGTAAGTTTATGAAAAGGGATGTCACAAAAATATTTTTGAAGTATGGCTAATTCTTTAAATCTAATGTCCCCAATATGGATATCAAGGTACCCAATATTTCCCATGCAATATCTTGGCACAATAGCTCTGTTCATCAGTATGGATTTAAGATAATCACTCTCTTTCATAAAGTGAAATAACGTATTTGCACTTTGAGCATAATCATCATATGGTGAATAAACCACTGGGTTCTCTAACATAAAATCACTCCCATATAGTTTCGACAACTACTTCATCTAATTGCTATAATTTGTAACTCCAATTATATAACAATTTCCACCGCATTTCCAATATATAGCATATAAAGTGTGCTGTTTTTTACTTCACCACATACCTTGAGGCACATACCTTGTCAACCTGCCGCTACCAACTTTTTTGATAAGCTCTTTTTCCAGCATTTCTTTGAGCGTATTAATTGCGTGAGTTGTTCCAACCCCAAGGGCTTCTTCAACATCACTACGAGTGATTTCTTTTTTCTTTTCAAATAATCTGAGTATCGGTAAATACTTTTCATCTTCTACGCTCAGCTCTTGTGCATGCGTGTTAGGTAAAACCACTCTAAATGCACCTTCCACATTTTCAAACTTGGGTTGCACTGGTAAACCCTTATAGCAACTGATTATCTTGCTGATACCTGTGCCGTATGCCTCAATTAGCTTCATTCTATAAAATAAGCTTGCAAGCTTTTCATTTCTAGGTTGAGATGCTCCCAGCATAGCTGCCTCCAATGACAAACCTGAAACCAATCCGCCTAGGGAGATAATCTCTAACCGGTCAGAATAAAGGTTAATAATTGTACTACCACTAAAGGAATAATCTCCGTGGACAATGGCATTCAGCAATGCTTCACGAACGGCATCTACCGGGTAATCTCTTTCATCTGTACGTAGTAAATCATGGAAGGTAGCTTTTGTGCCATTATAAAAATCTATGGTTTTATGAGCGTCTGTAAGTTGAGCAAATAGAGAGCCTGTCAGTTCCTTTCGATCTTTAAACACCAATTTATCGGAGCCTTGAAAAATAGCAAATTTGATAGAATGTTTGCACTGATCTGAAACTAGCAAGCCCATGTTTGTGTAAATATCATCAGATGAAAGAATGCCTAAGTTTTTCATCTGCACTTCAGAAAATTCTAAATTTCTTCTTTCCATCTCTTTATTTAAACTAGTAAAGGTCAGTTCTTGTATGAGAGAACGATTACTTTCAAATGAATCACCATCGGTCATTTTTATCATCATACGGATAGCATCTTCAGACGCCGGAGCAGATGTTGTTCCACTTCTTACATATACGCCTGTTGGTTTAAGTCCTTTGTCAGATAAGTAGTAAGGCTTTTTTGTTCCTTGACTAACCGTTAGTTTCACAAAATACTTATTAACTTCTTGCAATAACTCAATATTTGTAAACATAGAAACATCAGGACGAATACCGTCTCTTAAAGAATTTGATATCTGTTGCATTACAAAGTCAGCATTATCAAGACCAACAATTTCTCCGTTATCCCGCACGCCAATATAGATCGTTCCGCCATTTGTATTTGCAAATGCCACAATTTCTTTTTTTAATTCAGGTGTATAAATTTCCTTCAATTCAACGGTTTCGCTTTCATACAATTTCATAATACCACTCCTTATATCAGTTTCCATCACTTATGACACTATCCTAACACTCAAAGTGATAGAATACAAGGAGAACCGGTTGACATTTTACGACAATGGGATAATCTCATCAGCCTTTATTAGAATACAATCCATCGAAACAGGCGTTGAAAATAATACAGTGATAATGAGGCCGCATTTGCGAGTGTTTTTATCTTTATATTCTCTGACAAATGGTCTTCAATATAGTTCAATGAGTTTTGTATTGCTTCCCATGCATGCATATTACACCTCCTGGATAGAAGGATAGCACAGGTATAACCTGACCGCTTGTCACACAATGCTCTATTGAAACATATTACTCGATTTATCTACAGCTTTTTTTATATACTCAAGGGCTACCCTTCATCACAACAGCACTGCAATCTCTCAAAGTCTTGATCTATAAGCCTTTCACCCGCTCGATCCTTACGACTGATTCTGTATGCCCTTAGGATACAAAAAGATGCCGCTTGAACCTAGTAGGATCTTAGCGGCGGAATACATCATCAGGTTCCAAATTTACCTTCAAGCAACCCGGTTTGCAATATATGACCTTCCATTGCTTTCTCAAGCTGTTTCCTTGTGGCACCTGGGTTAAGACCTAGTACCGTATCAAGTGTATAGACCATAAATCGATAAGTATGCGTTCCGAAAGGAGGCTCCGGTCCAATATATCCGATTCTTCTGAATCCATTT
>JAAYIT010000365.1 GCA_012523295.1 Porphyromonadaceae bacterium | reverse complement strand
TTTCTTCGTAGTATTCGTAATCAAAATGTTCCAGTATATCTGAGGGAACTAATAATTGGGTTAAGTCTGTTGTCATGATGCAAAGATAATTGAAAATACCTAGCGCATCAAAATAAGAATTAGCCCTGTCAACTTATCCTCAGCTTTTCCTTCAAAAACCTGCCCGTGTACGAACATTCACAATCCACCAACGCTTCCGGTGTCCCTTCAAAAACGATATAACCACCCTCTTCACCACCTTCGGGTCCAATGTCAATAATATGGTCGGCACATTTGATTACATCCAAATTATGTTCGATAATTATGACCGTATGTCCTTTGTAAATCAATGCATTAAGCGCTTTCAGCAGTGTTTTTATATCATGAAAATGAAGACCGGTAGTTGGTTCGTCAAAAACAAAAATCATCGGTTCCGGTTTCTCGTTTGCTAAAAATGAAGCCAATTTCACCCGCTGACTTTCACCTCCTGAGAGCGTGTTGGCCGATTGCCCTAATTTCACATACCCAATTCCAACGTCTTGAAGCGGTTTCAACCGTTTGATGATTCGTTTTTCGGTTGTGCCATTCCCTTCCAAGAAAAATTCGATAGCCTGATTCACCGTCATATCTAACACATCGAAAATATTAGCTCCGCGATACTTTACATCCAATACATCAGACTTGAATCTTTTTCCATGGCAATGCTCGCATTTCAGTCGTAGATCTGCCATAAACTGCATTTCTACCGTAACGATTCCTTCTCCCTGACATTCTTCACATCGTCCGCCCGGGGTGTTGAATGAAAAGTGAGATGCAGAATAGCCCATTTGTTTTGATAGCTGCTGATTGGCGAAAAGTTTTCGGATTTCATCATAGGCTTTGATGTAGGTAACCGGATTCGAGCGTGATGACCGACCTATCGGGTTTTGATCCACAAATTCAATATCCTTTGCCAGAAGCATGCTCCCTTTAAGAGAGCCGAATTGTCCTGTTTTGTCCGCTACTCCGCCGTAATATTTTTTCAGAGCCGAATAGAACACATTCTTCACCAACGACGATTTACCAGAACCACTTACCCCCGTTACCACCGTCATAACATTCAACGGAAACTTCACATCTATTCCTTTCAGATTATTCTCACGAGCACCGATAATTTCTATGTAGTTGTTCCATTTTCGGCGGTGGGTCGGGGTTTCTATTTTTTCGAGACCTATCAAATAGTTGATTGTATAAGAAGTGAAGTCTCCTAAATTCTCAATAGATAGGCCCCCTAAATCCCCCATGGGGGACTTTGGTGTGTGCAAAGGTTGATCTTTGTCAGAAATGTTTTGAAGTTTACTATTGCTTTCTTTGTTGCTAATGTTTTCATCTTCCGCAGTCGGCTGCAAGTCCCCCTTGAGAGATTTACGTGTGAACGAAGGGTTATCGTTTTCGGATAAATCAGAATTCTTTAAATTTTTATTATTTTCAGAAATAAGCTCTCCATTATTTTGAATACTTCCATCTTCCGCAGTCGGCTGCAAGTCCCCCTTGGGGGATTTAGGGGGCATTGTCTCCAAAGATTTTGATGTTGTTGATTTTAACACTATTCTTATTTCATCAAGTGTTTCTTCTAACTTTTGTAATACATCTTCATTTGTAAAACGAATGACTTTGAACCCTCTTTCATTCAGAAAATTAGTACGGTGCAAATCGTATTCTTTAACTTCTTCACTTTCATGATAGCCTCCGTCAACTTCAATAACAAGGTTATTTTCAAGATTTACAAAGTCAACGATAACATCTCCTATAACATGTTGTCTCCTAAACTTGTAGCCGGATAATTTCTTATTACTCAGCGCACTCCATAGAAATTCTTCCGCAGGAGTTGGATTCTTTCTGTGTTCAACAGCTAATTCTTTTATCCTTGAATACAACAAAGGATTAGCAGTTTGATATTGATAACGGGTAGGGTTGTCTTCTTTGTCTCCTAAATCCCCCGAGGAAGATTTAGGGACGAGCAAAGAGTTATCGTTTTCAGATAAATCAGAATTCTTTAAATTTTCATTATTTTCAGAAATAAGCTCTCCATTATTTTGAATACTTCCATCTTCCGCAATCGGCTGCAAGTCCCCCTTGGGGGATTTAGGGGGCAACGGATTTTGGGGATTTAGGAGACTTTTTGGGGTTCCCACCCACACCACCTCCCCACCTTTCCTCCCAGCTTCCGGGCCCATATCGATAATGTGGTCGGCAGCACGCATAATTTCTTCATCATGCTCTACGACAACTACCGTATTTCCTAAATCTCGTAATTGCTTTAAGACTTTGATAAGTAAATGAGTGTCACGTGAATGAAGTCCAATGGAAGGTTCGTCCAAAATATACAACGAACCAACAAGACTGCTGCCAAGCGAAGTTGCCAAATTTATTCGTTGACTTTCACCCCCTGAAAGCGTATTGGAAAGACGGTTTAATGTGAGATATCCCAAACCAACGTCAATCAGAAAATGAATCCTGTTTTTAATTTCAACCAACAGCCGCTTAGCTGTAACCGAATCGGTCTCATCAAGTTGCAAGTTCTCAAAAAACTCATTTATCCTCAAAATCGGCATTTGCACAAGTTCGGTAATTGCCTTTCCACCTACTTTTACATAAGTAGCTTCCTTTTTTAACCGAGTCCCTTTGCAATTCGGACAAGTAGTTTTGCCTCTATAGCGGGCAAGCATCACACGGTATTGGATTTTATATTGATTGGATTGAAGAAACTCAAAAAATTTATTGATTCCTCCAAAGTATTCATTTCCATTCCAGAGTAATTCTCGCTGATCTTCTGTCAATTCATTATATGGCTTGTGAATTGGGAAGTCAAATTTATCTGCCGAGTAAATAAGTTCTTTTTTCCATTCGCTCATCACTTCTCCACGCCAACAAACCACAGCATCATCATAGACTGAAAGCGATTTGTTGGGGACGACTAAATCTTCATCAATTCCGATTACACGTCCAAATCCTTCGCATGTGGGACAAGCGCCAAGCGGATTGTTGAAGCTGAACATATATTCATTTGGAAGTTCAAACTGAATTCCATCTTTTTCAAACGACTTCGAAAAATGGATTTCTTTGGTCTCATTTTCCAAAATAACCTGCAAAACACAAGCTCCTTTTCCTTCCAAAAATGCCGTTTCTACAGAATCCGTCAATCGGCTGACACCCGATTTTGATCTGTCAACTGTCAGCCGGTCAATAAGCAAAAAAAAATTTTTCGCTTTTTTTACTCTCGGAATATCTTCCAACAAATCATTGATTCCGACTACATCATCATCAATTAAGATCCGACTGTATCCGTTTTGCATAAGAAGATTCAGCCGATCTTCGGTAGAAACTCCTTGAATGGGGATAATGGGGGTAAGAATCATCAGTCTTGTCTCTTCCGGAAACGCCAGAACAGCATGAACGACATCCTCTGCTTCATGTTTCTTCACTTCTTCTCCTGAAATGGGTGAAAAAGTCTTACCGATTCGGGAGTACAAGAGTTTGATGTATTCGTAAGTTTCCGTGGAAGTGCCTACTGTGGAGCGTGGATTGCGTGTGTTGACTTTTTGTTCAATGGCGATGGCGGGGGGAATTCCTTTGATATAATCGACTTCCGGTTTGGACATTCTGCCGAGAAATTGGCGAGCATAAGCCGAAAGACTCTCCACGTAGCGTCGTTGTCCTTCAGCATAAAGTGTGTCAAAAGCTAATGATGATTTGCCTGATCCTGATAATCCGGTGATTACTACTAACTTATTGCGTGGAATTTCTACGTCAATATTTTTCAGATTGTGCACTCGAGCACCTTTTATGATGATGTTTCCTTTTTTGGACATTAATAACGACTAATCAAAAAATGCAATCTGCAAAATTACTAAAAATATAGAACTTTGACAATGAAGTCAACATAATATTTTTCTCCATTTCAGATATTTAAGATACAAAAAAATTGGAATTCCGAAGCTCACTATTTATATCGTTTCTAAACTGAATAAAACCCTTAAATATACCGTTTTTTATTTTATAGCTCAAGAATTTAATCGTAATTTTGTGGCTAATTTTATGCGGCACGCATTTTAAATTTAATTCACACACACCTTAAATTTCACATTGTTTTATGGATACAATGACGCTTTATTGGGTTATTTTTATCTCAATTTTCTTGATTGTTTTTGTTGTTGATTTTTACGTAACTGATCATCGCAAAGAAGAAATTACCGTAAAAACAGCACTCAGATGGACCGGAACCTGGATTAGTATTGCTCTGTTATTTGGTGCATCGCTTTTTTTCTTCTTCCCCCAAAATCCCGGAAGCACAGAGAATACGGCTCATGTTATGGGATTGAAGTTCATTGCCGGATATTTAACTGAATATTCTCTTTCGGTTGATAACTTGTTTGTCTTCATTATGATTTTTTCCATGATGGCAGTGGCTGAACACAATCAACCAAAGCTACTGAAAATGGGTATTGTACTTTCCATTATTCTTCGAATTCTTTTTATCCTTCTCGGGATGGGCCTGGTAGAGCGTTTTCATTGGATTATCTACATTTTTGGAGCCATTCTGGTTTGGACTGCTTATAAAATGGCGTTTCAGGACAGCGAAGATTCAGTGGATCCAAAAAATAATTTTCTCTATAAAGGCGCTTCAAAGATATTCCCGGTTGATCCGGATACACATTCCACCAAGTTTTTCACAAAACATAACGGGACAAGGTTTATTACCACAAATCTGCTTGTGCTGCTCGTAATTGGTTCTACTGACGTGTTATTTGCCGTTGATTCTATTCCGGCTATCATCGGTGTAATCAAAGAAGGCTCTGCCAATGTGTTGACTTTTGAAGAGGAAAATTTCTTGGCAATCACATCCAATGTATTTGCGGTGATGGGTCTTATCTCGCTCTTTTTCGCGCTGAAGGGGATTATGGGCATGTTCCGTTTCCTGAAACATGGTGTTAGCTTTATCCTGTTTTTTATTGGGGCGAAAATGCTTTTGACCGCGATTCCGGCTGTCGGAGCATTTTTCAGCAGCCATTCTTGGATTTCTCTTACTGTGATTATCAGTACTTTGGCTTTTTCTATTTTGCTTTCAATTGTAATTTCAGATAAAAAAGAAATTGTGGAACTAAAAGAGCAAATCGATAGTCTGAAAGATGACAAAGATTTAGAAGAGGTAGAAGTGTGATGAATATTTTGCTGTATTGTTCTGTTAACTTTTCAACCATTTAGTTGTTATTAAATATTTTAGAATACAACTAACTTTTTCATTTATTGAAACGATATGAGACAGCCATTTAAGATAACTCTTAAACCTAAGAGAATGATTAATGGCGTGTTACATGCGACCTTAATGTAAAAATTATTTTTTTACGTATGAAACAGCCATTTATGATAAATCTCAAACCCAAGAAAATGATTAATGGCGTGTTCCATACGTCCTTAGTGTAAAAAATAAACTTTACTCGTATGAAACCCACATGATTTTCCAACACCCACGAGCATGAAAATTTAGTGCGTTTACTCAACATTTGTGCTTTTTTTTTATAGCTTTGTAT
>JAAYIT010000364.1 GCA_012523295.1 Porphyromonadaceae bacterium | reverse complement strand
GGAAATGCTGACCCATTAGTTCCGCTTGAAGCAGGTAAAGAAGTGGCTTCTACAATTCCAAAAGCTGAATTATGCATAATTGATGGAATGGGGCATGATATTTCCATGAAATTTGTAAGTCAAATTGAAGATTGCATCATAAAAATTGCATCACAATCTGGAAAATAGGAAGAACAAAAACTGTAACCAACATTTTGTATAAGTAATGGCGGTGTAAGTGCCAAATATCAAGGCTCGTAGCCCGCTCTAACTTTATAGCGGTTTGAAAGGAAAGTACCACGCAATCTGCCACTACTCATACAATTTACCGTTGGCAACAAGTGTAAGAAGACAGACGACCAGACAGATACGACAGTGATAAATATTAACTATAGAAAGGATTTAGCTTTTTGACAGGACAGTGCAAATTTGATGGAAATTTATTTTGTTTTTTTCTTCCCCCCGCAAAAGAAGAAAGAAATCCCACCCGCATTGCACACATTGCCAAAGCCCCACGAGCCAACGCTAAAGCCAAAGCTTTGTCAAAGAGTGCAATCTTGCCCACGCACCCGTGCAAATTTGTTACATTTGAGCTTTTAATGAACGATTTTAAAGAAGAAAATAAATAATGATAGATTTTAAAGAAAAGGCAAACCTCATTTGGAAAGTAGCCGACTTATTGAGAGGTGATTACAAACAGTCAGATTATGGAAAAATAATCTTGCCAATGACTGTTTTAAGGCGTTTGGATTGTGTGATTGCACCGACAAAGCAAAAGGTTTTAGACTATATGCCGAAAATCGAAAAGCTCTCGGACAGTGCAAAAGATATAACATTAAATAAAATTGCTGGACTAAATTTCCACAATCGCAGCAATTACGATTTTGCCAAGATTAAAGCAGACCCGAATAACGTTGCTGCCAATTTGAGAAACTTCATTAACGGATTTTCAACGGGTGCAAGAGAGATAATTGAATACTTTGATTTTGATTCACATATTGACCGATTAGACGACCCTAAAACCGATTTGCTTTTTAAAATTGTTGAAGCCTTTGCCGATATTGATTTGTCGGAAATGACCTCAATGGAAATGGGTTATGTTTTCGAGGAACTAATCCGAAAATTCTCAGAACTTTCAAACGAAACCGCAGGGGAACACTTTACGCCAAGAGAGGTAATAAAGCTAATGGTGAACGTATTATTTGTTGACGAAAAAGACATTTTCAAAAAAGGAATTGTAAAAACCTTGTATGACCCAGCTTGCGGAACAGGCGGAATGCTTTCGGTTGGCGAATCGTTTATAAAGGAGCAAAACCCCGATGCAAAAATGGAAGTATTCGGACAAGAAATAAACCCTGAATCATACGCCATTTGCAAATCGGACATGATGATTAAAGGGCAAAACCCTGCAAACATTAAGTTTGGCAATACATTTACAGTTGACGGACTTGAAAACGAAAAGTTTGATTACATGCTTTCCAATCCACCATTTGGTGTGGACTGGAAAAAAGCTCAAAAAATGATAACTGACGAAGCCGAGAAAAAAGGCTTTGCTGGGCGTTTTGGTGCTGGATTACCAAGAATAAACGATGGTTCGTTGTTGTTCCTTCAACACATGCTTTCGAAAATGAAACCCGAAGGAAGCCGAATAGGAATTGTTTTTAATGGCTCACCTTTATTTACTGGACAAGCGGGAAGCGGCGAAAGCGAAATCCGAAAATGGATTATTGAAAACGATTGGTTGGAAGCGGTAATTGCCATGCCCGACCAACTTTTTTATAACACTGGTATTTCAACCTACATTTGGATTCTATCCAATAAAAAAAGTGCCGACCGCAAAGGGAAAGTTCAATTGATAAATGCCACAGGTACAAAAGACGAAGAATCAGGGCAAAGCCCAAATCGTTTTTGGCAAAAAATGCCTCGTAGTTTAGGAAACAAAAGAAAAGAAATTCCCGAAAACGGCGACACAAAAGGAATTGGGTATGTGACTAAAATATACGGAGAATTCACCGAAGGAGAATTTTGCAAAATCTACCCAAAAGAATTTTTCGGCTATTGGCGAGTAACAGTGGAACAACCTTTGAAAAATGAAAAAGGGAAAATTCAAAAAGACAGCAAAGGAAACCCAAAGCCCGATTCAAGTTTAAGAGATTACGAAAACATTCCTTTTCTTAAAAAAGATGAAAACGGAAACCTCGTACAACAAACTATTCAGGAGTATTTCGACCGTGAAGTAAAACCCCACGTTCCCGATGCTTGGATTGATGAAAGCAAAACCAAAACAGGCTACGAAATAAACTTTACCAAATATTTCTACGAGTTTAAAAAACTTCGCTCATTAAGCGAGATTAAAGCTGATATTTTGGCTTTAGAGAAAGAAACTACTGAACTGGAAAAAGATGTTTTAATTTAAAGATTCATAAAATGCTAAGTGCAAATAAAGAAAAATTACAGTCCTTTTACATGGGACAAAATCAATTTGTCATTCCTTTTTTTCAAAGGGCTTATGTTTGGAAGGCTGATAATTGGGCAGAGTTATGGGAAAACATTTTGGAGGAATACATTGAGGTCAAAAATGGAAATCCCAAAAGCGAACATTTTATTGGCACAATTATAATAAAGCAGCGAGAATCTGAAAAGGTAGGTTCACTTGAATATGATTTAATTGATGGGCAACAAAGATTGACAACGATTTGCTTATTAATGAGGGCATTTTATGATGTAACCGATGATACAAATATTAAGAATTGGATTAAAACACTTTTTGTTTTTATTGATTCTTATGGAAATGAAAACATCAGGATTTTACATAGTAAAATTGACAGGGAGTATTTTCAAAATCTAATTTTGGATAAATCAACAAATTCGGAGCTTTGGGATAATTTTGCAAGTTTAAAAATTGAAGAGATTGAGCGACAAACTGAATTGATGAATAAAATTCATGGCGCTTATGTCTATTTTAGAAAACGAATCTTAGATGAAGCGGAGATAAGTGATTTAAGAGCCTATATACAAATCGTTTTAGAAAAGTTACCCGTAATTCATATGGCACTTACAAAAGACGATGATGTTCAACAAATTTTCGATACAATCAACTCTCTTGGTGTTAAATTAACAACAGCCGAGCTACTAAAAAACTTTTTGTATAGCAATCCTAAAGTAGCCGAACATTATCAGAATTATTGGTATTCAGTTTTTGAAGCTGACGAAGATGCAATAGAATTTTGGAATAGGGATAGAACCTCAGGTCGTATCAGACGAACAACTGTTGAGTTGTTTCTTTATAGTTATTTGGTGATTTTAAAAGAAACCAATGTTAAACTGGAATCATTGTTTAAAGAGTTCAAAAATTACCTGAAAGATAAAATAGCAGAAGAACTTGTTGTTTTCGCTAAGGATATTTATGATTTTGCGTTGGTTTATCAGGAACTTCCTGACGGAGAAAATTTATCCGATATTAGTTTTGTCGAACACGATAAACGCTTCTTTCACGTAATCCGCGAGTTTGATATAAATACTATTTTCCCTTTAATCCTTTACATTTATAAAAAAGTTAATGATACTGAAGAACGGAATAGAATTTTAAGAGTTTTGGAATCGTATGTTTCAAGGCGCACAATATGCAAATTAACAACTAAGAATTACAACAATCTTTTCATTACTATTTTAGGTGAACTTAAGAAAAAGGAAAGTATTACTGCTTTAGCGGTTAGTGAAATATTGCTGAAATATACCGAAGCAACCAATCGTTTCCCCGATGATGAAGAACTTAAAAAAGCATTTAATAATACATATTTGTACAACCAGTACAGCAGAGAAATTTTGTATTGTATTGCTTTGTTCCAGTTAAACCACGATTACACCGACAATCCAAAACTTAATATTAATGGATTTAGTGTTGAACATGTGATGCCAAAGAAATGGCGTAATAACTGGAATCATTTACCCGAAAATATTACTGAGCAAATAAGGGATTTCAAACTACTCACATTGGGGAATCTTACCTTAGTTAAAGGTCGGTTAAATAGTTCGATGCGTGATTCGGGCTGGAATAAAAAGAAAACAGCCTTGCAAAAATATTCTACACTTAGACAAACAACAGATTACCTTTCAACCGATGAATGGAACGAATCTGTTATTGAAAAAAGAGCCAACGATTTATACAACATTGCCTTGCAGATATGGAAGAGATAAACAGATACGAGAAATATAAAGATTCAGGCATTGAATGGATTGGTGAAATACCTGTACATTGGGATATTAAACGAGTAAAATTCATTATCTCAAATGAACTGGGAATACAAATTGGACCATTTGGTAGCTCTTTAAGAAGTGAGTTTATTAGAAATGTTGGATATAAAATTTATGGTCAAGAGAATGTGATAAAAGATGATTTCACGCTTGGTTATAAATATTTAGATGAAGATAAATTTAATGAATTAATTAAATATGAATTATTCCCTGGTGATATTGTAATAACAATGATGGGAACTACAGGAAAATGCAAAATTGTTCCAGAAAATATTGAAAAAGGAATAATGGACTCACATTTAATCAGAATAAGGGTTAATAATGATAAAATTCTTGAAAAGTTTTTTGCAGTCTTAATTAATGATTCATATTCAATAATGAATAATATTAAGTATGAGAGTAAAGGTTCAATTATGGAAGGGCTTAATTCTTCCATAATAAAATCACTTTACATTCCCCTACCAAATATTAATGAGCAGTCTTCAATAATAAATTTTATTTACCGCAAAACCGCCGAAATAGACTGCATCATTGCTAACAAACAAAAACTCATTTCCCTGTACGAAGAAGAAAAACAGGCAGTTATTAATAGGGCTGTAATTAGAGGGCTTAATGTAAATTGTGAATTAAAACGAATATCGGAAGAGTGGATTGGAGAAATTCCTAAACATTGGGAGATAAAAAAAGTAAAACTTATTTGTAAAATTCAAGGTAGGATTGGTTTTAAAGGATATAAAACTTCTGATTTAGTATTTGATGGTAATGGTGCTATTACATTAGGAGCTACTCATATTACTAAATTTAATAAAATTGATTTATCCGAACCAGTATATTTAAGTTGGGATAAATATTATGAAAGCCCTGAAATTATGGTTAAAGAGGGTGATATTGTATTTACTCAAAGAGGAGCATATCTTGGCAAAGTAGGTTTAATTGATAAGGATTATGGTGATGTAACAATTAATCCAAGTCTTATACTTTTAAAAAACATTAAAATTCATGCACCTTATTTGGCATATTATCTTACCTCAAATTACATTAGAAAAAGTGTTGATGTAATATCAAATTCTACAGCAATTCCTATGATAAGCCAAGAACAGCTTGCAAATTTTTATTGTCTTATTCCTCCTATTGAGGAACAAGTAGAAATTTCAAAATTTATCGAAGAAAAAAACATTGCATCAGACAGACTTATTGAAAAAGTAAAAAATCAAATCGAATTATTACAAGAATACAGAACCACTTTAATTTCGGAAGTTGTAACAGGAAAAATTAAAGTACCAAATACGATTGAAGCATGACACTTTGTACAGCATGGATAAGGCAATCCAATAACACCGAAGAATTAGTTTTCGCCACTGACAGCACGTTAACAGGTGGCGAGAAATGGGACAATGGAATAAAACTGTTTGAATTGCCCCGTAAAGATTGTTTGCTTTGCTTTGCTGGTAGCACGTTTCGTGCTTATCCTTTAATTCTGAATTTGGTGTCGTCTATTAAATTCAACACTTATTTAAGCAAACCCGAAACCGATATTACAGAAGTTCTAAATTACATTTCAGATTTATTTACCAACTTGATAAAAACAATTGTTTCCGAAATTCATGGCGAAGATATACACGAATTACGGAGCGGTGCAAAATTCCTGTTTGGCGGTTGGTGCTGGCAATCGAGCAGTTTCCGTATTTGGCATTTGTATTATTCGAGCGATGCCGAAGGTTTTTTGTTTAAAGAGTTAACAAGTGATGACACTAAAACTCGGTTTTATACTTTCTTGGGCGACCCACAGGAAGCCGTTGAAAAAGAAGCTAAAGACCGTTTTAAAAAGCTGTTAATGGAAGAGGATAAATACGATTCTAAACTGAACATGGAACCTCTTTTTATTTTGCGTGATATTGCTTTAGATAAAAGCATTCGGGAAGTTGGCGGCAGTTTACAAATAGCTAAAGTTTATAAATCTGGTCGCTCTGAATTCTTTGGTATTCTTTGGCCATCAAGTCAGGGCAAACCTTATTTTCAAGGGCGTGAATACAACGATTACAACAAACCACGCATTAAGTATCTGAATCCAGACACTTGCGAATTAATGGATTTGGAAGTGCCTAAAAAATTGAACGAGTTAGCAGAATACAATTTTGGCATGTTCAGTGATTTAATTGCTGAATGCTATCCCGAAGGAAAACTGAAAGAAAATATTTCTGAAAAAGAACGACATATTTTAAAATCGGTTATACAGGAAATTACTTATTCCGAATTTGTTAAAGAAACCGAAAAACAAGAGGAGGAAGCGGAATGAGCATAACTACTGAAAATACATTTGAAACGGCTATTGTTGAATCGTTGGTTCAACAAGGCAACTATACACAAGGTAATTCGCCCGACTACAGCCCTGAATTGGGAATGTTTAAATATGAAGTAATTGCATTTTTGCAAGATACACAGCCCAAAGCATGGGAAAAAATTACTGCCGTTCATGGTGCAGATGCTGATAACCGCATTATTCAACGTTTATTTAAAGAGCTTGATTTGCGGGGCAGTTTAGACGTTTTGCGGAATGGTTTTATTGATTATGGTGTTAAGTTTCGCATGGCATTTTTTAAACCCGAAACAGGCTTGAATGATGAAACCATTGAACTTTACGGCAAAAACCAATTAAAAATAATCCGTCAGGTTTATTACAGCAACAAAAACAAGAATTCGGTTGACCTTGTAATTAGCATAAACGGCTTACCAGTGGCAACATTGGAACTGAAAAACCATTTTACAGGGCAAACTACTGACAACGCTAAAAAGCAATATGCAACCACCAGAGATAATAAAGAATTGCTTTTTGCCTTCAAAAAACGAGCTTTAGTTCATTTTGCCGTTGACCCCGACGAGGTTTATATGGCAACAAAAATAGATGCTGAACGCACTTATTGGCTACCATTTAACAAAGGTTGCAACAACGGAAAAGGAAACCCACAAAATCCCGATGGATACAAAACCGCTTATTTGTGGGAAAACATTCTTGTGAAAGACAGTTTAATGGATATTCTCTATCGTTTTGTACACTTACAAGTTGAAGAATACGAATTTGAAGGTCAAACACGAAAAAAGGAAAAAATCATTTTCCCTCGTTTTCATCAATTGGATTCAGTTCGGAAAATTACTTCCGATGCAAAAATTTATGGAGCAGGTAAAAACTATCTGATTCAACATTCGGCAGGTTCGGGCAAAAGTAATTCAATTGCTTGGTTGGCTTATCGTTTATCGAGTTTGCACAACCAATTAGATGAACGAGTTTTCAATAGCGTAATTGTAATAACCGACCGCCGTGTACTTGACCAACAATTACAGAACACCATTTATCAGTTTGAGCATAAAACAGGCGTAGTCCAAAAAATTGACCAAGACAGCACGCAATTAGCCAACGCAATTATTTCAGGAACGCATATCATCATTACAACCTTACAAAAATTTCCCTTTGTAATTGACAAAGTTGGCAATATTCCCGACCGCAAATATGCCGTAATAATTGACGAAGCTCACAGTTCGCAGGGCGGTGAAGCAAGCAAGAAAATGAAAGAGGTTTTGGCTGCCAAAACATTGGAAGATGCTGAGAAATCGGATGCAAACGACTATGATTTAGAAGATGAAATAAATGCAGAGGTTGAAAAATCGTGCAAATCGAGAGGGCAACAACAAAACATTTCATTCTTTGCTTTTACGGCAACACCAAAATCTAAAACCTTAGGCGTTTTTGGTCAGTTAAATGCAGACGGCAAACCCGAACCCTTTCATTTGTATTCAATGCGTCAGGCAATCGAAGAAGGCTTTATTTTGGACGTTTTGGATAATTACACGACATACGAGCGATATTTTAAACTAACCAAAGCAATAAAGGAAGACCCCGAATTAAGCAAAAAGAAAGCAGCAAAGGCAATCGGGCGTTTTGTTTCATTGCATCCGCATGAACTGGCTCAAAAAACCGAGGTAATTATTGAGCATTTTCGCCAAATTGTTTGCAAGAAAATTGGAGGAAAAGCAAAGGCAATGGTTGTAACTGGTTCAAGACTTCATGCAAAACGCTATTTTGTTGAGTTTAAGAACTACATAAAAGCCAAAGGTTATAACGACATAAAAGTATTGGTTGCATTTTCGGGCAAAGTAATGGACGATGATTATCCCGATGGCGTTTCAGAACCTGAATTAACAGGATATGGCGAAAAAGAATTGCCAAAAATATTCAATCAGGACGATTACAAAATTTTGATTGTTGCCGATAAATACCAAACAGGCTTTGACCAACCGCTTTTACATACAATGTACGTGGACAAAGCTCTTTCGGGCGTAAAAGCAGTTCAGACATTATCTCGTTTAAATCGTACTTGCCCAGGCAAGGAAGATACTTTTGTTTTGGATTTTGTAAACGATAGAGAAACAATTTTAGCATCGTTTCAGCCCTATTACCAAAGGACAAGCGTTTCTGAAAATCCCGACCCAAATCACTTGTACGATTTGAAAGGAAAATTAGACGAGAAACAAGTTTACTGGCAATCGGAAATTGAAGCTTTTGCAAACGTATATTTTAAACCAAGTAACCGTTTATCAGTTAAAGACCAATCAACTCTTTACGCATACATTGACCCTGCCGTAGATAGATTTAAAGCATTAGAATCGGAAGAAATAAAAGACGAATTCAAAAAAGGATTAAGAACTTGGTGCAATTTGTATTCTTTCCTTTCACAGATAATGCCGTTTTCTGATTCTGATTTTGAAAAATTCTATGCATACACAAAGCTTTTACAAACCAAATTGCCCAAACGTGATTTGTCGGAAAGCCTTCAACTAACTGATGAATTGGCAATGGAATATTACCGTTTAGAGAAAATTGCAGACGGTACTATTGAATTGCAAAAAGAAGATGGCGAACTTGACGGTTTGACAGAAGCAGGTATTAAAAGAGCAAAAGAAGAAAAAGCCCCATTGTCGCAGATTATAAATGTTTTAAATGACAGGTTCGGGACTGATTTCACCGAGGCTGACAGATTATTCTTTGACCAAATGGAAGCTGATTTGCTTTTAGATGACAAGTTAAAAGAACAAGCACAAGCCAATAAAATTGATACGTTCAAATTCGCTTTTGAGGATTTATTCCTCACTAAGCTAATTGAGAGAATGGACCAGAACCAAGAGATATTTGAAAAGATTTTAGAGAACAAAGCATTTGGAGGGGTTGTAAAAGAATTATTAATGAAAAGTGTATATCTGAAATTAAATGAAACAGAAAACAGCCGACCCTAATTGCATACACATTGCCAAGCCACACAAGTCCACGCTAAAGCCAAAGCTTGTCAAAGAGTATGCAATGCCCACCCGAGTAACCGCCTTTCAGGACGGTTTTAGGATTGCCCACGCTCAAAAAAACAAAATAAATTTGTGCTTCGTGGATAGGTTGGTGCAGTTTGACAATGATAAGAAAATAAAAGCTAAATAAATGACAAACAGACGGATATGAATGAACACCAGTTGCCAATAAATAGGAATATGAGCGGCGTGCAACGCCCAGCGATTATTCCCGGTTGAACTACATCTGCGGGATAGTCGCTATGTACTTAAAGAAG
>JAAYIT010000363.1 GCA_012523295.1 Porphyromonadaceae bacterium | reverse complement strand
GAGCAGCTACTAATAAGGCCTTTGTCCCTCCTAAATGCGGAATCTGTTATGAAAAAAGCGAGACAAAGTATGCTCCTGAATTAGAGCAAGTAAGATTCGTAATGACTTCTCCTGATGGTGAAATAAAGGATATTCCTTGGGAACTATGGACTACAGCCCAAAAAGCAATAAAAGAAGAGGATTCGGAAAACGGCTCTATTTTACTTGACAAAAATCCTTGTTGCGATAAACAAGATTTACACTATCTAAAATCAAACAAGTTCTCTGATTTAACAGGTATAAGAATTAAATGCGTCAATGAGGACTGTCAAACAAAAGGGCGTGAAATTAATTTAGCAGGTTTGTTTGGTCTAAGAGTATTAAAAAAATACTTGAGAGATGATGAAGGAAATTAAATACAAAAGGATGGTAAAGATGTCAGAGTGTTTTTTAAACCTGTGATCAGAACAAGTAATAGTATTTATTACCCGATAATGGTTTCAAGTATTTTCCTACCAACAGACAAAGGAATAATAATTGAGGATCAAGAAAGCATTGATGGATGGATTAAAGAGAATGAAGACGCAGACTTTATTTTCCGTGCACTTAAAAAGAAATACCCAATTGAGGTCATAAAAAAACACATTGACAATAAGCAAGTTAACCAGTACGTACCTGAATTAGAATATCGCTTAACTGAATATAAATTCTTAACCAAGTTTGTCGGTTCAAAATATGAAGACCCCTCTAGAAATCTAGTTCTCAATAAAGTAGAGATTATTAAACTCCCAAAACTGGGTATTGAACAACTTATTGGCATAAAAAAACTAAAGATTACATCTGTCCAGACAGGTTATACTAGGCAGGAGCCTATGACAAGTGATGTTTTTATGTCAGATACAGGAGAAACTTTCACAACTATTGAAGGGAAATTTACTTCAAAATGGAAATTAGACACCAAATATTTACCAGCAGTAGAAAGTTTTGGAGAGGGTGTTTTTATATCGTTTTCAAATGAACAAATTGAAAAATGGATTGACAACTCACTTGGAAGTAAATCTTTCTTAATGAGAGTAAATACTCTTTTTCAAAACGTAATAAATCACGAATATAAAAGAGTTCGAGAAAAATTTCTTTCAAAAAGACACTTGGCAAGATTTGTATTAATTCATACGATTTCACATATCCTAATTAAAGAATTGGAATTTTTATGTGGTTACCCTGCAACTTCATTAAATGAAAGACTTTTTATTGATGAGCAAAATATGCAAGGCCTGTTAATTTATACCGTAGCAGGTGCGGAAGGTAGTTTAGGAGGGTTGGTTTCCCAAGCAACGGAACAACAAATAACTCGAATATTAAAATCTGCATTAAATAGAGCTTCGGATTGTGCTTCTGACCCCATTTGTTATAATACTGATGATGGACAAGGAATCGGTGGTTTAAATATGGCTGCTTGCTACTCTTGTACTTTGGTCCCAGAAAACGCCTGCGAGGAGTTCAACTCATTTCTTGACCGGGCATTACTAATTGACAAAAATTATGGATTTTTCAAGAAATTGTAGTTCCAACGCTATTCTGCAACCACATCGCCAAATTCACAAGCCCAAGTTTAGTTAAAGAGTTTGAAAACCAAATACTGACAATAGTTTACAAGGACGGTGGGCAATAAAATCAGCTGCTAACAGTCGTTTGACTCAATGACTGGTGAAGTGGTTAAATGAACATACTACCTCTTATCACCAAGGGTATTGACAGTTTTGTACCCCGAAATCCGCCATTGCGCCAAGCCTTGAAAAGTTGTACACAATACATCAATTCCTATAAATTAAAACACAAAACAATATGAATACTAAGAAAATTTTGATTTGGGCTTTTAGGATAATCTTATTAACTATACTTTACTTTCCT
>JAAYIT010000362.1 GCA_012523295.1 Porphyromonadaceae bacterium | reverse complement strand
ATCTTACACACATGTTACCCGTGTTACCGGTGAAGAAGACTTTCAGGCAATATTGACTTCTGATGATAAGGGATTGACCTGGACAAAGCGTGCGGAGTCAAAAGCGCTGCAAGGGCGGTTGTTTAATGCGGGAGGGAAGTTATACTATCTTGCAACAGGCAAAAATTTACCTATTCAGGTATCTGTTGATAATGGTGAAACTTGGTCGGAGATTCATTATTTGAAAAATGATGGGAAAAGCTGGCATCAAACAGCCGCAAACACTTGGACTGCAAATGGGAATATTTATTTAACTATGGAGCAGGTTAAAACCAGAATTAACGCATGGAATGTAGCAGAAAGAATGTCTTTTTTAATGCGTGCAAAACTTACAGACGACCTGACTAAACCACAATCATGGACATATTCGAGCGCTATGGCTTTTGCGGATGTTGTACCGGGTGTCAGAGAAAATAATCCTGATACAGAGTACTTTGGGATGCCCTTTTATCCTCAAGACTATCCAAATCGCTATTGCGTAGTTCCCCAAAGAACATTCTCACCGATGGGATGGGTAGAAAGTAATGTTATCCAGATTAAGGATGCAACGCATTACTGGTACGACCCAACAGGGCATACGTTTCATGTTTTCTCGCGCTTTCATAGTGGGAATACGAACTATGCCGGCCTTACAAAAGTGGTGGAAAAGGCGGATGGTACCATGGAGATGCAAATAGAAACAGCTCCTTCCGGTAAAAAAATGGTAATGCTTCCCTTCCCCGGTGGACAAATGCGCTTTCATATATTGTATGACGAGCAAACTGAGCTGTACTGGCTGCTCTCTACTCAAAGTTTTGATTCGATGAAGCGTGCTGAATTGCTGGAAAGAGATAGATACGATTTAGCGTTTAATGAACGTCAGCGTTTAGTTCTTCATTTTTCTAAGAATATGGTAGATTGGTGCTTTGCGGGATTGGTAGCTAAAGAGAGAGCGTTAAACGGCTCAAGGCATTATGCATGTATGGATTTCGATGGCGATGATATTATCATACTTTCGAGAAGTGGCGATTACAGAGCTCAGTCAGCGCATAATGGTAATTTAATTACTTTCCATAGAATTGAAAATTTTAGACAATTGATTTATTGAACATTTAATATTTTATTTATATTTTTTTTACTAATAACATGAAATTAATACGATTTATTTTTGTTTTTTTGTTTGCGTTGGAAAGCTTGATACTTATATCTGCAGATATACAAACGGTTAAGATCGCTGCTCAGTCAGATGGTGATATAGAAATACGGGATTTAGAAATCGAAGTTCAACTATTTACGAATAGAACTAACTTGCCTATTACAAGTGTGCCGAATGAATTTGAAGGTTTTAAATTCTTATCACACGGTGGAGGCGTTGATTTGATTGGTACGATAAAAGCTACAGAGAATGGTGAAATATATATTGCTGTAAGATCTAATCAAAATGTTGATGGTTGGACAAAAGTTGAAAATGGGAATTTCACATACGCTACAACTGAAATGTCAATCTATTATAAAGATGTCTTAAAGGATGAGACAATAGACATACCGACAAATACTGACTTTAGACGTGTTACGCCGATTGCAAAAGAGATTATCTTAGAGGAAATTGAAGTCTCGTTGGAGCTGGATTCAATGGAGATTATTGTTGAAACAGATGACAACTTTGAGAAAAGGATTTTAACAGACGGTGTTAAGTATTTTCTAAATAGAGATTACATAACATACGATGTAAATGAAAAGCTTAAGGGGTTTGAGTTTCTTTCATCCGATGGTGGTGTCTCTGGTGACGGAATAGCAAATTCGGGTATAATTATACCTAAAACAGATGGATACGTTTATGTATTAGGGCGGTCATCCACAGCGATTCCGGGTTGGGAATTAGTAGGTAATTCAAAATTTTACTACAATACTCCTACCCCTGGTGAAATTTCACTTTTCAGGAAGAGCGCATTAGCCGATGAACGCATTGAAATCCCCATTGTTGATAACTTTCAGGAAGCCAAACCAATTGCTTGGAAAATAGAATTGAGAAATAAAATAGACTCCTTGAAAGATGCATATGTTAATGTGTTGTTTGTTGACAATGAGGTTTATAAAAAATTTCATAAAGACACTTTAAATTATCACATATATTTACCTTATACAGCCACTCAAGTGCCTGAAATAAGGACGGAATCTTTTGTCGGAAGTTCTGTGATTTCGAATGCTCAAAACATATTGAGTGAGTCAGAAGCGGATAGGACTACTAAGATTACCGTAACGTCTGAGGACGAAACAAATGTCAATGAGTATAATATTGTTTTTGAGGTGTTGCCAAAATTAGATTTGTTTTTATGTCTCGGACAGTCCAATATGGCCGGAGCTGCTCCTTTGGATAAATCAAAAGGTGATTTTGATATTATCAACGATGCTTTTCTATTCAACTCCGATAATCATTTTGAAAGTGCTCAAAACGGAATGAATCGGTATGCTAACATTCTAAGTACTACCAATCAATATTTAGGACCAAGCTTTTCTTTTGCAAAAAAAATTACAAATAAAATAGAAAATGAAATTGGTTTAATTGTGAATGCACGAGGTGGTTCGGCAATAGAACAGTGGATGAAAGATGGCACAAATGAGGCAGATACCCTTTATGCGAAAACTATGGAACGAGCATTAGAAGCAAAAAAATGGGGAGAGTATAAAGCTGTTTTATGGCATCAAGGTGAGGCGAATAGGAATTTGGTAGCAACTTATCCCGATAAACTAAACAATTTTGTTACAAGTTTGCGAAATGATTTGGAATCACCTGAGTTGCTGTTTGTTGCAGGTGAAATAGGTCAGTGGCGTGAAGACTTTCAAGATTTTAACGAAATGATACGTACCATAAACTCATTTGTTGATAATGCCGCCTATGTTTCAAGCGATGGGTTGACAGAAAGAGATCTATCTCATTTTGATAGAGAAAGTCAGATTTTATTAGGTGAACGATATGCAGACATAATACTGCAGAATTTATACCCACCTATATTTTCAGGAATCGGTAAATGGTCAAATGCTGAAAGATGGACTAAAGTACCTACATCAACGAATGATGTTATTATCTCTGGTGCTGTAACTGTTGACGAAGATGCTACAATAAATAATATCTCAATTAAATCGGGTGCTACTCTTACTATTGATGATGAATATAACCTGACTGTCAATGGTGAAGCTTCTGTAAAGCAGGAAGTAACAACCAAGCGTACTTACTATATGGGTTCGCCTGTAAACCCTCTAACAGCTGTTAGTGGAATAGAAAATATCGCTACATTTGATATTGCTAATGACACATGGTCAGCTCTTACAAACAACCCAACCGCATCAGATATTCCTGTTACCGGTCCTGGCTTCTTAGCTCAAGTTCAGGTGGGAACTGTCTGCTTTACTGGACCATTAAATAATGGTGATGTGCAGGTAGACTTATCTAATAGTGGTAAAAAATTTAACTTCTTAGCTAACCCGTATCCGTCTTACTTAAAAAGCGATGAAGTGTTACAAGATGCTAATATAGAAAGTACCATCTGGCAACGCACAAAAGGAGCAACAGGATTTACCTTTGTAACTTACAATCACCCAACAGGCGGTCCTGCCACTACCATACCTTCAGATTATAACGGAAGTCTTATCGCACCTATGCAAGGTTTCTGGGTAAAAGCCAAAGACACAGCCGCAGAGACATTAACATTTACCAATGCTATGCGTTCTCACAACATAGACAATCAAGGCGCATTCAAAGCTCCGCAACAATCGATATCACAACAGCTAATTCTGACTATCAGTAACGGCGTAAGCTCCGATGAAGCTATGGTTCGTTTCAACGAGCAAGCCAGAATAGGAATTACTGACTGGGATGCCAGAAAAATGATGAACGACCTGGAAGCTCTTAATATTTATACTACCGATGAAGGCGTGAATTTGGCTATCAACTCGTATCCGAGTATTACGGAAGGAGTAGAAATCCCGGTTGGATTAAATATTAAAGCCGGAAACTACACCTTATCAGCTAAAAACTTCAGAAACTTCGTAGAAGGTACAAAAGTAAACATAATGGACAAAGAAAGCGGAGTTGTAACAGACCTTGCTACAAGTTCTTACGAATTTACCCTGACAGAAAGGTTGAACAACAGTACTCGTTTTGCACTTGTAATCCCGAAATCAGATGTAGGTACTGGAATTGAAACACTAAGCGATAACAATGTATTTGCATTTGCAAGAAACGGACATATCGTAGTAAATACCGATGCTTCAGAAGGAACAATTTATGTGTTCAACGGCATGGGACAACACGTAGCTACTCAAGCCTTAAAAGGTCAAGTAACTGAAATTCAGAATGCGCTCCCAGCAGGTGTTTACGTGGTAAAACTAAATAACAAAACTACTAAAGTTGTTGTAAAATAAAATAGATGATCGGGTATGATAGGAAGAGCTTTCCTTCCTATCTCCCAACTACTAAAAAACTAAAAAATATAAAGTTATGATGAAGAGAAAATATTTCAGCCCGAAAATTGAGCTAATTCGTTTAGACAATGAAATATCATTACAGTTGGCTTCTTCACCAACAATCAGCGACGAGTTAGAGCAGTATGATAGATTTTCATCGCCACAGAATGACTTGGACATGGAGATGGAAGCTTATAGCTACGAAAACTGGTAAGAATAATTAAAGCCCAATATATAAAAAGGAATTGGATTGAATTTAATAAACCATGTACATATTTAAATGCTATATTCAGCATTGTAGTTTTATAATTTTCTAATAAAAATTGTTCTGATGTAGGTGTTTAATTTGAAATTTAAGTGCAATGAAATTATCAAAAAGATATTTATTGAAATCCGTAATTCTTGTGTGTTTGTTGTTTGCAAGCACTATTGTATTCTCGCAAAAACAAAAATACTCCAATTTCTACTATCAGCGAGCTACTCTTTTTGAGCAACTTCCTATAGGTAAGAAAGATGTCGTTTTCGTTGGTAATAGTATTACGAACGGAGCAGAATGGTTTGAGTTGTTTAATAACAAATATATCAAAAATAGAGGAATTAGCGGAGATACAGCTGAAGGTGTTTTGGATAGAATAGAGGTAATCACAGAGGGTAAACCCAAGAAAATCTTTTTAATGATTGGGGTAAATGACCTCATTAGAGGAAAATCACCGGATTCCGTTGTAATAACAATCGAAAAAATAGTACTTAAAATCAAACAGGATACACCCAAAACAAAACTGTACATACAAAGTGTCCTTCCTACAAATCGGAACTTCAAAGAAAATGTTGTGGCACAAGGTAGTGTACGAGGTATGAATGAAAGGTTAATGAAAATAGCAACAGAACATCAAGTATTCTACATTGATTTGTTTTCACATTTCAAAGCCGAACACAATGACGCTATCAACCCCAAATACTCAAATGACGGTTTACACTTATTAGGCGACGGTTATTTGCTTTGGAAAAAGTTAATAACGAAGTATGTGAAATAAATAAATGAAAAAATACCGGTAAGCCGGTTTTATTATTGTAATTTACCATTTTCGGCGGAAACTCCGGAAGTAGTTGAAAAAGAGAAATGCTGCATTTTTCTAAAAATATGATGGACTGGTGTTTTGCCGGTTTGGTGGCAACGGGAGAAGGACAAAAAGAAGCTCGTAGATACGCGGCTATGGATTTTGACGGCAATGACCTTGTTATCTATCTTGTCTCGTAGCAGCGATGCGAATGCGTATAGCGCTCATGAAACAGACATGATTACTTTTCATCGAATTAAAAATTATAGAGAATTGATATACTAAAAGCATGTGAGTGCATGTGTGAATATTTAAATCTTGGAGAAATAGCATAATATGTTGAAGTTTTCAAAAACAATCGGTTTGTTGGTATTGTGCCTGCTGCTACCTTTTGTGGTGTACGGCAAGGAAAATTATATCATAGAGGAAAGCAATATCGTTATCGATTGCGAGGGGGGAGTGTTTAACGAAGGAAAGGTTACTGAAATACTGATTCGATCTAAAAAGACATCTACCGGATGGATACAAACAAAAAATGTAACGATAAAGAATTGCACCATCAAGGGTGGCATTCGGATACTTGGTATGGGGCGTAACGGGCAGGCTGCGGCTGTGAAAGAATCTTCTTTCTCGCTCGGACATACCGAACGGGCACAGGCTGCTGCTCCTACGAATATCACTCTCTCCAATGTCGTTATAGAAACTCATGAAGGGCTTACGCTTTTGTATATTGCTCCGGGTGCAACGTACGTTACGGTGGAAAACTCTGTTTTTCAGGGAGTCAATACGGGGAGCGGTCCGATTGTATATTTAGATGCGGAAAGCGGACATAATATTTTTCGGAATAATACATTCAAAGCAACTTCTACCCGTGAAGTAATTGCTTGTGACGGTTCAGCTTACAATCTTTTTGAAGGCAATAATTTTGAGAAAATTACAAGAGGAGGTATCTATTTGTACCGAAACTGTGGAGAAGGAGGTAGTGTAAGGCATCAGACTCCAAATCACAATGTGATTAGAAATAATATTTTCAACCTGCAAGACTTGGTGCTCAAGAAGGTTTTTGGTTTTTATACCGAAAAAAATTACGGCGTTTGGTTAGGTTCGAGGAATGGGAATAGAAATTATTGTGATGATGATGCCGGATATCCATTCGGAAGCAGTATTGACAATCAGGATTTTGCCGATGACAACACTGTAGTGAACAATGACTTCATGAATAACGATAGTGAGTGGTATATCAATAATAGTGGAGCAAATAACGAAATTAATTACGAACCGGCTGCTTCGGTGATTAGTCACGAATATTTGACAAATAAAATTTCAATTATCCCAAATCCGGCAGGGGATTACTTTACTTTCGCAAGATTAGAAACTGTGGCTAATATGCAGGTGTTAAGTTTATCCGGAAAAATTTTAAAAAAAAGAGTAGTTTTGCCAAATCAGCATATAAATGTTAGCAACCTTCCGCAAGGTGTTTATGTCGTTCATATTGCTGATCAGTTTTTAAAGCTTGTACGTAAGTAAAAAGGATTTATTATTAACCAATAAACCTTGACAATGTCTGAAAAACTTGTAAGTGGCTACTTATAAAAAGGCATATCTCATAACTACCAACTAATTCAAAAGTTACAGTTGAAGATTTTGGTAGACTGTCCCTTTTCAAGGTGAATTGCGCTGTGTGTAGAACAAAAACGTATCATTTTATCAAAAAAACATTCATTTAGGTAGATCCCGCTAATTATCGGGAAGGCTTCCCTGAAGCTAAAAACAGCCAAAGTAACAAATCATTAAGTCAAGACGAATTCAATATTAACCAATCTTAAATCACACTTTAAACTATTTTATGCAACAAAAAAAATACTACCCCTGGCTCGTGGTCGCTATGCTTTGGTTTGTAGCGCTGCTCAATTATTTAGACCGCCAAATGCTCTCCACCATGCGTCCCTTTATGGTTGACGATATACAAGATTTGATTTCGGCAGCAAATTTCGGACGGTTAATGGCAATTTTCCTCTGGATTTACGCATTTATGAGTCCGGTGTCGGGGATGATAGCCGACCGATTGAATCGTAAGTGGTTGATTGTAATCAGTTTGTTTGTTTGGTCGGGTGTTACGTTTGCTATGAGTTACGCACAAAACATGGATCAACTCATGTTCCTTCGGGCGGTGATGGGCGTGAGTGAAGCGTTTTACGTACCGGCGGGCTTGTCGTTGATAGCCGATTATCATCAGGGGAAAACCCGTTCGCTGGCAATCGGATTTCACACTTCCGGAATCTATTTAGGGCAGGCACTCGGAGGTTTTGGAGCTACAATTGCTTCGGCTACGTCGTGGCAGTTTACGTTTCATACGTTTGGGCTTATCGGGATGGTGTATAGTTTGGTGCTGATTTTCTTTTTAAGAGAACGAAAAACGTACACGATAGAACAAAATCCGTCTGAAAAACGGTCGTTGAAGCACGAGCTTTCGCTTGCCGTAAAGGGATTGGGAGTGCTTTTCGGAAACATCGCCTTTTGGGTTATTTTGTTCTATTTCTCGGCGCCAAGTCTTCCCGGATGGGCTACAAAAAACTGGCTGCCAACTCTTTTCAGCGAATCGCTGAATATGGATATGACGCAAGCCGGACCGCTTTCCACCATGACGTTGGCGCTGGCATCGTTGGTTGGCGTGCTTGTTGGTGGTTTCATCTCCGACCGTTGGGTTCAAAAACATTTGAAAGGGCGGATTTTTACGGGCGTAATCGGATTGGCTCTTACCCTGCCGGCTTTATTGCTGATAGGCTACGGACACGGTTTGGTCATGATTGTGGCGGGCGCTATCATGTTCGGATTTGGCTTTGGAATGTTTGATGTGAACAACATGCCGATTCTTTGTCAGTTTGTTTCATCGCGCTATCGCGCAACGGGTTATGGAATGCTCAATTTAGCAGGAATTTCTGCCGGAGCTATTATCACGAACGAACTCGGCAAAGCGCTTGATGCCGGATACATGAACGCGGTATTTGCAGTTATGATTTTGGCGGTAGGATTTGCCATCGCGCTGCAACTTACCGTACTGAAACCGAAAACGGTGGATATGAAAGAATAGTAGTAAGTAAAAAGCAGAAATCGTCCGCAATATGTTGACATACTGATTGTTATTTCGATCCGTTCGTCCATCAGTTGACGGACGAACGGGGAAAAATCTATCTGGAATGGAACAATAAGTTTTTTTATCGGACAACTATGAATGTTTTAGGAACTAAAACAGTCTTGGCAGATAGCTTGAAGTCTGTTAAGACTTTTTTATGTGAAATAT
>JAAYIT010000361.1 GCA_012523295.1 Porphyromonadaceae bacterium | reverse complement strand
TCATGGCAAACAAGTAGATAGTCATTGCCTCTTGATCTGTGAATTCAGGATTCTTGTTGTTGGAGAATCGCTCACATAAGAACTGTAAGTTGCTTTCGTACTGTTCACAGACAAAAACATAGGTCTGTACTAATTTTAATTTTTTATCCGTTGGGAACATAAATTTGAATAATTGTAGTGAATTAATCGGTTTATGTTCCTTAACGGAAACTTACAAACAATATTGTTTATATTTGTTAATTTTTAATTTTCAACCCCTGATTCGCATTATGAAGAAAAATGTAAGTTTTCATGAAATTCAATCGCTGAAACAATGGTGGATTTGGCTCATTTTGGCATTTGCTAATTTCACGTTATTATACGGTTGTTACAAGCAGTTGATTTTAGATCAGCATTACGGAAATAATCCCATAGGCAATACCGAGTTGATAATTGTTACTTTGGTAGTGCTATTAATTACTATCGGAGTAGCTATGCTCAAACTTGAAACAATGATTGACAAAACAGGCGTTTATGTTCGATTTCTGCCTTTTCAAAAAAACTACAAGTTCTTTGACTGGAAACGTGTAGAAAGCTATAAAGTCCGTAAATACAGTCCAATAATTGAATTTGGCGGGTGGGGATACAGGATTGCAGGCAGACGGAAACGAGCCTACAATATGTATGGAAAAATGGGACTTTACCTTGTACTTTTTGACGGGAGCAAAGTCTTAGTCGGAACACAAATACCGGAAGGGATGGACGCGTATTTAACAGAACTAAGTAAGTACAAAGTTGATTAAAAAGTGGCTAAAGAATCGAAAACCAAATCGTTTGTCTTGCGCATTGACACCGAGTTGATGGAAGCGATAGAAAAGTGGGCTGCCGATGAATTCCGCAGCACCAACGGGCAGATTTTATACTTATTGGATCAAGCATTAAAGGGTAGCGGAAGGAAGAAATAAAGTTTATAGCATGGGCTTAAAGTTAACAACAAAATAATAACAATCAACATGAGAAATCTTAAATTGGCACTAATATCTGCTATTCTCGTTTTCGTTTTTCAAAGTTGTATGAATAATCCGAAAGATTTTGAATTAAAAAATGGTGATATGCTTTTTTCAGTTGGGAAAGATGAGTCAGAGCTTCTGTCTGCAATACAAAATGCAACTTCGCTGAAAGACGAAATTCCATTCTCGCACGTGGGATTAATCTCTATTGAGAAAGATTCCGTATTTGTCATTGAAGCTTCAACCGAAAATGGCGTAGTAAAAACCCCAATTTATGAATTCCTAAATTCATCTGCAGACATATATGGGAAACCATTGGTAGTGGTAGGTCGTGTAATAGATGAATTTAAGAATTCCGCAAAAAACGCTCCTTCGATAGCGGAAAGCCATCTTGGGAAAGAGTATGATTTTGCATATGATGAGGATAATGACAAATTTTATTGCAGCGAATTAATTCGATTCAGTTTTTTGGATAAGAATGGCAATCCAATATTTGAGCCTCTTGCCATGTCATTTAAAAACAAAAAAACGGGAGAAATCAGCTCTTATTGGACAGAGCACTTCAAAAAATTAAATCTGGACATCCCGGAAGGAAAACCCGGAACAAATCCGGCGGATCTTGCCAAATCTCCTATTATTGAAATTGTGTATTTCTATTTTTAATTGAACTATAATTTTATCATTCTTGTTTCATCTCACGTTAAACTCTATATCCATCCGATATTTACACTCGCAGGCGCATACCGACCTCTCAGCAGTCAGCATAATAATACGTAACTCCCCTTACCTACAAAGCGTTACCGATTAAATCATAGAGTTGTATAACGCGATTTTACCCAAAATATCTGTCCATGATTGAAACAGAGATTATGCGCACATTAATGAAATTCATCCTCATATGAGTCACCACTTTGACCCGAGGTTTGTTTCATTTTGTTTTCGGGCGGGAACAATTTATCAATCCCGATTATCACAAAATAAAACAAAGTCATAAACAAGAATACACCGGCAATCCCGATACCGGATATTTTCAGGGCTAAAATTAATGCTTCGTTCATATCTATAAAGACTCCCCCTTTTACACCATTTGACTAAAATAAAGGAGCATAAGTATTAAAATTTATAAAAAAATCTACTTAAATAATGCTTATAAAGAAGCCGCTCGTATTCCGGCTTTTTTTTACATAAATAAAGGCACCAACAAGAGAATTAAACCTCCTACAATTACTGAACCTATTTGACCTCCGACATTTGTACTGATAGCCGGCATCAGCAGATAGTTATGCGGATCTTCTTTCAGTCCCATTCCATGGATTACACGCGCCGACATGGGGAATGCTGAAATTCCGCAAGCGCCCACCATCGGATTCACTTTTTTATCCTCCGGAAGGAAGATATTCATCAATTTAGCGAAAAGCACACCGCCTGCCGTGTCAAACACAAAAGCGAAAATACCGAGTCCCAAAATCAGAATCGTATCCCACTGCACAAATCGATCGGCTGTCATCGTGCTGGCAATGGTAATTCCAAGCAAAATGGTAACCAAGTTCGCCAATTCATTTTGAGCTGTTTTAGAAAGACTGTTCAACACGCCACATTCCCGGATTAGGTTTCCAAACATTAAAAAACCAATCAAAGGAGTAGAATCGGGAGAGATAAGCCCCGCCAAAACCGTAACCAAAATCGGGAACATAATTAATGTTGTTCTCGAAACTCTTTTATTTGCATCGCTCCGCATTCTCATGAGCCGCTCTTTTCGAGATGTAAGCAGTTTGATGACGGGTGGCTGGATAATGGGTACAAGCGCCATGTAAGAGTAAGCTGCGACAGAAATCGGGCCTAACAATCTTGGAGCGAGCTGATTGGCTACAATAATGGAAGTCGGGCCATCTGCCGCCCCGATGATACCGATAGAAGCAGCTTCTTCAATTCCGAAACCGACTAACGTGGCTAAAACCATGGTGATGAAAATCCCAAATTGTGCCGCTGCGCCGAAAAGCAATAAGATTGGGCGCTGAAACAACGGCGAAAAATCAATCATTGCCCCGATAGCTATGAAAATAAGCAGCGGAAACACTTCTGTAGCAATACCGGCATCGAAAAAAACGTCTAAAGCGCCTTTGATAATACTACCTTCATGCGTGAGTACTGCTGAATAAGGTATGTTTGCCAAAACTGCCCCAAACCCCATAGGCAAAAGTAAAGTCGGCTCATATTGTTTCTTGATTGCCAAAAAAATTAACGTGAATCCGACCCCGATCATGACAAGGTGTTTCCATGTCATCCCTGCAATCGCAGGCATTAAATCAGAAAATTCCATATGTATAGTTTAAATAGTTAATTAAAAAATCTGAAATTCAAATTCCTAAGCTTGAAGAATATTTCTGCTCTGTTCTAATATGCTTTGCTCATAGCTCTACTTTATCTTTGCAGATTTTTTCTTCTTCCAAAAATATTTCACTACGAAGTAAACAATTAGTAATACAAGTAAACCCAATATTATTAAGCTCAGTTCGTGGCTGTATTTATTTATCAAGTCTGCCTGTCCGTGTGCCAAATACCCGAGCAATGCTAAGACAGTATTCCAAATTCCTGCTCCAAGCGCCGTGTAAAGTGTGAAACTCAATAGATTCATCCTTGCCAATCCTGCCGGAAGCGATATTAACTGTCGGATTCCGGGAATTAATCGGCCTATAAATGTCGAGATATTGCCGTGTTTAATGAAATAATCTTCCGCTTTTTGGATTTTCTCGCTGCTCAAAAGCATCAGTTTTCCAAATTTGCTATCAGCAATTTTATACACAATAGGCCGCCCTAAGCTGAACGCCAGGAAGTAGTTGATATAAGCGCCAAGTAGTGCTCCCAAAGTCCCAAAAAGCACTACTAAAAATATATTCAGATTGCTCTCGGATTTACTCGCCACATATGCTGCAGGGGGAATTACGACTTCAGATGGAAACGGAACAAATGAGCTTTCAATCGTCATCAGAGCCGTAATACTACCATAATTCATGTTTTTCTCATACCATTTTTCAACTTTTTGAATCATGGAAAGCGTGTCGGTATTTACGACATCCCGGGCTTGAACTGCTGTCCCGTTGAAGAAAAAAAGGAAACTTATAAAAAGCAGAAAAAAGATTCGTTTTTTTAATTTCATACGTAAATTGTTAGAATGCGCTATAAGGTTGATAGTCATTCGATTATACAGCAAAATTGCTTTGTTTTATTTCAATTCAGACAAAATAAAAGACAGCACTCATCTTTAGGACAAATGCAC
>JAAYIT010000042.1 GCA_012523295.1 Porphyromonadaceae bacterium | reverse complement strand
GTTACCGGCTTGTTTACAGTTACAACATATTCTTTCTCATGACAATTTCCTGCACGAAGAATTTTGTTCACAATATCCCCATCATTGGTCAGGAGAATCAACCCCTGAGAATCTTTATCCAATCGTCCAATAGGAAAAATTCGCTCGTGATAGCCTATAAAATCAACAATACTGTCCTGCACACCTTTCTCAGTGGTACTTACTATCCCCCGTTGTTTGTTGAAAGCCAGCAGTACAAAATCTTCTTCCGTCTTGGACTCAATTAATAAACCATTTACCAACACTTTATCGTTCTTGCCAACAAGCGTACCTATTTCGGCACGTTTCCCGTTTACCAGCACCTGTCCTTTCTCAATGTACCTGTCCGCTTCACGCCGGGAACAGATTCCACTCTCTGAAATAAATTTGTTTATTCGTACTGTCATCTACAACCCGTATTTAGCCGATATTTCCAACATCCTTTCAATTGGTTTCACTGCTTGTAAACGAACATCTTCATCCACAAAAATTTCTGGACGTTCGTTCTTCAGACACAAATACAATTTTTCCAACGTATTCATTTTCATATAAAAACAATCGTTGCAAGCACAAGTAGAATCTTCAGGTGGAGCGGGAATAAATTCTTTATCGGGATTTTCTTTTTGCATCTGATGCAGAATTCCTGATTCTGTGGCTACAATAAATTGTTTGTTTCCGGAATTCCGGGCAAATGCAATTATTGACGATGTAGATCCAACGTGATCGGCAATTTCCAAAATATACTTTCTGCATTCCGGGTGTGCCAACAACAATGCATGAGGGAACTCTTTTTTCAATTCCAAAATTTTTTCCAACGAAAATTGTTCATGAACGTGACAAGCACCCTCCCATAAAAGCATGTTTCTACCTGTAAGTTTATTGATGTAATCTCCTAAATTTTTATCGGGCCCGAAAATAATCTTTTCATCTTCAGGAAGTGAATCCACAATTTGTTTTGCATTGGTAGAGGTCACCACTATATCGGTTAACGCTTTTACAGCCGCAGTGGTATTTACATACGAAATAACCGTATGACCGGGATATGCCTGCGTAAATTTCTCAAATTCATCGGCCGGGCAACTTTCTGCCAACGAACAACTGGCCATACTATCGGGAATAAATACCCTTTTTTGCGGAAAAAGAATTTTTGCCGTCTCCCCCATAAAATGAACGCCGCAAAGCACAATGATATCTGCCGTTGTCTTGGCTGCCCATTGTGCCAATGCGAGACTATCGCCTACAAAATCAGCAATATCCTGAATATCAGATTCCTGATAGTAATGTGCCAATATAATCGCATTTTTTTCCTTTCGAAGTGTATTTATTTTTTCAATCCATTCTTTTTTTTCCATTGAACATTATTTATTAATATTATAGTTAAAGAATAAAGACGGTGATTTGCTTCTTAAGTGGGAAGTGAGCCCCGATCAGGAAGGAAATATCAACATTTATTCTTCTCAGTCGGACAGTGACATTTCCGCTTTTACACCCATAAAGACTTCCAACATTACTGATCAGGTAACCGTTATCAATCCTTCAAGCCCGGATATCCGGGAATTCTATATCTTAAAGACTACCGCTGCATATTCTGGAATTATTGCTGACCGGATCATTGAGATGAGCAACATAAAAAATTTCAGGGATGTGGGTGGATATTTCACGCGTACCGATCAGCAAATGAAGTGGGGAAAAGTTTTTCGCTCAGGCGATCTGAGCAGTGCTACTTTATATGATCAGGAGAGGATCAGGAGATTAAACATAAAAACCATCATTGATTTCAGATCGGAAAAAACAGCCAAGAGATTCCCTATTCTTGTCCATCCGAACATTAGAAAGATATCTTTACCCATTAGTCCGATGGACGATGAAAAAATAGATGAAATGATGGATGACGAAAATTTGACGCGCAGCGATGCTATTCGTGATGTTCAGGATTCCTACATAGGAATTATTGAAAACTACAAAAGCGAGTTTGCGGAGATGTTCAATATCCTTACCGATGAAAACAACTATCCTGTGTTGCTTAGCGGATCCTTGGGAAAGGACAGGGTGGGGCTGGCTTCCTTTTTTATACTTTACGCAGTGGGGGTTCCGCAAAATGTTATTATTGATGATTATCTTTTGTCGCGTCAAACTATAGATGTTTCTTCCATTGCTGAAAATGTAAAGTCCAAACCGGAATATTTTCAGGAAGCTGTAACTGCGTTGATGTCTGTAAATCCAGCATATATCAATTATACCATCGATTACGTAAACCAAAAATACGGCTCGATAGATAAT
>JAAYIT010000360.1 GCA_012523295.1 Porphyromonadaceae bacterium | reverse complement strand
TAATTCTTGGTTACCCCCGTTTTGAGCTACAAACTACTAAAACGAGGTAATATACAAAGATACAAAAAAGCCAACTATCTCACAATGATTTAGTTGGCTTTGTTTTTGCGGTTTGGGGAATAACCCTATAATATGTGAACTCACTCAAAACTATTTTGCTTTTTTAATCTCAATCCGTTCAGTTTTTTTATCGAGTTTTCTATTTATCGGTTTAGAATGTATCTGATCTGTATCCTCTTTTTTCACATCCACCGAATCCGGCATTGTCAAATTTGCAGAGCTTTCTTCCACCAAAGTATCTGGTTCCTGGACAGTTGTAGTGTCAATTCGATTGATTTCTGAACGGATGCCTACTTGCTTGAATTGATTGTACCTGCGGTATAGCTTCACACTGTCTATCGTGGCGCTCATTTTCCCTATTGCAGAATCACTCCCTAACAAATATCCACTCAATGATTTGATTTTCAGCTGCTCACGAGCTTTCAGCTTCAATGTATATCTTCTTTTCACACTGTCATTTGGAGTCTTTGTGTAAATGCTATCCACAAATCCATTCAGATAGTTTACATACATCACCGCATGAGGATTTATACTGGAGTCTGATGGTGCGATTCGATGAATAAACGACAGTTCGTAGAAATCATTATATAGCAAATTGGTATCTGCAATTTCAAAAAAGAGTTTATTTCTGGCAGAATCTTTTGTGAAAACGAATTGAATAGAATCTTTCCACAAATTCTCCTCCCCGGTAAGCGAAATTGAGTCTTGCGGATGAAATTTACCTTTCTCAACATCAGCTTGCAACTCCTCCATTCTGGTCATCACATTGGCATAGATTCGCTCAAATCTTTTCGGATGTTTTGTGTACCAAGTCAGACACGAGTCAAAATCAGCCTTAGAAATATCATACTTTTCAAACAGGGCTAAATAGTAACTGTTTTTATCAAATTCACTTGAATAGTCAAAACCCGAAGCACGCAATGAACCCTCCAAAAGATGCATGTCAAACAGGAGGTTTTCCATCTCCTTTTGTTTTAATACACCTTTAGGTCGATTGGAGCAGGACGAATTTAGCAAACTGAAAAAGAATATTGCTAAAACCACTAATATGATGCTGTTTTTTTGTGGCACTATGCGTTATAATTTTGGAAGTCGTCTTGACTTAAAAATTCTGTTAGTTAAAAGGGCGCTGACGCTTTCTGTGGCATTGACCGTTTTGATTTTAAAAATACAAAATGCCGCTACAATCGTCAGTTCGCAATTGCGATAAAAAGTCAAGATTACCTCGTGTTTATGTTGAATTGTAAATAAAAGTACTGAAACGAACAAATCTTTGCTTTGTGTTTTAACCCGACCGCAATGCTTTTGGATAGTTTTGTTCTAAAGTTTTGTACTTATTCTGACTAAAAAAAAATAGATCTATCTTACTCAATGTCAATAAGTTGAGAATCTACAAAATAAGTCCTAATTACTCTTTCGGATTTTCAACAACAACCGCAGGGATGTGTTTTACTTTTCTTCTTTAGAAGTTTGTGTTTTGTCTTTTTTGGACTCAAGCGCTTCATTCAACTCTTTTCTGAAAAACAGTAATATAATAAACACCGAAACTGTTACGCACGAGTCGGCAACATTAAAAATATACTTGAAAAAGACCGTTTCACCGGCACTGTTTGTGATAATCGGGAAGAAAAACATATCCACCACTTTTCCGTAAAATAAAGGCGCATAACCACCGCCATCAGGGAAAAGAGTAGCGATTTGATAAGGTGTGCTTTCACTGAATATTATACCGTAAAACAACGAATCGACAATATTCCCCGCAGCTCCGGCAAGTAAAACCGAAATGGCCAAGATAAATCCCGGACGAGCATTTCGTTTAATCAGTTTGAAGATAAAATAAGCCAATACACCTACTGCCCCTATTCTGAATAGTGTCAAAAAAAGTTTCCCGATTATTTCCATCCCGAAAGCCATCCCATTGTTTTCGACAAAATAAATCTTAAACCACGAGAAAACCTCCACCTCATCACCTATCGAAAAATTTAATTTGATATAGAATTTTGACACCTGATCTGCAATTAGCAGCAGAATAATAAGCAATATAGATTTTGTTTTTATAGACATTTTTTGATAATTCTAAGCGACAATCAATGAGGTAATTTTGACGAACCAAACCTTTTCTTTTTCCATTCAAGGATCGGAGGTTTCTTTTCTATAAAAAAATCGACAACCGTAATTTATTTTCAGCTGTCGATTCTCATATTTTTTTTCGGAATATTGAAAATTAAACCATAAACTATAACTGCGTACAGTAAATACTGTAAACGAATTCTATTTCCTCACTCCGGATTTTGCTTCAATACTCAACGTTGCATGTGGTACAGCACGCAATCTCTCTTTTGGGATTAATTTCCCGGTCTCTCTGCAGATTCCGTAGGTTTTATTTTCAATCCGCACCAAAGCTGCTTGCAAGTGTTGGATAAACTTCATCTGACGCTGTGCAAGCTGACCCGCTTCTTCTTTATTCAAGGTTGACGCGCCTTCCTCCAGCACTTTGAAAGTGGGCGAAGTATCGGTTACATCATTACTGTCTAAATTATTTATGCCGTCACGAAGCAACTCGTAGTCCTTCTGTGCTTTACTGAGTTTCTTATTTATCAAGTCGCGAAATTCTTCCAGTTCGGCGTCTGTATACCTTGTTTTAACTTTTCCGGCCATAGCTCAACATTTTTAAGGTTTAACTTTCTGTCAATTTTCAAAGTGCGAAAATACGCATTTTTTTCCAGAATAGCAATTTATTTGCTAAAGTAGTACAAAATAATTCTACTTTTGTTTTTGTACTGTAATTCTTACTATAAAATCTTCGAAATCCAATTCAGCTGCCTCTTCTATTCTGTCAACTATTTCTAATGTATTTGCCAAAACCTGCGAAGCGATATAGCTTGAAAATTCATTGACAGCCTCATTGATTTCTTCGTTACTTTCTATTTTAATATCAATCTTATCCACAATCTCAAATCCGCTCGATTTTCGGATATTTTGAATGCGATTTACCAACTCACGTGCAATCCCTTCACGGATTAATCCTTCAGAAACGGCAATGTCAAGCGCCACAGTCAGGTTTCCTTCATTGGCTACTAACCAACCCGGCATATCTTCTGTGTAAATTTCCACATCTTCCACTGTCAAAAGCACTTCCCCGGAAGGCAAAGCAAGGGTGTATTCACCGGCCTTTTCAATTTCGGCAATCTGCTGTTTGCTCATATTGGGCATGGCAGCGGCAATTTCTTTCATCTGCTTTCCGTATTTTTTACCGAGCGTTTTGAAGTTGGGTTTTATTCTTTTCACCAATCCCTCCATATCGGAATCTGCAGAAATTACTTCTAATTCTTTGATATTGGTCTCTGCTTTAATCAGATCTGTAATGTAGTTGATTTGGTCAAATGTTTTCTCATCAGGCGCGGGCACTACGGCTTTTGCAAGCGGTTGGCGGACTTTTTTCTCCGCTTTCCGACGAAGTGCCAAAATCATGGAAGAGGTTTGCTGTGCTAATTGCATGCATTCTTCTAGATTTTTGTCAATCAATTTCTCATCGTATTCAGGGAAATCAGCAAGGTGGACTGAAGTCCCTTCTAACTCACTCTGAGAGGTTAAGTCCTGATACAGTAGGTCGGCATAAAACGGTGCAATCGGCGCCATAAGTTTTGAAACCGTAACCAAACAGGTGTAAAGCGTCTGATAAGCAGCTATTTTATCTTGATCATACTCCCCACCCCAGTAACGCTTGCGGTTCAAACGCACATACCAATTACTTAGATTTTCTCCTACAAATTCAGCAATTGCACGTCCGGCTTTGGTGGGTTCGTAATCTTCGTAAAATGACTGCACATCTTTAACCAACGTATTGAGCAATGAAATTATCCAGCGGTCAATTTCAGGACGCTCTTCCAATGGAATTTGTTTATCTTCATTATTGAAATTATCCACATTGGCATAAAGCGCGAAGAATGAGTATGTGTTATAGAGCGTTCCGAAGAATTTTCTGCGGACTTCTTCCACACCTTCCATGTCAAATTTCAGGTTGTCCCACGGCGAAGCATTCGTCATCATATACCAGCGAAGCGGATCAGAGCCGTACTTTTCTATCGTTTCAAAAGGATCAACCGCATTTCCAAGTCGTTTAGACATTTTGGCTCCGTTTTTATCCAACACCAATCCATTGGAAATCACGCTCTTAAATGCAACCGACCCTTTCACCATTGCGCTAATAGCATGTAATGTAAAGAACCAACCTCGTGTTTGGTCCACACCCTCGGAGATGAAGTCGGCAGGGAAGAAGCTCCCTAAATCCTCTGCAGGGGGATTTATAGGACTAAACGGATAATGTATCTGCGCAAACGGCATTGCACCGCTGTCAAACCAAACGTCAATTAAATCCAATTCACGCTTCATCGGTTTTCCGGAGTCAGAAACCAGAATAATATTATCCACATATGGTCTGTGTAGGTCTATGTTTTTCGGGTCGTAATTTTCAGCAGTATATTCACCTACTTTGAAGTTTTTATATGGATTTTCGGACATCAGCCCTGCTTCTATCGATTTCTCTATTTCATCCATCAACTCTTCAACAGAACCAATGCAAATTTCTTCAGTACCATCTTCTGTACGCCAGATTGGTAACGGGGTTCCCCAGTAGCGGCTGCGGCTCAGGTTCCAGTCTTGCAGATTTTCGAGCCACTTCCCGAAACGTCCGCTTCCGGTTGAGGCAGGTTTCCAGTTAATCGTATTGTTTAGCTCAATCATCTCATCACGACAAGCCGTTGTTTTGATAAACCAGCTATCCAGCGGATAGTAAAGGACCGGTTTATCAGTACGCCAGCAGTGCGGATAACTGTGTGTGTATTTTTCAATTTTGAAAGCCAGCCCCTGCATTTTCAGCATTACTGCCAAATCAACATCAAGGGTATCTTCAGGCTCTTTCGGTGAAGGTGAATCAGCCACACCCGCGTCGGATTGAGGGGCTTCATATTCATTTTTCACGAAGCGTCCCGCGAACTCTTTATAAAGCTCAACATTCACATTTTTTTCTATGAATTCAGTATCGAGATCTTCTATTTTATAGAATTTCCCGGTTAAATCTACCATCGGACGTCTGTGCCCATCTTTACCAATTAGGATAAGCGGCGGCACTCCGTTTTGCTTAGCTACACGGTCGTCATCTGCTCCAAAAGTGGGAGCGATATGGACAATTCCTGTTCCGTCTTCAGTAGTTACGAAATCACCCACTACAACACGAAACGCGCCTTCTCCGGGATTTATCCAGGGGATTAGTTGTTCGTACTCAATGCCCTCAAGTTCAGAACCTTTGAATTTTTCTAAAATTTCATACTCGTTTTTTCCCATGACTGATCCGAGCAGATTTTCAGCCAAAATCAAATGAACCGTCTCTTTGGTATATTGATTTTGAGTTTTTGCCAGCACGTAATCTATATTCGGACCAACCGCCAACGCGGTATTTGAAGGCAATGTCCAGGGCGTGGTTGTCCATGCAAGAAAATGGACATTACCCTCAATTCCTTTTCCTAATGTGAACGGATTCTTAAGTTTGAACTGCGCGACAACTGTGGTGTCTTTCACATCCCGATAGCAGCCGGGTTGGTTCAATTCGTGAGTAGAAAGTCCGGTGCCGGCCGCGGGAGAATAAGGCTGAATCGTGTAGCCTTTGTAAAGCAATCCTTTGTTATAAAGCTGCTTGAGGAGCCACCATAGTGTTTCTATATAACGGTTGTCGTAAGTGATGTACGGGTCGTTCATATCCACCCAGTAGCCCATTTTTACCGTCAGATCTTCCCACTCTCTCGTGTATTTCATCACTTCTGTGCGGCACGCGTTGTTATATTCCTCCACCGAAATGGTTTTGCCGATATCTTCTTTCGTTATTCCGAGCGATTTTTCCACGGCGAGTTCTACAGGAAGTCCGTGCGTATCCCACCCGGCTTTTCGTTTTACCTGAAATCCTCGCATGGTTTTGTATCGGCAGAAAACATCTTTGATAGTACGCGCCATCACGTGGTGAATACCCGGCATTCCGTTTGCAGAAGGAGGTCCTTCATAGAAAACAAATGTTGGTTTTCCCTCACGAATTTCAATGCTTTTATGGAAAGTGTCATTTTTCTCCCAAAACTCAAGCATCTCTTTGTTGATATCGGAAAGATTTAGTCCGGAGTATTCTTTATATTTCTTCATTATAAATACGAATTATGCGAATTTATTTACGAGTCAAATTTTGTAATTTGGTTAAATGGCAGCGACATATAAAGTTTGTATTCTTTTCTGCTGTGCAATTTTGAATCTGATAAATTAAGTTTCAGATTCGTCAGAAACGAGCCGCCGAAGCGCAATACTTCAAGCTGATGACAGGCGATGCGGCGCTTCTCTTGCTACTGTTCGTCAACCACTCTCTCCAACTTGCTGTCAACACGTTGAGCGTGTTATGCAGCCCCAAACTTATAGGCTGTCTCTCCACCTGCCCGAAAACCATGCGCTATATCATCTCAACTGGCCGGAGAAAACTCTGATATATTTTTCTCAGATCAATTTTAAGCTATTAGACTATAGTGAATTAAGCTGATTAACTGATCGGCAGATTAACCAAAATTTTGAACGTGCAAAATTACAAAAAATATAGATATTTAGAAAATGAATTTATATTCAGCGCAGGAGAGTATAATTATTCAAAAATCGGCAACTGTAAAAATTGTTTACATAAAAAAAGTTAAGTAAATCAACTTATTCTGTAATCAATAATTTTGGTATATAAATTGCGTATATATAAATGAATTGTTTTTCATTTTTTAGTTTTAGCTAATGAATATTTTTTTTATTTATGTTTGAAACAAGAGCACTCCTAACTGTGAAGTCGGGAGTGCTTATATTTGAAATTCAATTCTTTATGAAACTGTTGCAGTTTCAAACTTATTAGCTTGATACATTTTCTGCTTTGAATTATCGCTAAACCTTAATCCTTGTTAATGAAAATGTATTAAGTAAAGCGTTTCCGGTTATTCGGAAACGCTTTTTTAGTATTATGACACAACTGTTGTATATTTATTTGTCGTTTTTTCTCATTAAGTTATGATAAATCTTCATCTGATTACCAAGAATCTTTGTAAAACCTTTTACATCGTCGGCAGTCCACGCTTTATTTACTTCACCGTATTCTCCAAAATCAGTTTTCATTAGGTCAAAGTCACTTTCTACTCCCACAAGCGTGTAGCTGTACGGTCTTAGCGTAATGATGACTTTCCCGGTTACATTTTCCTGAGAACTTTCGAGAAATTTTTCAATGTCGCGCATCACCGGTTCTAAGTATTGCGCCTCATGCAGAAACATGCCGTACCAAGTGCCGAGTTGGTCTTTCCAGTATTGCTGCCATTTGGTAAGCGTGTGCTTTTCAAGCATTTTGTGAGCATTGATAATCAAAATAGGAGCAGCAGCTTCAAAACCTACGCGTCCTTTAATTCCGATAATCGTATCACCGATGTGCATATCCCGTCCGATTGCAAACTTTTTGGCAATGTTCTCTATCTTGTTGATCAGGTAGATTTTGTTATCTGATTTTTCATCGTTAACAGACACTATTTCTCCCTTCTCAAAACCGATTGTTACTGTCTCTTCTTCTGTTTTTAGTAGTTGGCTCGGATAAGCTTCTTCGGGTAAGGTTTGTTCAGATTTCAGCGTCTCTTTTCCTCCTATCGAAGTGCCCCAAAGTCCCTTGTTGATGGAGTATTCAAGTTTTTTGAAATCGGCTTCATAGCCGTGATTTTTCAGATAATTGATTTCATACTCGCGAGTCAAAATCATATCACGCGTAGGAGTCAGGATTTTAATTTCCGGTGCCAGGATTTCAAAAGTCAAATCGAAACGAATCTGGTCATTCCCTGCTCCGGTGCTACCATGTGCAACGTAATCGGCTTCAATTTCCTTTGCGTAGTTAATAATGGCTATGGCTTGAAATATCCGCTCCGAGCTTACCGATATAGGGTAAGTTCCGTTTCGCAGCACATTGCCAAAAACCATATACTTGATGCTTTTGTCGTAATATTCTTGAGTAACATCAAGCGTTACGTGCTTAACTGAACCAAGCTTGTAGGCTCTTTCTTCAATGTTTTTTAATTCTTCTTCGGAAAATCCGCCCGTATTGGCTACAGCCGTGTAAACATCATATCCTTTTTCTTTGGCTAAATACATGGCACAAAACGAAGTGTCCAATCCGCCGCTAAATGCTAAAACTACTTTCTCTTTCATTCGGTTATATTTTATTCTTTACATTAAGGTCATATGTAACACGCCATTAATCATTTTCTTAGGCTTAAGAGTTATCTTAAATGGCTGTTTCATATAAAAAACACCCTTTTATTTAAATCGAGGAATTAAAAATTTTAAAATAAATTAATCTTCAGCAAATTTGCCGGTTTCCGTTTTACTTTTCTTTTAGTCCCGTTCATTTTTGCTGTATTTCTTGTCGGTTTTTTTACCGGTTTTACTACTAATGTTTTTACTTTTGGTTTGTTTTTCTCTTCTGCTTTCTCTTTCTCTTTTTCCCAACCCGGATCATAAAGCATACCGGTGCATAGGCAATATTTTCTGTTTGTTCGTTGTAAAATATCGTAGTTCGGACAACTTTCACACCCTTTCCAAAACTCATCATCATCCGTCAGTTCTGAATAGGGAACGGGTCGGTAACCTAATTCCGAGTTGATTTTCATAACGGCCAGTCCGGTGGTAATCCCAAATATTTTAGCATTAGGAAAACGCTCACGTGACAGCTGAAATGCTTTCTTCTTGATGCGTTTTGCTAATCCGTGACCACGAAATTTTTCTACAACAATCAATCCCGAGTTGGCAACATAATCTTTGTTGCTCCACGACTCGATGTAGCAAAATCCGGCAAACTCCATGTTTTGTGTGAGCGCGATAATTGCTTTTCGCTCCACCATTTTTTGTTTAATATATTCCGGTTGTCGCTGGGAAATACCTGTGCCACGAACTTTCGCAGCATCAGACATGGTTTTTAATATTACGGGGATAAAAGGGATATGACTTTCGTCAGCAATTAATATCGATATATCTTCTAATTTTTTTGATATTTCTTTCATTTTCTTTGTTAGTCTTTTTCTACTCGAATCAGTTGCAGCTATTACGGTTTTGAATAATTATAAATTTATATGAATATTGTAAACTGTTTTTTCAAAACGCAAACTACACACTTAATGATTCAATTTTAGTTTCTTTCTTGAAAAATAATGTTTATAACCTTCATTATTTCCTCTCTCGAAACTCCTTCACGCGGAATCAACAAAACTGTGTCATCTCCCGCGATAGTGCCTAAAACCTCGTCGGTAGCGCGGTTGTCTATATCCCACGCTATTGCACTTGCATAGCCGGGTTTTGTTTTTACGATTGCCAGTTGACCGGAAAAATCCAAACTCAAGACCGCACCGTGTGAAGTGAAATTTTGGGAAGCCAGCTTGTCGGATATCGGCTTTATTTGTGGAGGTAATACATATTTATACGTTCCGTTTGAAAGTGGAGTTTTAGCAACTTTAAGCGCTTTCAAGTCTCTCGATAAAGTTGCTTGCGTTATATCAAAGCCTCTTTCTTTTAGCAACTCTAATAATTCTTCTTGATTTCCAATTACTTGTAGTCTTAAAATCTCCGAAATAACAGTTAATCTATACTTTTTATTTTTCATTTTGGTATAATTATGACAATAATCGTGCAAATATACAACGTTTATGCATATCCGACAAGGTTTTTTGCATTTATTTTCATAAAATCGTAGAAATATTCATAAATAAGCAAGTTGTCTCTGTTTTTGGGCAACTTTATTAAAAAATTCTTTGTAATTTTGTCATTTTACTGAAAAAATAATAGAAATGAGTATCGTAGATATAATTAAATCTTCAAAAAAAACTGCTTTTTCATTTGAATTGTTGCCTCCGCTAAAAGGAAACGGCATAAAAGGTGTTTATAAAACGATTGATACACTGCGTGAATTTGATCCGAAGTACATTAATATTACTACGCATCGCTCTGAATTGGTTTTTAGAGAAAACCAACAAGGGCTTTTTGAGCAAGTAGCAATCAGGAAAAGACCCGGAACGGTCGCTGTTGCCGCTGCTATTAAAAACAAATACAACATCCCGGTCGTTCCGCATATTATTTGCAGTGGTTTCACGAAAGAAGAGACAGAATACGTGCTCATAGACTTAAAGTTTTTGAATATCAATGACTTGCTGTTGCTACGCGGTGATAAAGCTAAACATGAAGTAAGCTTTACTCCGACCGGGCATGCTTATGCAACCGAATTACAAGAGCAGGTAAACAGATTCAATGAAGGCTACTTTCTGGATGGTTCTAAAATGAGAGAAATCGACGAGCCTTTTTCTTACGGAATGGCATGCTATCCGGAGAAACATGAAGAAGCGCCAAACTTAGAAAGTGAGCTTTATTGGGCAAAAAAGAAAGTCGATAATGGAGCTGAATATCTGGTTACTCAAATGTTTTTTGATAATAGTAAATATTTTTATTTTGTTGAAAAATGCCGGGAGAAAGGGATTAATGTGCCGATAATTCCGGGGCTGAAACCCATTACATTAAAAAATCAGTTAACTGTTTTGCCAAAGATTTTCAAGTCTGAAATTCCGGAAGATTTTGCACGCGCACTACGTAAAGCTAAAACAGATGAGGAGGCAGCAGAAGTTGGAGTAGAATGGTGTACACTGCAAGCTAAAGAATTAATAGCCAGAGGCGTGCCGAGTATCCATTTTTACAGCCTTATGGCAACAGAAAGTGTGAAAAGGGTGGCGCAAAATGTGTATTAAAATACAATCAACCGGTTATGTTATTTTGAATTCATTAGAATTCATATGACTTAGTTTATTATTGCTCTCACATTTAGTAAGTTGTTGATGTTTTATAATTTCAGTGACAATTAACACTACAACTTATATAATCTCTATTTCATTTTTCTAACAAAATAATTAACCGGACTCAGGCAGGTAGAATATTAAAAGGAAACAAAAAGATCATGATTAAATTACTTTTTGGGTTAAATATATTTTTTGGTTTGATTCTATTTCTCACGGGAGCATTAGGCGTGAAAATATTGCGTACTTTATTTGGTTTTGGCAGAAAGCAAAAGCCAACTAAAAATAATCAAACCCACACCTACACAGACATAAGAAATCGTGATAAAGTTTTTGGAGATGACGTGGGTGAGTATGTAGAATTTGAAGAGGTGGATGAAAATAACGACAATGACGATAAACAGGAAGAAGATTGATGTCAAAAAAATCATTCCTGAAATGTATTGCATGCCCGTCTCGATTTAATTCTTAAAAATACCTTTGCAAAATATCCACAACACTGCTTCTGTAGCTCATCCCAAACAAATTCAGGTGAACTAACAAATAATAAAGTTGGTAAAGTTTAATCTGCTCTTGATTGTAGGTTTGTTTTGGAATGATTTCGTGGTAAGATTCGTAAAACTCCGAATCGAATCCGCCAAACAGTTGCGACATGGCAATATCAACCATTGAATGTCCGTAATAAATTGCCGGATCGATTAGAAAAGGTGTACCGTCTGTAGCAATCAAATAATTTCCGCCCCACAAATCTCCATGTAATAATGACGGCTTTATTTCGCCAAAAATCTGTCTGAATACTTTTAACGCGGTCTCTTTTGTGGGGATTATGTCTTTATTCAGCGATTCTCTTTCTTTTGAAAACTGCAACTGCGGACTTATTCTTTCCGACCAATAAAATTCAGCCCAATCGGTGTGCGCCGTGTTTGATTGTGGTAAACTTCCAATGAAATTATCCGATGAAAAGCCAAATTTTTCAGTTGTTACAGAGTGTAATTTGGCTAAATCTCTTCCGAAATGCTTGTAATCTTTCGTATTTGGGCGTCGATTTTCGATAAAGTCAATCAGCAGAAATGACTTTCCCCCAGATTGATCTACTAAATGAACATGTGGAACGGCAATGGTTTTCGTATTTTCGATTGTTTGTAAACCTTTTTGCTCAGCTAAAAACATCTCTTTAGCAAATGATTTACTATTGACTTTGAGAAAAAATTTTCTTTTTTCGGATTCTATTAAATATGCCGCAGAAATATCACCGCCGGAAATCGGATGAAAGTGGATTATTTCTGTGTTAGTTTTTTCTGAGATATAATCAATTAATTTCTTCATAAGATTAAAATTTGTTTTATGATTATCCGCGATCATTCCTATTTGTAGCAATTTTGAATTGTCGCACCGCAACCATCCCGATATTCGAGATTTTTGCCTAATTACGTCGTTAGACAACGGGACAAACCAAGTTGAACGGTTAGTCCCAATCTAAAAAAACATTATTTTAGATTAAGAACAAAAACGGATAATCATATTTATTCTTTACTAAACTTTCGCAAGCTTAACCTGATAGTCTCAAAAGGC
>JAAYIT010000359.1 GCA_012523295.1 Porphyromonadaceae bacterium | reverse complement strand
TAAACAATGTAAACTTTTTAGAAGTCGAACTGTACAAATCCATATAGTTATTCTCAGTAATCGGCTTATCATTAATTCTACCGATAAAATCAAGCCTTTCTATTCCTGCATTTGCAGCGGGAGTATTGGGGTAAACATACTGAACAAATGCGACGAATTCTGTTTGGGCAGAGTTCACAGGTATAAATCCCACCGAAAAACCAAAATCTTTAGGTTCACCTGAAAAATCGGCCAATAGCTCCTCAACATTGTCTGTAATAAACGACCAACCTTCTTTTTTATCTAAACTATTCAAAAGGCTGCTGAAATAAATTTTCGGGTCATTGTCATCAAGAGTTGGTTTTTTATCTATCATTTCATTAGACCAGAAATAAAACAATGACATACCATCGTAAACAAATTGAGAAACCTTGTTTATTTTGGTCGCGTTAACCGGATCTTCTTTTTTACAAGAAGAAAAAGTAACTAGCATTATTGTCAAAATGCTGAAAAAATAAATACTCTTCTTCATAAATTTATTCTGTGTATTGTATTATTATGTTAAGATTTTTTTGTTTCTCACTAAAATTTCGACGCCAATTCTTCAAGAGTAAACACCTCGTCCACCCTGTATTTTCCATTCACCTTAAGCACTGTACAGCATTCATTATGCACATCATGCTCAAAAAACAGAATCTGATTTTCCTTCGTAGCTTCACTCAGCATCCGTTCTTTATCTTGCATGGAAATAATCGGCTGTGTATCATAAGAAGAAACCCAAGCTATCGGTAAATTTGCCACCAACGGAATAACATCTCCGGTGTAAACCAGTGTTTTGTCGCCTACAGCGACATACGGGGAAAGTTGGCCCGCAGTATGTCCATTGAAGATTTTAACCTTTACTTCCGGACAGATATGCATCTCATTCTCAACTAATTTTAATTTTCCTGCCTCTTCTACGGGAAGCATGTTTTCTGGAAAGTAGGAGTCGCCTTCCCGCACATTGGGATTCAGAAAATTTTCCCATTGCGTTTTACCAACCCAATGCGTTGCATTTGGGAAAGTCAAAACTAATTCATCATTTTCATCTCGGCGAGTACACGTTCCGCAGTGATCAAAGTGGAGATGAGTGAGGATAACATCGGTTACCTCATCAGCCGAATACCCGATTTTTCTCAACTCCTTATCGAAATCAACTATTCCGGAAAACTGATAATACTTCAGATATTCGAGCTGTTTTTCTCCCGTACCGGTATCGACCAGTATTAATTTCTCAGGCGTTTTCACCACTAAACACCTCATTCCCAGTGTACAGAAGTTTTCCTCGTTACATGGATATCGCTTTTGCCACACCTTCTTTGGTACCACCCCAAACACCGCTCCACCATCAGCAAAAAACGTTCCTGCCTGAATTTTATATAATTTCACACGCTTATTTTGCATCTTATTACTAAATTCTTACTAAATTTGCAGAATATCAACTTGCAAAGGTATGTTTTTTTTTTATAAAAACAGAATGTCTATACAAGTTTCTTGCTAGCTGTTTCTTGTTTTTATGTTTACGTGAAAATCAGTAAACGTAAAGCTTTAAACTTTAAAATTAATACCAATGTATCGAGTTCATTTCATAGCCATTGGAGGCGCTGCAATGCACAATTTAGCGATTGCTCTCCACAGTAAAACCTTATATCAAGTTTCGGGATCGGATGATGAAATTTTCGAACCATCCTATAGCCGGCTGAAAGAAAATGGATTACTACCCCCAAAAATGGGTTGGTTCCCGGAGAAGATTACAAATCAGTTGGATGCGGTGATTCTGGGTATGCATGCGAAAGCGGACAACCCGGAGCTTCTGATGGCAAAGAAAATTGGACTGAAAATTTATTCATTCCCTGAATATCTTTACGAACAAACCCGAAGCAAAACAAGAATTGTAGTTGGAGGAAGCCACGGAAAAACCACAACTACGGCTATGATTCTCCACGTAATGCGCAAGGTGAATTTCAAGGCAGACTATATGGTTGGCGCGTTGATAGACGGTTTTGAAAATATGGTAAGCCTGAGCGACGATGCACGGGTAGCCGTATTTGAAGGTGATGAATATCTGACTTCTACACTTGATCCGCGACCAAAATTTCACCTTTACAAAGCACACATTGGAGTAATTACCGGAATTGCCTGGGACCACGTCAATGTCTTCCCCACTTTCGAGAATTACGTGGAACAGTTCATCCATTTTATTGAGTCAATGGATATTCAAGGAAGGCTGATTTACTTTAAGGAAGATGAAAACTTAAGAAAAATTGTAAAAGAAACCTCCAGAATAGATGTTATTTCATTGCCATACCAAACTCCTAAATACGAGATAAAAGATGGTATCACATACATAAAATCAGGAAAAAAAACAGTCAAGCTGAAAATTTTCGGAGAGCACAATTTGCAAAACTTGGAAGCTGCGCGCTTAGCCTGCAAGCAAGTGGGTATAATGGACGATAAGTTCTTTGAAGCGATTGCCGATTTCCCCGGAGCTTCCAACCGAATGCAAAAAATTGTAGATAAACCGGATCGGGTTGCTTTTAAGGATTTCGCACATTCACCTTCAAAACTCAACGCTACTGTAAAAGCTGTAAAAAAACAATATCCGGACAGAAAAATCATTGCCTGCATGGAACTCCATACTTACAGCAGCTTGATGGAAGACTTTTTACCTCAATATGAAGGAAGCATGAAAGATGCGGACATTGCATTTGTTTATTATAGCCCGGAGGTAATTGAACAAAAACGACTTGACGATCTGAATCCCGAACAGGTAAAAAGAGCATTCGGTGGTGAAAATTTGGAGGTTTATACCGATTCAAAAGAACTCCGGGAAAAGCTTGGTGAATTAGATTATAAAAATTCTGTACTTTTATTTATGTCCTCCGGAAATTTTTCAGGAGTAAACCTGACAGCATTCGCAGAAGAATTATTAAGTTCGTAGATTTTGTAAGGATGCAAATAAGGTGTGTTAGCAATTTGCTTTTGATATTTTAATGCTTTTTTAACTTAACTCACTTCTAATTAGATCTTTACGAGGACAGGATCGTTTTTTTTATAAACATGGACAACAAACAACTTCTTTTAGACAAACGATATATGCGGATGGCTCGGATCTGGGCTGAAAACTCGTATTGCGAACGGCGAAAAGTTGGCGCTTTGCTTGTGAAAAACAAAATGATAATTTCAGATGGGTACAACGGAACACCTTCCGGATTTGAAAATCACTGTGAGGATGAAAACAATGTTTCAAAACCCTATGTGCTTCACGCTGAAGCGAATGCAATCACTAAAGTAGCGCGTTCACACAACAGCAGCGATGGAGCAACGCTTTACGTAACCGCTTCGCCGTGTATGGAATGTTCAAAATTAATCATCCAGTCCGGAATAAAACGTGTAGTTTACGGAGAAATGTATCGGATAATGGATGGTGTGGAGCTACTTGAAAGGGCAGGAATAGAGGTGGTGTTTTTGGCAGAAAATGAGTAACCCGCTAACTTAAAAATATACAAATCAACAAAAAAAAATGACAAAAAACAGTATTTGGGTAATTATATTGATCGTATTCTCAGCAATTGCGGGGATTGTTATTGGTAATGAGGTCGCTAAGAATGCAAACAGTGGAAAAAATCTGCTTGAGTTGCGAAACATCCTTTCATTGAGAGGACAATCCAACAAGCTCGATCAACTGTTATCACTGATTGATTCGGAATATGTGGACAATGTCCCTTTGGACAGCCTTACAGAAGAGGCAATGAACGATATTATTTCCAAATTAGACCCTCATTCGGTGTATATTCCGGCAGCAGATTATGAGAATGTGAACAGTGAGCTTGAAGGAAGTTTCAGCGGTATCGGTGTGCAGTTCAACATCCAGAATGATACGATAATGATTGTTTCAGTTATCAGCGGAGGTCCTTCCGAAAAAGCCGGAATCATGGCTGGCGACCGTATCATTCAGGTCAATGACACGGCTTTCGTTGGAAAAGATGTGATTAACAATGAAAAAGTACTCCGTAAATTGAGAGGCCCTAAAGGAACTGTCGTAAAAGTGGGCGTAAAGAGATTTGGAACTCCCGAAATGCTTACTTACAAAATTACACGTGGAGAAATTCCGTTACATTCTGTTACCGTTTCGTATATTATTGAACCCGGTGTAGGTTTTATCGGACTGAACAACAATTTTGGGACCAACACGTACAATGAGTTTCTGCATGCCATAGCCGAACTCCGAGCAAAAGGCGCCACGAAATATATTATCGATTTACGTGAAAACAGTGGCGGTTTAATGGACGTGGCGATTCGGATGATTAACGAATTTCTTCCCAAAGGTCAGATGATTGTTTACTCTGAAGGGAAAGCCTATCCCCGTACCGAAGCAAAAGCCGATGGTACCGGAACTTGCATCAATAATCCGCTGGTAGTTCTCATTGATGAATTCAGCGCATCTGCCAGTGAAATTTTTGCCGGAGCAATTCAGGATAATGACCGGGGAACAATTATTGGTCGCCGCTCTTTCGGCAAAGGGCTGGTACAGACACAAATACCTTTTGCTGACGGATCGGCGGTACGATTGACGGTGGCGCGTTATTTTACACCTTCAGGCAGAAGTATCCAGAAACCATATGAAATCGGAAAAGGGAAAGATTACGAAATGGATATTCTCAAACGATTCGAACATGGTGAATTTGACAGCAAAGACAGTATTCAGCTATCTGACTCATTGACATACAAAACATTGAAAGGAAGAACAGTCTATGGCGGTGGTGGAATAATGCCGGATATTTTCGTACCGAGAGACACTTCGAAATACTCACCTTACCTGACTAAAGTGGTCAATTACGGCTACACATACCAGTTTGCTTTTCAATATACCGATAAAAACCGTGCAGCTCTGAAAAAGTATAAAAACTGGCAGGAAATGGAAAAATTTCTCTCCACACAAAACTTATTGAATGAGTTCATTGCATTTGCAAACGTAAAAGGGGTAAAACCGGTAAAACGTGAAATAGATATTTCTAAAGACGTGATAAACAATCAGATAAAATCTTATATTGTCAGAAATATGCTTGGCGACAGCAACTTCTTCCCAATGGTGAATAAGGAAGATGAGGCTATAAAAAAGGCGTTGGTGGAATTGAGGAAAGAGAGTTGAGAAAGTTTACCCGCGACAAAAATATTCACCGCAATGACAGGTACTGCATACATTAGAACTGCATGACAGATTGCTCTGCACAATCATTGCCCAATGCGCACCTATGCCGTGATGGCAGGTTGGTAAGAATCAATTAAACTCCCGCTGTATGACTTTGTTTTGCCAAGGGCTGTACTCTCTGACAATAAAAGGTTTGGTTATTTCAAAATCAACCGGATATTGTTTGATTTTTTCGATTTGATGAATCAGGTTACTTCCGTCAAGCAGATTGAAAACTATCTTCATATTCAACTTCTGAAGGTCTGTCATCACTTGTCTGTACATCGATTTTCGGCTGTCTTCGTCAAAAATCTCGTACAGACTCTCATTTTTTTCATTATACAACTCTTTTCTCGTTTTGATTTTTTTCAACACATAAACCGCAATCATCAGATAAATGTCATCCACCATATTTTCGATGGTAGGGATAATTGTAATCGGCTTTTGATCTCCCTCCATCGAGCGAAGCGTGAGTGACGGGCGGCTGTTTTCGGTCAGCAGAATAATATGCGTTGGGCTTATTCCGCCATGATTCGGATGAGATTGACCTATAAAGATAGTGGTAGTGATGGTTGCCATGGTAGGTTAATTTTTAAGAATAAAGTGTTTTTTGATTTTTTTGTGAAAGTAGAAATTTTTTATTGTTTTTGCAAATTTAGTTGAGGCAAAACTGTGTATTAAACCAAAAAAATGCGGGTATTCTCCGCATTTTGTACTTCCGACTTCAAATTTCGTGCATCAGGCTTAATTTATCATTTCAAATCCCGTATAAGGCACCAATGCTTTCGGGATTCGGATACCCTCCGGCGTCTGATTATTTTCTAACAGTGCCGCTACGATACGTGGCAGCGCGAGAGCGCTTCCGTTCAGGGTGTGGCAAAGTTCGGTTTTCTTGCTTTCATTGCCACGGTAACGGCATTTCAGACGGTTGGCTTGGTAGCTTTCAAAGTTAGATACCGAGCTCACTTCAAGCCAGCGCTCCTGTGCCGCTGAATACACTTCAAAGTCAAATGTGAGTGCCGAAGTAAAGCTCATATCACCTCCGCAAAGTCGGAGAATCCGCCACGGAAGTTCCAATTTTTCTACTAAAGTCTGTACATAATCGACCATCTCTTTCAGCGAATTATACGAATTTTCAGGTGTATCAATTCGGACAATTTCCACTTTGTCAAACTGGTGAAGGCGATTCAGTCCGCGAACATCTTTTCCGTACGATCCGGCTTCACGGCGGAAACAAGCGGAATAGGCCGTATTTTTAATCGGAAGATCTTCTTCATTCAAAATCACATCACGGTAAATATTCGTCACAGGGACTTCAGAAGTTGGGATCAGGTACAAATCATCCAATTCCGCGTGATACATTTGTCCCTCTTTATCAGGAAGTTGACCTGTTCCGTAACCCGAAGCTGCGTTCACCACATACGGCGGCTGCACTTCTAAGTATCCGGCATCGCGGGCATTATCAAGAAAGAAATTGATTAATGCGCGCTGTAATCTCGCTCCTTTTCCTTTGTAAACAGGAAAACCGGAACCTGTAATCTTTACACCAAGCTCAAAATCAATCAAATCGTATTTTTTCGCCAGTTCCCAATGCGGAACTGCTCCATCAAACAGTTTCGGAAATTCTCCGCCGCTTCTTTCCACAACATTATCTTCTGCCTGTTTCCCTTCCGGGACACTATCATGTGGTAAATTCGGAACTTGAACCAACAAATCATTCAGCTTTCGTTCAATTTCTTCGCGTTGCTCAGTCAGTTTGCTTACATTTTCTTTCAAAACAACTGTTTGTTCTTTCGCTTCATTCGCTTCAGCCTGCTTGCCTTGCTTGAACAGCATCCCTATTTCCTTCGAAATGGTATTCAGTTCTGCTGCAAAATTATCAGCTGCGGTCTGGGTTATTTTACGCCGTTCGTCTAATTCTACTATGTTATTTATCATTTCGGCATCGTGAAAATGCTTTTTTGCCAGCCGTTTGATAACTTCTTCGGTATTCTCGGTAATGTACTTGAGTGTCAGCATCTAAGTTTTATTTTCAATTTAAAAATTTACGAATTACAATTGGGAAATTCATATTCCATTTTGAGACAAAGTTACAAAATATATTGCCAACAATTATTATTTATCAGAAAGATTTCAAAAATGGGAATCGCTAAAAAGCCCTCCTCTCGTGGAATTTAGGTGAGTTATAACAAAAAAATCTCTTACAATTTCTTGCAAGAGATTCTTTATAAGTTGATTTCGCTCTGTTAATTTTGCTCTACAGGAACAATTGAAACATATGAGCGGTTGTTTTTCTTTTTTCTAAACTCAACAGTTCCGTCAATCAATGCGAAAAGCGTGTGGTCTTTACCAATTCCCATATTTTGACCCGGGTGGTGTTTTGTACCACGCTGACGAACTATAATATTACCTGCTTTGGCGTATTGTCCGCCAAAAATTTTCACTCCAAGTCGTTTGCTTTCCGATTCACGACCGTTATTTGAACTACCTTGTCCTTTCTTATGTGCCATTTTCTTCTAAATTTTTTATCGGTTAAGCTACTATTTCTTTAATTGTTAATTCGGTGAAGTTTTGTCTGTGACCGTTGCGTTTTCTGTATCCTTTACGGCGTTTTTTGTGGAAAACAATCACTTTTTTACCTCTCAGGTGCGAAACTACTTCGCATACTACTTTTGCGCCTTCTACAACGGGTGAACCAACTGTTACGGCTCCATCGTTATCAACTAAAAGCACTCTGTCAAATTCAACTGTCGAGCCTGTTTCGGCTTCGTTCATGCGGTGAACGAACAGTCTTTTTCCTTGTTCAACTTTAAATTGTTGACCCAAGATTTCTACAATTGCGTACATTCAATTATTATTTTAGAGATTACATCGGTGAGGTGAGTTGCTCCAATATCTGTTTTTGAGCATTGCTGCTTTTCATTTTACCCCATTCGAATTGAGCGTGCAAATATACGACATATTTTACAATCACACAATATTTTATCTCGAATATTTTTAAAAGAAAGCGAAAGTGCCGTATTGAACTACACTTTCGCTGACTCATGAAAAACAACCTTACTACTTCACCACAAGTTTAATAGTTGAGTTATTGATTTTTAATTGAACATACAACATGCTTCAACTCATGAATATAAAGTGATTTATCCGGAGAAAAATTCTCGCCTCATCACTATTGTGAAAATTAAATCAAATCTATTTCTTCATCACTTTCCTCACCGCTGTTCCTTCACTCGTGTCGATATGCACGATATAGGCACCTTGATCAATTCCGGCAAGCGATACTGATTGGGTGTTTTTCCACGTGCCGACTGTCTGACCGGTCATGGATATGAGTCTGATTTCTTTCACCGTAAAGTCAGTACGGATATTCAAGCGCTCTGCCACCGGATTGGGGTAGATACTCAGGTCTGCTTGTGAAATTCTGTCAACGGAAGTGGGGTTGGTGGTTACCTTCCACGCTGACCAGCCGTTTGAGTCAAAGTTGGCATTGAAATACAATCCATCACTAAAAGCTTTCATTGAGAAGCTCGTACCTCCAAGCGGGTCTGTATTGGTTGAGACCGGAGGTTCAATAATCTTTGTGCCGTCGTATGTACCGTCGCTTTCCCAAAGCGAGTGCCCGTTTGCAAGAGTATATCCTCTGAAATATAATTTTCCATTGTAAACGGTGAAAAAATCAACACCTTCAACAGCCGAGCTAGTATTTATCGTTCTTACACGCGTGGCTTTTCCGGTGCTGTTGTCTAACTTCCATAATTGTTTCCTAAAGCCACTAAAATAAAGCTCGCCGTTTAATTCCGTAAAATCTTTTGGTTCGAAACTCATGGAAGAATAACTTGTATATAATCCTTCAACTTTTTTTGTTCCGGCAGTCGTACCGTCGCTTACCCAAAGGTTACGTTTGGTACCGTCATCGGCAGCGCTGAAATAAACTTTATTGTTGAAACTGTATAAATGCATGGGATATGAACCACCGGAAGCATTGATATTCTTTACCATTTTTGTACCGGCAATAGTTCCGTCTGTAACCCATAGTTCTGCTCCATTTGTACCATCATCTGCTCTAAAAAACAGTAAATCATTGCTAACAGCAAAATGAGACGGAAAAGAATTTCCATTTCCCGGGTTTATGTCTCTCACTACCCTGGTGCCTCCTTCGGTGCCGTCGGTTACCCATAGTTCATTCCCTCTTTTACCGTGGGTTGTTCCTTCGTTAGCCGAAAAATAGACTTTTCCTTTATATATCGTAAAATTTTCCGGCTTTGAGTGGCCTGCACCTAAGTCTATATCTTTGATTAATGCCACATCCCAGTAAAAAAGGGAAGTAAGCGGATTAATGAACTGCGCGTATTTATACAGCTCAATTCCGGTGGAGCCATTATTTGCTGAAAAAATCAACATTTGCTGGTGAATCATTGGACCTACAGAATAATACAAAAAAGGTCCGGGTGAAGAATGCTGAGCGCCCGGGTTGATGTCTTTTATCATTTTTGTTCCGGTATAAGTTCCATCCGTTTCCCAAAGTTCTCTGCCATGCGTACCATTATTTGCAGAAAACAAAACCTTATTGTTGAATGAGATAAGATAACTTACAAGTGCTGAGTTTGTTCCCGGATTAATTTCCCTAACCGTTTTAGTGCCGAAATGCGTTCCGTCTGTGACCCATAACTCATTTCCGGTTGAAGGCGTAGTTGCAGTGAAGTAGATTAATCCATTATGCTCTAAGCCACCTCCGAAAAAACTATTAAGTCCGGCTTGGAAATTTGTAAATGTTTGTGCATGTAAGCACATGGTTGCTGTGGCAACAAATAGTAATGTGAAAATTTTCT
>JAAYIT010000358.1 GCA_012523295.1 Porphyromonadaceae bacterium | reverse complement strand
GCTTTCATGAATGCATATCATGTGATAGATAAATTTCATGTCATAAAAAATATTATCGAACAACTTCAGTCGGTACGAATCAGATACCGTCAGCAAGAACTGGCTCTACGTAGAAAAGCAAAGCAGAAAAAAGAATCTTTTCCGGAAGTTTGTTTTTCCAATGGAGACACTACTTTACAGCTTTTGGCAAGAAGCAGAGGCTTGTTATTCCTGCTTCCAAACCAATGGAGCATACAACAAAAACAAAGAGCCGAGATACTGTTTGAGCTCTATCCGGAAATCAAAACAGCATATCATTGTGTCTTAAAAATCAGACAATGGTTTACAGCACCAAAAGGCAAATCAACCTATAAGAAAACAAGAGAAGAAAAACAGTATAAAATAAAACAACTGATTGATGAGCTAAAGCAAACAGCTATTGAAGAAGTAGAAAACATAGCCTATCTGATAGAAAAAAACTCAGCTCAAATACTCCACTACTTTATAGCCAAAGAAACCAATGCAAAAGCTGAAGCGCTTAATCAAAATTTACAACGATTTATTAATGTAAATTATGGAGCTAGAAATACAGACTTTTTTCTATACAGAGTAAAAGTACATTTCACCTAGCGCATCAAAATAAGAATTAGCCAAAAGAGTCCGATATGAGGAAAATTTTGTCAGCGATTTTGAAATTATATTTTTATGATTTGTGTAAATCAGCTGAATTTAAGGAGTTTAGACAAAATAGTTCATTTTCTTTTATGCTGTCAATTAAGACAATAAGGCTTAAAAATGTGAACCTAAATGCAAGCTGAATATTAACATGAAAAAACAACCTCACCATTAATCATTCTCTTGGATTTGAGATTTATCTTAAATGGCTGTTTCATATCGAGCTTACACGAAATTAATAAGCGATCTCTCCCAGCCCTTCACGAGTCAATACCGGTTCATCTCCTGAGCAATCAATAATTGTAGAATGAACTACTCCGCCAAATCCACCATCAATCACCAAATCTACTCGATTGTCATACATCTCACGAATCAATTCGGGCGAAGTAATATATTCATTTGTAATATCATCTGTCAATATGGAACTTGTCATAATCGGCCTGCCGAGTTCGCGAACAATCTCCAACGGGATATTATTATTGGGTATTCGCACTCCTACGGTTTTCCTGTTTTTGAAGAGCTTGGGAAGTCTGCTGCTGCCTTGAAGAATAAAAGTGAATGGTCCGGGAAAATTCTTTTTCATTAATTTAAATGCCGTGTCATCTACCTTTGCATATTCACTTATCTGGCTGATATCATGGCAGATAAAGGAAAGATTGGATTTACGGGTATCCAAATTCTTCAGCTTTGAAATAATCTCAATTCCGTTCGAGTTGAGAATATCGCACGCGAAAGCATATACACTATCTGTGGGGACAATTATCACCCCGCCATTGCGTAACACCTCCACCACATGGCGGATTTGAATTGGATTTGGATTTTCTTCGTAAATACGTACCATAACTCAAAATACGAATTTTAGCAAACAAAAAAAATTATTACTGACCGATAAAAATATCAATACGCTTACTGAAGTCGTCTTGACTTATAAAATTCTGTTAGTAAATAGTGAAAGAAATGTTTATTTCGATACCAATGTTAATTTTACAGAACTGCAAAAATACAAAAAAATCCTGCAATCAACGTGCTTGCAGGATTTTTGTTTCAGAAATTGATATTTAACCTATTCTGCTTTCTTCGAGTCAGAAATAGTAATTCGTCAAACAAGAATGACGTATCAAACTTTTAACTCATTTACTTTTGGTGAAAACAATTTTAGAATCCATCAATTACTCCTTTAAAATCAGCTGCTTTCAATGACGCTCCGCCAATCAAACCGCCGTCAACATCTGGATTTGCGAATAGTTCTTTCGCATTTCCGGGGTTACAACTGCCTCCGTAAAGGATGGTTGTGTTTTCAGCTGTTTCTTTGCCGTATTTATCAGCAATCAAACCACGTATGTAAGCATGAATTTCTTGCGCTTGCTCGGAAGTCGCTGTCAGACCTGTTCCGATAGCCCAAACCGGCTCATAAGCAATCACAATTTTACTAAACTCTTCGGCTGAAAGATTAAAAACAGAACCTTCAAGCTGAGCTTTCACAACTTCATTTTGTTTGTTTGCTTCGCGTTCTTCTTTCACTTCTCCGATACAAAAGATTGGTTTCAACTCATTTTTCAGAGCCAAAAGTACTTTTTCTTTAAGTATTTCATACGTTTCTCCGTAATAAGCGCGTCTTTCGGAGTGTCCTAAAATCACATATTCGGCTCCGGTAGATTTAATCATTGAAGCGCTCACTTCACCCGTATATGCGCCGGACTCTTTGTCTGCGCAGTTTTGGGCGGCGATTCCGATTTTTGATGTATCAATGGCTGAAGCAATGCTTGCCAAATGGATAAACGGCGTACCGATTACTACTTCACAATTTGGTTTTGAATTTGATAAAATAGTGTTTAACTCTGTGGCTAGCGCCAATCCTTCTTGCAGGGTTTTGTTCATTTTCCAATTACCTGCTACTATGTTTTTTCTCATAAAAATACTTTTCATCCTTCGCTAATTAACGCGGAAAAGGAGATTTTTCAAAATTAATTTATATTATTTGTTTATTTTTCACTAAAAACTTATGCCGACATATAATTTCAAGTAAGGCACACCGCTCGGATTAACTCTGGAACTATCTTCAGAAAAGAATTTCGGTGATAATTTGTGCTTATAGCTCGTGCCTACGAAAAGATACGTTTTTCGTTGTAATTTGTATGCTGCTTCCACTCCCAAGCTATATCCGTAGTACATTCCGCCTAAGTTTTCTCCACCAAAATCCAATCCGTAAAACCCTTGTAGGCGTGGAATCAGATAGATTTGCCCCACTTTTACCGGCAGCTGACCACCTAAAGAAAGATCTAATCCGGCGTAATTTTTCGATACATAAGTAGTGTCGTATCTATGTTCTGCATAATCATAATCACTTTGTATGTACTCCGACGAACCGTAATGAAAATTGAATCCGTAAGTCATAAAAGTATAGACAGTTCTTTCTACTGAAAGCGAGTATCGGATTCCTTCATGCGACTTCAGAGGTATATCGGTACCAATTTTTATCGATGTAGTGTATCCAAAGTCAGTTGCAATTCCTTTTTTCCCGAGGTTATTCAGATTTAACAAAGAAAAATCTGAAATCTGCCAAGTGCCACGTTCGCCATTCCAAACAGAATTTGTATTTACACCATTCGAGCTAAGTACTACATTGACAGGCTGCGAATTATCAGTAAAATTGTCAATCGATACGAAACTCAATGATTTTTTTTCCAGCATTCTTACTATTGCATCTGCAATGGCAATTCGCACACCTTCAATCGGATAACCATTCACAAATTGCTCTTTCATGGCATCCACAGCTTTATCTGATGATGAATTCACCAAATCGTAGAAATTATTTACCGTGATATTGTCAATGTATTGATAAGAAATAAATGGAAGAACTTTGGAGAATCCTTGTTTCCCGGCTGTAATAAAATCATTTACTTTGCTACGCAACATTTCTTCATTCAATTCTTTTTCATTGACTACATAATTATCAATAAATTTCAGAATGGCTGAAGCCGGAATGGCAAAATTGGCATTTTCACGTCCTTCAGCTTTCCATGTGTTGATTCCCACCACTAAAAATCCACCCGGAGCATTGCTGTCTCGAACCAAAAGAGGTCCGCCCGAACTTCCGGCATCCACTTGCGCCGTATGTTGAATAATACGAGTAGGACTTCCATTGGTCAATTCATCGCTTTGTAGCTTGGCGTTTGAAACGATCCCTTTTCCGAGTTGCCACGAAGGATTTTTACCCAATCCGGGAAAACCGGCCGTAAATACCTCATCGGCGTCGTTTACGTTTGTATTTGACAAGGTTAATCCACTCTTGATATTTGCTGACGCGGGTAATTCCACAATTCCTAAATCCAGCATCTCGTCAACAGCTATGATTGTACAGTTTTCGAGCTTGATTTTAGTCTCTTCCTCGTCAAAAATTTCAATATTAACATCTTTCGCTTGAGACAAAACGTGTCGGTTTGTAACGACGTAAAATTTACCGTTTGCCGCGTTTTTATAGATAAATCCAGATCCAAAGCCGCCTTCTGCATAAGCGTTTAAGACTTCGGAAGCGTCATAGTATCCTTCTCTTTTTAGCGTTTTGCTATACTCTTTTAAGAATTTTATTGTCCCGTCATAGTAATTTGGTTTTACTATCACTACCATTTCTCTTAATGATACATTTTGCGCTGATATCACTAATGCACAGCTGATTAGGATCAGCAACGAAAAGATTTTTTTCATTTAAAACTAATTGATAAAATGTGAAATGTGATTTATTTAGTTAAAAAAACAGTCATTTCTTTTTTGCAGCATACGTTATTCATCGCTTGTTTTGAAAATATTTCTAATAAAAGAGATTGGCGACAATCCCATCGCCAATCTTTCATACGATTATATTTTATTTTTTAACACTAAGGTCGTATGGAACACGCCATTCACCATTTCCTTAGGTTTAAGACTTATCTTAAATGGCTGTTTCATATAATAATTAAGACTTTAGCCCGCTGCATAGGCAGGACTTAAACAAGCTGACAAATATACTAAACTACTATAGAGTTTCCGCTAAAAAAACTCTCATCGTATTGACATTAAGTTACAGATCCCTCCAATTCCACTTTCCTATAATTGTACCATTTTCAATTGTCATTAGACCGGGGTTGGCTCTAATTATTGTTTTTAGTGTTACAGGGTCGGTTTTGTAAAAGGGGAAAGTAACTCCGGTTTTCGCTCTGAAATCTTCAATTTCCTCATCTGATGAAGCTGTGAGCGCATAAAATGGTTCGTTATTTGCTTTCGCGCGTTGATAAAATTGCTCAGCAATTATTGCCCCTTTTTCAGAAGATTTTTTCAAATCATACATCACCGCCAAATGTGAAATACCGCTGTAACTCAACACATCATCGGTAATGTTATTATTGTAGGAGTCTGTAATGCTAAAATTATGAATCGGCGGTTCGTAACCTTTTTGAATCAACGTTGACTTTTGCTCAACAAACACCCAAGTAGTATCATTTTTAGGATAATTGTCGAGCGTAAATTCCTGTTTTACTCCATCTTTTTCATAAACTAACTTTGTGTCGTATCTATCCAAAGGTTTACCGGGTGGAATTTTCATTGCTTCAGGAATGTTTACACCTTTTTTATAAGGTCTGAAATCAAACATCGGAAGATTTCTGTAGCTGTAAAACGAAATTCCAATTCCTATCAGGATAAAGGCAAGCACCATTATCCATTGAATTCCGGAAATAAATATTGGATGAAGTTTGCTGTGAAAAATTAGCAAAAGAAGAATAAATAGTGTGATAAAAATATTTTTATAAAATGTAGCCCAATTTGATATTACGAGTGCATCTCCGAAACACCCACAATCCGTAACCGGATTTGTAAGAGCCACGTAGAGTGTCAAAGGCAGCATGATTCCCATTAAAATCAAAGCTAAGAGAGAAGTTGTTTTAAGTTTTATTTTCAACAAGAAACAAAGTCCGAGAACTAACTCAAAAGTTGAAAGCGCGACAGCGGCAGGCAAAGCAAGAATGGTGAGTTTTTCGAAACCTCCTCCAAATGCTATCAGATAATCTTCAAATTTATAGGTCGATCCGAGCGGATCAATTCCTTTAACGAATCCGGAGAAAATGAATACAACCGCCAATAACAAGCGTATCACTTCAAGAGTAACCACAAAAGCCTTATTCAATGGAGATTCCGGCCTCGAACTTCCTGAAATATATCTGTATTGATTATCTCTAATCATCTATTGGTTAAGTTGTTGTATGTAGTTATTTAGTTAATCCGTTCAAAACTAATCGCTGAATTCGAATCTTATCAAGCTGAAAACCGCGTAATTAATCATATCGAAATAGTTGGCATCAACTCCTTCAGAAATTAGTGTTTTACCTTTATTATCTTCAATTTGTTTGGTGCGGTGAATTTTTTGCAAAATCAAATCGGTGTATGATTCCGTCCGCATCAATCGCCAGGCTTCATCGTAATCATGATTTTTAGCCTGCATCAGTTTTTTTGCCTCATTGATATATTTATTATACAGCACGAGCGCGTCTTCTACGCTTATATCATCATGAGTAGTTTCACCTAATTCTAACTGTATCAGCCCGATAACGCCGTAATTTACAATCGCTATTAACTCACTTTTTATGTCCTCACCTACTTTGTTTACTCCTTTTGTTTCGATTGAACGAATTCGATTTGCTTTGATAAATATCTGATCGGTAACTGAAGTTAGACGTAAAATACGCCAAGATGGACCGTAATCTTTAAGCTTTTTGCTGAAAATTTCACTGCAAATGGCGGTCACGTGATCAAATTGTTGGCTGGTTGTACTCATTGCTGGCGTTTATTGCTTTGGGTTGCAAAATTACAAATTTATTGGTAATCATGCAAGTGTGTGTATGAACAAACGGTGAAGTTTATTTTCCCGGAAATGTTTGCTCTATATTTTGCTCACGGTGAATGAGATGCACTTCAATTCCAAACTTTTGATTCAGGTGTTCGGCTACTTTTTGCGAAACATACACCGAACGGTGCTGTCCGCCCGTGCAGCCGTAGCAAATCATCAGGTTAGTAAATTTACGTTCTATGTACCGCTTCACGGATGCTTCCACGAGTGATAGCGAGTTACGCATGAACTTCAATATCTCACCATCTTCTTCCAGAAACTGAATCACCGGCTCATCTAATCCCGTAAGATTGTAAAACCGTTCGTATTTTCCCGGGTTATTTACCGCACGGCAGTCAAAAACATATCCTCCACCATTACCCGAAGCATCATTCGGTATTCCTTTTTTGTAAGAAAAACTGTAAATGGTAACTACCAGCGGGCGGTCAAGCTCTACTTCCTTGTACTGTTTCAGCTCCGACAAATCTCGTAAAACCCGCAACAAATAAGGAAATGCCGAAAAATCCGAAACCGCCATAAGCTCACGCAGATTTTCCATGGCGTAAGGTATGCTTTGGAGGAAATGGGGCTTTTTCTCAAAATATCCTCTAAACCCATAAGCGCCAAGTACCTGCAATAAACGGAACAGCACGAAAAGTTTCAGATTGGACCTAAATTCATCTTCATCAAAATCCATATATTTTCCTAAAGATTGTAAGTAAGTCTGCAGCAGTTCTTCCCGCAATTCTTCCCCGTACTGTGCTTTTGCTTGCCAAAGAAACGATGCCACATCGTAGAAAACGGGCCCTTTTCGTCCGCCCTGATAATCAATAAAGAAAGGCTCGTTGTCTTTTATCATTACATTCCTGCTCTGGAAGTCGCGGTACATAAACGACTCCGAGGGAACTGCAAGCAATGCATCAGCGAGTTTTTCAAAATCATCTTCCAACACATTTTCCTGAAAATCAAGCCCGCCGGGTTTCAAAAAACAGTATTTGAAATAATTTAAATCCCAAAGCACCGAACGCTTGTTAAATTTCGGTTGCGGATAACAGATTGAAAAGTCAAAGTCTTGAGCGCCAATCACTTGAAACTTAGGTAGAATCTCCATGACTCGGTGTAGCATTGCCTTTTCGTTAGAGCTGAAAAGCCGAGTTTGCCGACCCTTTTTCACGTAATCGAATAGCAACGTATCTCCTAAATCTTCTTGCAAATAAAGCAAATTATCTTCCGATGAGAGAATAAATTTCGGTACGGGAAGCCCTTTCCGGGTAAAATGCTTTGTCATTTCGATAAAAGCCGTATTCTCTTCTTTGGAAGTGCCTACCACGCCTACCAACGACTCATTGCCGCTTTGAAGTCTGTAGTATTTTCGATTGGAACCTGAAACCGCCATTTGAACTTCGCTTTCTGCCTTTTTGTTTGTTGCCTGTTCAAATAATTCTTTTAATGTTGCCATTGACTATGTGTTTGAGAAGTTTTCTTGATTTGCAAAATTACTAAAATTAATCGATTATGAGGACAGAAAAAATACGCGTATTTTTCATTCCGTTTACATGAAAACCATTCACTTGTTGCCTTTGGATAAATGGCTGTCTCTAAATTTACTAATATTTATTGTTAACATTTCAATTTTCGCTCAAAAAAATAGCTATCTTTGCATATTCATTTTGAAATAGATTATTTCTCAAATAAAAAAGACAATAATAATATATGGCATTTGTTAATATTTTCAAAAAACTAATGGGTAATAAAGCCCAAAGAGATATGAAAGAAGTTTCACCCGATGTGGAACGGATAAAAGCGGCGTATGAAGAGATTAAGCTGTTGAGCAATGATGAGCTTCGTGCGCGCACAGAGACATTAAAGAATAAAATTCAGGAGTTTATTGCTTCCGAAAACGAACAAATAGCTGAATTAAAAGCAGGCGTCGAAGACACCGACCTCAACCTTCGCGAAGACATTTATAAAGAAATAGATAAATTAGAGAAGGATGTTACCGAAAAAATAGAAAAAGTTCTATCTGAAATCCTGCCCGAAGCCTTTGCAATCATAAAAGATACGGCACGCAGATTTACCGAAAATGAGGAAACTATCGTTACGGCAAACGATTTTGACCGAGATTTGGCAACCAAACACGACTTTGTAACCATACGCGGCAATGACGCGGTATATAAAAACGAATGGACGGCGGGCGGAAACCTGATCAAATGGGAGATGGTGCATTATGACGTGCAGCTTTTTGGCGGTGTGGTGCTACACAAAGGAAAAATTGCCGAAATGGCAACCGGAGAAGGTAAAACACTGGTCGCTACCCTTCCCGTATTCCTTAATGCACTCGCGCACAGAGGCGTACACGTAGTTACCGTGAACGATTACCTTTCAAAACGTGACTCCGAATGGATGGGACCGCTCTATATGTTTCACGGACTTTCGGTGGATTGTATCGACAAGCACCGCCCGAATTCCGAAGAACGCCGTCAAGCTTATTTGGCTGACGTGACATTCGGTACAAACAACGAATTTGGTTTCGATTATCTGCGTGACAATATGGCTACCAGTCCTCTCGACTTGGTGCAACGACCACATAACTATGCGATTGTGGATGAGGTGGACTCGGTTTTGATTGACGATGCAAGAACGCCGTTGATTATTTCCGGTCCGATACCGAAAGGCGAAGATCAACTGTTTGACGAGCTTCGACCAAAAGTAGAGAAATTAGTAAGCGCTCAGCGTCAGTTAGTTACAAAATACCTTGCTGATGCACGAAATCAGATGAAATCTGAAGATGAAAAAGTGCGTGAAGAAGGAACTTTGGCGCTTTTCCGCTCATACAAAGGTATGCCCAAAAACAAACCTTTAATCAAATACTTGAGTGAGCAAGGCGTGAAAGCCGCGATGCTGAAAACCGAAGAAATCTACATGGAGCAAAACAACCGACGGATGCCCGAAGCCACAGATCCGCTCTATTTTGTAATCGATGAAAAAAACAATCAGATTGAAATGACCGACAAAGGAATTGATTTGATTACAGGCACTTCGGACGATCCGCATCTTTTCGTTTTACCGAACGTAGGTGACGAAATAGCTGAATTGGAACGAGACACTACCCTATCCAAAGAAGAAAAACAAGCCAAAAAGGACGATATTCTCCAAAATTACTCCGTAAAATCCGAACGAGTTCACACCATTAATCAGCTGCTGAAAGCCTACACGCTTTTTGAAAAAGATGTGGAATATGTGGTGATTGACAATCAGGTGAAAATCGTGGACGAGCAGACCGGACGTATAATGGAAGGGCGACGTTATTCGGATGGGCTACACCAAGCAATAGAAGCAAAAGAAGGCGTAAAAGTGGAAGCAGCTACGCAAACATTTGCTACCATCACGCTCCAAAACTATTTCCGTATGTATAAAAAACTTGCCGGGATGACCGGTACAGCCGAGACGGAAGCCGGAGAGTTTTGGGATATTTACAAATTGGACGTTGTGGTAATTCCCACCAACCGCCCGATTGTACGAAATGACATGGAAGACCGTGTTTATCGTACAAACAGAGAAAAATACAATGCCGTAATCGAAGAAGTGGAGAGCCTTGTGAATGCCGGTAGACCGGTTTTGGTAGGTACTACTTCAGTAGAAATTTCGGAGTTGCTGAGCCGAATGCTGAATGGACGCGGACTGAAACACAACGTGCTGAACGCGATACTCCTCCATCGTGAAGCAGATATTGAAGCCGAAGCCGGTAGAAAAGGGACAATCACCATCGCGACCAACATGGCCGGTCGTGGAACGGACATTAAGCTGACTCCGGAAGTGAAAGCTGCAGGCGGATTGGCGATTGTAGGTACGGAAAGACACGAGAGCCGCCGTGTGGACAGGCAGTTGCGTGGTCGTGCCGGTCGTCAGGGAGACCCGGGATCTTCGGTGTTTTTCGTTTCGTTGGAAGATGACTTGATGCGTCTTTTCGGTTCGGAAAGGATTTCCGGAATGATGGACAAAATGGGATTCAAAGAGGGCGAAGTGATTGAGCATAAAATGATTTCAAACTCCATTGAGCGAGCACAGAAAAAAGTGGAAGAAAACAACTTCGGTATTCGTAAACGATTACTCGAATATGATGACGTGATGAACGCGCAGCGTGAAGTGATTTACACAAGACGGAAGCATGCTTTGATGGGTGAACGAATCGGGATGAATATTTCCAACATGATATATGATGGAGCTGAAAACATTGTAGAAGTTGCTAAAAACAGTGATGATTTTGAAGAGTTTGAAATGGATCTGATGAAAATCTACGCTATGGATTCGCCTGTTACCGCTGAAGAATTCAAAAAAACTCGTCCGGATGAATTAGCTGAATTAGTAGGTGAAGAAGCGCACGTAACTTTCAAACGGAAAACAGATAAAATGGCGTCCATTGCCTATCCGGTGATTAAAGAAATCTATGAAACCAAAGGGGATCAGTTTGAAAATATTTTGATTCCTATCACAGATGGTAAGCGAGTTTACAACATTACTACAAATCTGAAAAACGCCTATAACAATGAAGGGCGTGAAGTGATTCGGGACTTTGAGAAACAGACATTACTCTATGTAATTGATGATGAATGGAAAGAACACCTGCGTCAGTTGGATGACTTGCGCCAATCTGTTCAGGCTGCCAGCTACGAGCAAAAAGATCCGCTTTTGATTTATAAATTAGAGTCGTTCGGTCTTTTTAAAGAGATGATAAACTCGGCAAACCGAAAAGTGCTGTCCATTATCATGCGTGGTCAGATTCCTACGCGTGATCCTCGTGAAGTGCGTCAGGCAGAGCAACAAAGACGTTCAGACTATAGCAAGTACAGAACGCAAAAAGATGAAGTATCGAGTAACCGCGGAAACTATGACCCGACAAAACAAGACACACGTGAACTTCAAAAAACAGAACCAATCCGGGTAGAGAAAAAAGTGGGACGAAATGAACCCTGTCCTTGCGGAAGCGGTAAAAAATACAAGAATTGCCACGGAAGGTAAAGCTCCCAAAATAAAAAGGGGAATATTTAGCACGATTTCTCATACTATAAAAAAACATTTTTCAATTCTTTTAAAATACTTAATAACAGACCCTTCAACTCCCTCTTCAGGGATTAGGGACCGGTGATATTATGATTTTCAACTTTGTCATATGGGATGTAAATCCTGAAATGTTTTCTCTCGGACCGCTAACCGTACGTTGGTACGGAGCATTGTGGGCAATTGGAATATTGATGGCTCTCTGGATTGTCCGCAAGCTTTACAAACATGAGAAATTACCTGATGCATGGATTGACAAACAATTTGTCTATGTGGTTCTTGGGACAATTATCGGAGCTCGATTAGGGCATTGTTTTTTCTATGAATGGCATTTGCTTGACGAACCGATAAAAATATTGGGAATAACCTTCAAGTACGGCAATCCGTTTTTAGCCAAACCATGGGAACTGCTTTACATATGGCAAGGTGGTTTAGCGAGTCATGGCGGAGCTTTGGGAATCATGGTAGCCATGTACTACTACGACAAAAAAGTTACGCATAAAGGATTTATTTGGGGATTCGACCGGTTGGTTATCGGTGTTGCAATAACCGGCGCTTGTATCCGACTTGGAAACTTAATGAACTCCGAAATTTACGGAAGCGTAAGCCAAATGCCCTGGGGATTCATCTTTGTACGTGACCCGCAAGGCGACGGACTGCCCCACCACCCGACTCAGATTTATGAAATGCTTTATTGCTTGGTCACTTTTGCCGTTACGTGGTGGATGTATTGGAAAAAACAAGCGTACAGGCGAACAGGTTTGATATTCGGAGTGTTTTTGATTGGAATTTTCGGTACGCGATTTTTACTCGAATTCATTAAACTCAATCAAGAAGAATTTGAAAGCGGACTTTGGCTGAATATGGGACAATATTTAAGTATTCCCTTTATTGTTTGGGGTATTTATCTGATAATCAAGAGTAAAAATAGAATTCAACCCATCGAAGAACCCAAACCGGTCGCTGAAAAAGTGAGACAACCAAAGATGAGGAAAGGACAAAAACCGGATAATCGTAATAAAAAATAAGATTTTTAATTTTCTGATATTCGTCCTTTTTAATGCACAAGTATTTCTTTTTATAAAATTAAGATGAAGTCAACAAGTTTAGACTCATATGTCGTTGGATAGAAACTACTTCGTGCTTTAGACTTACAACTTCCAACCTTTAAAAAACATGTCAGACAGAACGTTAATAAAATACGAAAATGTAGAAATATGTCAGCAAGACCATATCGTGCTGAAAGATGTAAATATTGAGATCAAAAGCGGAGAATTTATTTTCCTTCTTGGAAAAGTAGGCAGTGGAAAAAGTACGTTTCTAAAATCACTTTATGCTGAAGTTCCATTGTATGATGGTTCTGCAGAGGTACTTGACTACAATCTTATTAAAATCAAAAGGAAAGAAATTCCAAATCTGCGAAGAAAAATCGGGATTGTGTTTCAGGACTTCCAACTTCTGATAGACAGAACGGTAAATGCGAACCTTGAATTTGTGCTGAAAGCTACCGGCTGGAAAGATAAAAAAGCAATTGCAGACCAGATTCACCATGTACTGAAACAGGTCGGGATGCAGACTAAGGGCTATAAAATGCCGCATCAGCTGTCAGGCGGAGAGCAACAACGCATAGTTATAGCACGAGCTTTACTCAATTCACCTGAAATTATTCTTGCAGACGAACCCACCGGAAACCTTGACCCGAATACCGGTGAAGATATCACCGATTTGCTCTATTCCATCCGAAAATCGGGAACAACCGTAATTATGTCAACACACAATCTGAATTGGGTGGATATGTATGAAGCTAAAGTATTGGTTTGCGAAGATGGACTGTTGTTGGATAAAACCGACCAAAAACATACCGCTGATTAGGGATACGGGATTCTCAAAAAGAAATCGTAAAAGTCGAATTCATGATGATTTCGGCTTTTTCCTGACTTCGACACTGGGACACTCTAAAAATTTTTCCAAAAATAATCATCAAAAAGTTTCTCTATCAATCTGTGATTTGGTGTCAACAGCATTGTCTTGGTGATACTCCTTCCGCTCATCGGTAGATTTATTTCCCGACTTGTCCACTTGCTGAAACAATAGAATAATTATATCTGATAATCAATGAATTATCTCGAAAAAATAAAGAAATTGTCGCACTAATGCATATAATCAAGAAAATATCCATTTTCAAAAACTAATGTTCCTACAATTCAATATTTGAAATTTTTACATGATTTTTTTTGAATAATAGATTCTGAATCGTTTAACTTT
>JAAYIT010000041.1 GCA_012523295.1 Porphyromonadaceae bacterium | reverse complement strand
AACCTATTTAAAGGCTCAAACAAGGACGATTCTTAACGCCGTTCTCTCTGATTTTTTGGCTCACCGGACGAGGTCACTCGTTAGCAAGCCTTTTGAGATTATCAGATAAAGATTGCGAAAGTTTAGTAATCTTATTTTTCTAAAAAATACTATTTTTTAATCGAACTCAGGTTATCAAATTCATTCTCCACAACATTCTCAAAGAATAATGGAGGTAAGATTATCTACTTTCCTATTCTCAAAATAGTAAGAGAATAAGCCGACACTTCTATCGGAGAATCTTTACTTAAAATAATTTCGTCGGTTGCAGGTGAAAGTTTACGATCTGCCGGTTTCCCGGTAAGGATTGTTCTGGTAACTTTAGTGTTGTCTAAAACAGGTAATTCCAATTTCACATTGGCTGTTTCAGGTAGCAGATTTACCATTTTTACTATCAAATCACCGGAATTTGACTCTTTTACAATGGAAATCGCAAACCTCTTTTTCACGTCATCGCGCCAGTTATCAACATTGACTTTAGCAGGAATATATTGAGTTCCGGAGTTATTTCCAAACAGTTTTTGCACTTCATAACCTACAGTAGGCTTCACTTCGGTATTATTGAAATAGATCAAATCAGGATTCCATTGTGTGAATCCTTCTTTTGCCAAAAGCGGTGCATACGAAGTCATGTGAACCACATCGCCATTCCGTTCAATATTTATCAAATGCAGTGCTTCAGTCAATGCTGTTTCTAAATTATTAGGTCTTCCGTGCATGTGAGAAGCATATTCTCCGAGATAAACTTTCGATTTGTTTCGGTCGTATTTATCATAATAATCCTGATTGTGAATATACCAACCGGGACTTACGTAGTAATGTTCATCAACAATCGGGACTTCGTACCGAGTAGCTAAATCCCAACCTTCGTCATAATCTGTTCCTTCGTAAAAAGGACCAACTGTTCCGATTACCACTATTTCAGGGTATTTTTCTTTCACGGCATCAAAAATCATCTTGAATCTTTCTTCGAAAACATCGGTGATTAAATCTTCGTTCCCAACGCCAACATATTTTAAGTTAAACGGTTTTGGATGTCCGGCATCAGCCCGCATTTTTGCCCATTTAGAAGTTTTGGGGTCTCCGTTCGCCCAATCAATCAAGTCAAGCACATCTTGTACATAATCATCCATATCACACATCGGGATACCGCCATTTTGACCTCCATCTGCTGAATTTTGACAAGGTACTCCTGCCGCAACAATCGGAAGCGGGGCAGCTCCCACATCCTCACAAAATTGGAAATATTCAAAATATCCCAACCCGCCGGATTGGTGATAATTCCAGATATTTCGCTGTCCTTTACGGGTTTCGATTGGTCCTACTGTGTTTTTCCAATTATAAATATTGTGAATGCCGTCACCGTGTGCCACACATCCACCGGGGAAGCGGATAAAACGAGGTTTCAGATCCGCCAACACTTGTGCCAGATCGGGTCGTAAGCCGTTTTTTCTGTTTTTGAACGTGTTTTGTGGGAAAAGAGAAATCATATCAACTGCCAGCTTACCATGTCCGGTTGGAATGAATTGTAATTTAGCATTATTTGAACTTGCTTTTGCTGTAAGAATTGCTTGTTGACTGCTCCACTTTGAGCTTGGTTTTTTCAGATTGTTTTCTGCAAGAATATTCCCGTTCTCATCCACTAATCGGACTTTTACTTCATTGATCCGTCCTGAAATTTGACGGGTAAATATAGAGAAATCATACTTCTCACCTTGTCTAATAACGATACCTGCAAATCCGACATTCGAAAGTGCTACTCCCGGGTTCTTCAAATCCAAAACTGCATAAGTCGGATTATTCGGGTGAATGGGTGAAGTGGTTTCAATGGACAATTCACTATTATCCGATAAGCTCCAGGAATGGCTGTGATTCCACGATTGGTCATGATTGTTTCGGTCTGATGGCTTATATTCAAAACTGCGGTTTTGAATCAATTCGGCATACAGTCCGCCATCGGCAGCATAGTTAATGTCTTCGTAGAAAATCCCGATCAGCATATCCGAAATCTCGTAAGCATCTTCGGGAACAGCCTTCACAGTTACATCTACGGGTTTCAAATCGGCAAAACGAACAGCATCTTGACTCATCGTTTCGCTGTAAAGTAGATTCTTGTAGTTCTTCAGCTCAGCATGATTCAGAATTTTATCCAATGTCCACCAGGAGACTCGGTGCACAATTCCCGAAACTTGTTCACCCTCTATTTCGAAGTTTTTCCGCGTGTTAGTAAAATCAGATTCGTTCACTGCCACTTCTTGCGAGTAGGTTTTAAAGTCGGAAGTTGTCAATTTTTTAAATTTATTGTCGCTTTTAAAAACAATGGAGTATTGACTCGAATTAGAATCGAAGCTTATCAATGGATCCAGAAAATTGCCTTCCGAAATATCCGGATAGCTTTGTCGTCTCCAACTGATTAAATCATCCGATTCTGCATGTGCAAACCGGCTTTCGTTCTCATTCAATGACCAGATGGCATGCCATTTCCCGTCATTCCCAAAAATCACAAAAGGCGACAACATCCGTTTTTGCGCCCCCCAAGTGCCGTAATCGCTTCTTAGGAAACTGAATTCATTACTTACATTGTTCCATGACTTCCCATCGTGGCTCCATGCATAGTGCAATCCGTTGTGTCCGCGGTTTTTCGTTGTTGCATAAGACAATAGATATACCGAGTCAGGTTTGCTGTTCAACGTACTCTGAGCCGAAAGTTGCTGAATAAAAAATACTGCCAACGCAAAACTTAGAATCTTTTTCATTATTTTCTTTTATTAAAATGTCATTAAAATTTCATTTTTAATCCCCAGTGTTTAGCCAGTTTATTGGCTTCTTTTTTCGTCAAATGGATCACCGCGGCGTGTTTCTGTTCCGAGAAATTGGTTGTTTTCATTACGCCTTTATTGAAGTGCCCCAGATTATCGAAATTCTTGAAATCCGACGTTTCGATAAAACCGAAATTGTGTGGTCTTATGCTGTAAATATCATACATCAACACCCACTTGTCTTCTCCGATTCTTTTCCACACGTTAGGAGCTTCACAACCTCCTTTTTCCGGATCATACCATGCCGGGTCGTACTCGTAGCCTCCGTTTATACGGTCAGATACCGCCTGTTTGATGCCGGCGGTCCCATCATGAGAAACATAGAAAAGGTGGTATTTGTCACCTACCTTGGTGATATCTCCATCAATGTACGATTTTGTCGTGTCAGGGTATTGGAATAGCAGTTCCGGTTTTGTGTCCATGGCCGTAAAGTCATCATTCATGTAGGTGTAATAAATCCGGTTCACCCCATTACCGAAACGCATGGAATAATAAAGCATTATTTTTTTCGCCTTATCATCATACGTTATCTGAGGCGCCCAGGCACACCCTATATCCCAAAGCTCCGGGAATGCTTTGTCAACCCGATAGCTTGTGTGCGACCAGTTGATTAAATCTTTTGACTTCATCAAAACAAGTGTGCGGTTATTTCCCCAACCGTATTTTCCTCCATCGCGTTGCCACTGTGTATCTCTTACTCCATCTCTCTGCCCAAAAACATGTAAATCAGTCAACGCCATGTAAAACATTCCGTTCGGAGCACGGAAAATATGCGGATCCCGAATCCCTTTTTGCTCCGAGATGGTATCTCCGGCAATAATCGGCTCGCCATTATTTACATCGGTAAATGTATATCCATCTTTACTCAAAGCCATGTACAAACTGTGCGTAGCATCTTTAAAATAGACCATCAGGTAGGCTTTCATATCCTTTTCCTTCGGTGCTTTTTTGGCAAAAGAAATCTGAGGATAAAGTAAAAGGATAATGATTGTAATTAATATTGATTTTTTCATGGTTAGTAGTAATCAAAAAATAACGTTTCAAATTTGAAAAGAGAATAAAAACATGAAGAAGTTAAGGAATCCTTGAAGAAAAGAACTAAATGTCTCTTAATTCCTTAACTGTTTCTTAATGTTTTTCTTTAAAGATTGATTCTTTGTTCTTTCAATTTTACTTAGTGTTTTTTTAGTAAAACTTAGAGTCTTTTTTTTTGTGGAAAAACAGTCGTTATGTAACAAAATCTCAAAAAATATCGCGCATCCTTGTATCAGGCATCTGACTTCTCTAATTTACTTAAGCCTCAGCAATACCGATTCATGCGGTCTTAAGCTCACGCTTATTTCATCACTGTATTTTCCCATTTTTTTACCGGTCCACATTTCGGTAACTTTACATTTTTTCAACCCGAGATCACTTAAGCTGACTTTCACTTCGCGGTTTTGCTTATCATCGGAGATGTTGAATAACGCCAGATAAATTTCACCGTTTTTTCTGTTTTTTGAAGTAATAGCTAATTTTTTATCTTTTTGATATAGCTGTCTGACAACTGTCCCTTCCCTATGCATTTTCAATACATTTTTATTGGTCAACAACGACAAAGTAAACGCGTCGTTACTTGGCAAATCGCCCCCAAACATCAAAGGTGATTTGAAAATAGTGAATAAATTCATCAGCGTATATTGTTCATCTTTTGTCAGTCTTGACATCCGGTCGGCTCCTCTTTCTCCGCGGATAGAAATTCGTCCTAACGGAATCATATCGCAGTCAGGCCAAGTCGGTTCGATGTAATCGTACCATTTCTCAGAAATTTTCATTAAGTGTGTAATATGGTGCCACTCGTCCCAAACATCATCTACCATCCGCCACATATTCGCGTTATCTTTTACGTGATCGGCTTTTGCAACAGGTGTTTCGCCGGGCGAAGTGCTCAAAACGATTTTCCGACCGCTGTTATCTATTGCTTTTCGAATCATCTCTATTTCCGTTTGGTGATACGGACGAGAAAGGTCGTCAATCTTAATGAAATCGACTCCCCATGAAGCATACAGTTCAAAAATGGAATTGTAATATTCTTGTCCCCCGGGTACATCTAAGATTGTGTAATTGTCTCGCAACCAGGTACACTGAATCGAATCGGTATAAATTTTATCGGCTGTGATTCCGTTTGTCCCTTTAATGGGCAGTTTTTTCTGTACTGCTTCTTTTGGAATTCCGCGCATAATATGGATCCCGAATTTCAATCCTTTTTTATGTACATAGTCGGCTAATTCTTTAAATCCTTTACCGTCTTTTGCTGAAGGAAATCGGTTCAAAGCCGGTAAATAACGCCCGTATTCGTCCATCACATACCGAGGATCGGTCTGGTTGTAACCTCCGGCTTTGTCATTCTCTACAAACCAGCGTATATCGACTACTACATACTCCCAACCGTATTTTTTTAAGTATTTAGCCATGTAGTCGGCATTGCTTTTTACTTCGTGCTCCTCTACTGTCGGTCCGTAACAGTCCCAACTGTTCCAACCCATGGGCGGTGTTTTTGCCCAATTCTTAAATTCACCTTTTTTGAATTGTGCAGATATGCTCAGATTCAATCCGAGCAACATAATTCCAATATATAAAAATGTCTTCCTCATTTTATGTTTGTTAAATAATTTATTGTAATGCTTAAGTAAGCTGTTGGTCTCGCTGATAATGCCTCGCTAAATCAACCAAATTGATAATTGAAATCATTGTTTGTCAGCTAAAAAAACACAGTTTTATAACGCAAGCTCTTTCAAAGATTACATTGCAATTATTGTTATCAGTTTTATATTTTTACTTTTATTTCTTTTCCTTTGTACGTGACTGTTTTTGAGTTGCCGTTAACTCGTTTCACAGTAAATTTCCGGTTTTTCAACATTCCATTGAAGGATCCTTTTCTGGCGCCGATTGTCAATGTGCCGTCTGAATCATTCCACGAAAAAGGAATTTCAGAATAGGCGCCGTTTTCATAGTTATAATTATCAAATTCATCTTCATACAGAACAAATTCACCATTTGCACCCGAATAGACACGAATTTCGAGGTTATCCCATTTCTTTTCAGTCGAATATTGCACTTTAGGGCCAAAAGGGACTATAGAACCGGCACGGACATACAGAGGAATAATATCAATCGGCACATCTTTCACTATGGTCTTACCGCCGTTGTGGGTCTCTCCCGTCCAGAAGTCAATCCATTTCGTTCCATTGGGTAGATAAACCTCCTGTTTTCCTATTTTGCTGAAGTCTTCGTACGGATTTCTCCAATTATTCTCTTTTGAAAATACGTACATCGGCTCTGTTACGGGTGTTACCAAAAATGCTTTTCCAAACATATACTGATTGCTTATGGTATGAACTTTTTTATCATCATTGAAGTCCATAAACAAAGCGCGAAGAAATGAGCTTGAATTTTTGGAAACCTGCCAACCCGTGGAGTACAGATAGGGTAGCAGGGAGTAGCGTAGGTTTATGTATTTTTCTTGCGAATCATACACCCAGTCACCTTTTTTACCCAAGTTGTAAATTTCTTTTTTAACACTGCTCCCGTGCGAACGTTGCATAGGCAGGAATGTTCCATACTGAAACCATCGGGTGTAAAGTTCATGGTAAGCCTTGTTTGTTGCTTCACCTGCATATTCCCAATGGAAAAAACCTCCGATATCGGTATTCCAATACGGAATTCCCGTCAAAGAGAAGTTTAGTCCCGTTGGTATTTGTTTTTTGAACGCGCTCCAGGTGGACATCACATCTCCTGACCATGTATTGGCACCGTAACGTTGCTGCCCTGCAAATGCACAACGTGTAAGCAGATAAACCCGTTTATCCGAAGACAAGGCACGTTGACGCTCGTAAATCCCACTATTTGTCATCAGTGGAAATGCATTTACCACACTGCGGTAGGTTCCCATCGCGGTGGGAATATCAAAATCTTTTTCTTGTACATTCAAGTGATCAGGCTCCGTGGAATCTGTCCACCAGGCATCGATTCCTTTTGAGAATAATCCTTTGTTCAAATGATTCCAGTAGATATCGCGGGCTTTTTCGTTATAAGCATCGTACACCCTTACACCAGAGAGTTTTGTCAAATCAGGAGGCCAGGTCTGTAGCGCTGATTCAGGCCATGTGGTGAATTCCAGCAATCCATCAATCTCTTTTAATTCTTTGTATTGCTTCGTATCAGGTCCAAAAGAAGCCCAGATGGATATCATAATTTTGGCATTGTTCTTATGAACATGGTCAATCATTTTCTGAGGTTCGGGAAATTCAGGATTATCAAAATTCATCGAATTCCAGTTGGTATTTGGTCCCCAGTATTGCCAGTCCTGAATAATTCCATCAAGCGGAACGCCTAATTCACGGTATTTATCCACTACTTCCATGGTTTCCCATTGCGATTTGTAGCGTTCACGTGACTGCCAGAAGCCAAAAGTCCAGAGCGGAAACATAGGCGAATGACCCGTCAAATCACGAATTTGTGCTATTACGCCATCAGCATTGCCTCCATACATAAAATAATAGTCAATGCATTCGCCCACTTCAGAGTTGAAAGACATTTCCTGCGGATTATCCGTGTAAGTCGTAGGCGAATAATTATCCCAAAACATACCATATCCTTTTGTTGACTGAATAATGGGAACACTCGCGAGCAACGCTCTCTGTCGCATAAAATGCGATGTGTTTCGCTGATTCAGATTGTCCACCTGTTGCTGACCGAGTCCATAAATTGCTTCGTCTTTATCTAGCAAATAGGCTTGCCTTACACTGTAAGTTTTATTGCCGGCATCATTGAAAGGGGTGAATTGCGCCCCATAGTCTTTTTCGGTAAAAAGCGGATTATTCTTGCTGTCACTGAAAGAGACTTTACCGGTAATCAAATTTAAGCCTGCTGTCATCTTTTCACTCCGGATAATAACGACATCGCCGGATTTTTCAATTTTCAAATCAACTTTTTCGGGTGATTTAATCACTGACAAGCTTTCTTTTCGGGGATTAAGATTTTCAGGAGCTTTAAATATACGCGCGATAGAAGGAGAATAAAACTGCACTTCTACATCCATTGATTGTACGTTTATTTTTACTCCATTTTCTTTTTGCTGATAACTTTGCGCAGTCAGCATTCCAAATGCGAACAACAATATAGCTAAGAATCCGTGTTTTTTCATGTTATTAGATAATTATGGTGTTACTTTTACCTGTTTAATAAATCCTTTTTCATCAAATTCCATCTTGTCGATTGCCACTTCACGGTGGAAACCGGCAGGACTTCCCATTTTAATGCCATTAGGGCGGTTAAATCTGTGATAAACAATATACCATTCGTCTTTCCCGGGTACTTGAATCACCGAATTGTGACCAGTTCCGTAAATTCCTTTGCTCTCATCTTTTACGAGAATCAAATTATTTTCGGGAATGCTGATAGGTCCGGTTGGCGAGTCCGAAATTCCGTATCTTACGCGGTAGTCGGGATCGCGGGTGTCATTCTCAGACCAAAGGAAGTAGTATTTCCCATTCCGGTATATCACAACCGTCCCTTCCCGGAAGGTTCTGTCAGTAGGGGTTATAACTTTTACCGTATTTTTCTTAATTGATTTCATATCGGGATTTAATTCCGCTACTGCCATATATCCGTTGCCCCAGTAGAGATAACTTTTACCTGTTTTCGGATCTGTAAATACTTCAGGGTCTATCTCCTGACCGCCTCTGACACCTTCCGGTCGGAAATCAATCAGCGGTTGTCCGGAGTCAACAAACGGACCGGTAGGGTGATCCGATTCTGCCACTCCGACTTTCTGGGCGGCGGTAAAGTAGTAGAAGTATTTGTATTTTCCATTTATTTTCTTTTCGATAATTGCCGGAGCCCACGCATTTCGGTTTGCCCAGGATACATCCTTATTCAAGTCAAGAATAACTCCCTCATCCGTCCAATTATATAAATCCGTTGACGAAAAAGTTTTGAAATAGGTTCCCGACCAACCATCGTAGCCATCACTTGTCGGGTAGATATAGTATTTATTCGTCTTGTTGGAATAAAGAACTGCCGGATCAGCGTAGAATCCTTTTATTACGGGATTATGACCTGATTCCGGGAATTTCTCGGGAGTTCCCCATTTTTCTAACAGTTTTTCCAACTCTTGTTGTGTTATCGGAATAATCGAACCGTGCCTCGGGTGGAAATCCATCGAAATTGCCTCATCAATCACAGTGAAGTTTTGCAAATCGTAACTTTCCGTAAACTGATACGAACCACGCATATAAACATCGTACATTAAAATGTATTTATCTGAATTTATCAGCTTAAATACTCCTGCACCCTCTACAGCGTCTTTAGTCTGCTGCTTGTAGTCGTCATGCTCAGTCCAGTTACCTGAAGTCAAAGATTTTGTAGTTGCTAGCTTAATGCCGTTGCCATGTCCTTCAGTCTTATAAAACATGTAGAAAAGACCATCTTTGTAAATAATGTCTCCATCAATGCATGATCTTCCGTTTTTTGGGAAAAACAGCTGTTTTGGTTCACCTTCAATATCCGTAAAATCTTTGTTCGCGTAAGCATAATAAATAATATCCACTCCGTTGCCATGAAGCATCGACCAATAAATCATATATTTGTCTGCCTCGGGATCATATACGGTCTGAGGTGCCCAAACTCTCAATAAATCCTCCTGATTCTTATATTTTTTCTGAATATTAACAACAGACGAAGTCCAGTTTATCAGGTCGTTGGATTTCAATAACACCATGGCACGGTTTGAACTCCATCCTAAATGTGAGGTCATATCCGTCAGTACCATATAGAATGTTTTCCCGTCTTGGCTGCGCAAGATATGCGGATCACGAACTCCGCCTGTAGAGCTGATCTTTTTAGAATCAATCACGGACTGGTTGTTATTGAGCGTATAGTAGTTGAATCCGTCTTTGCTAACGGCATAACGCACCGCCTCTTCTTCTACTCTGTTTCCCGTGAAATAGGCGAACAGATAAGCTGAGTAATTTTCATTTTGAGCAGGCGTATTCAGCAATCGGACTTCCGTAATTTTTGCCGTTGTACTTCCCGGCATTGGAACAAATTTTACAGTCAACACATCATTATTTTTCACTTTCTCAGGGATTTCGAAAGTTTTGTGCTGAAGCTCGTTTCCTTTTGCTCCGGTCAGTGAAAGTGCTCCAACTCTAATATCGTTTATCAATACATCAAAATTTCTCGAACGGTCACGGTCAAAAAATTCCACATACAATGATTTTGCTTCTTTTCCTCTGTTTTTCATCTCATAGCTGAACCAGCCTCTTGCTTCTCTCCACTGTGTACCTTCTACATTTCCTGCATTCGAATTATCAAATTTAACGGCATGATCCGATTCAGGCTGTTGCTCTCCCGCAGTCACTTTATCGATTGTTTTGCCTTCTAAATGCATCCGTTCTTTTTCCTCAGCTTCCATCTTTTTACTGATTTTCTCAGCTTCAGCGGGAGTCGCATATGGGAAATAAATCATATAACGTGACTCGTGCAGTGAACTGAAAGGTATCAACTCCACGCCTTGAGCATATTTTTTCTGGAAAATATTGGACAGATTAAATGTCAACGGTTTTCCTTGAACAGGTTTTACATAACTTGCAAGTTGATTCTTATCACCTACTATCATGGGCAAATCACGCTGTGGAACTTGCATGCCGTGAGCAATGTGTCCACCTCGGCTGTCATCTGCGAAAAGTCCATCCAAGTGTTCTGTGCTTGTTTTTGAGGCTAAGACTATTGGTCAGTAAAGGAAAGAATAGTAGTTGGATTTGTCCGGAATCTGCTCAACAGTCACCTTCATCGGGAGTTTCAGAGTCACTTTATCATTCTTTTTCCACTTGCGGTTTATGCCAATAAATCCATCAGTCACGAAAACAGGTATTGGTTTCCCGTTAAGATGCACTTCGGGGTTTTGATTAGATGCCCATTCCGGGAAACGAAGTTTAAGCGTAAAACGGGTAGTTTTTCTTGGATGTACTGTGATTTGTGTCTGTTCTTCCTCAGGAAACTTTGTTGTCTGAGTTATTTTTATATTTTTTTCCTTCCAATTTAGTTCAGATGGAATAAATAGATTCACATACAAATCATTGCCGGAGTGGGCGTAAATCATCTCTCCGTATTTCGAGTGATTTTCAATTCCCGAACCTACGCAGCACCAAAAACTTGTATGCGGTTGAGAATAAACCCGATAATGTCCCGGACGCATAGGAGTGAAATAGACCAAACCACCGGTATTTGGATTTTGTGTGGAAAGAATATGATTATACAGTCCTCGCTCGTAAAAATCCAAAAACCTGGACTCGAGTGAAGTTCGATATAGCAATTTCGTCAGATGAAGCATGTTGTACGTATTGCAGGTTTCGGGACCTTCAATGTGACTCAACATGCGGGAATAATCATCAACCGGGTGGAAATGTTCGCTCACACTATTTCCACCAATGCTAACAGTCCGCTTTTGAGTTACATTTTCCCAAAAAAACACAGCCGCATCGTTCCACGCTGTGTTTCCATCTAATTCGGATATTCTTTTGTAACCGATTACCTTCGGAATCTGTGTGTTGGCATGTAGTCCGGTCAGTTTATCTTCTTTATTTAATAGTGGATTCAGGATGTATTGGTGAGAGAAACGTTGAGCAAGATTCAAGTATTTTTCATCTCCGGTAATTGCTGAAATATCTGCAAAAACCTCGTTCAACCCACCGTGTTCGCTTCTGAGCATATATTGCAGTTGTTCGTCCGTGAGGTGGGCAAAGGTATTTATAGCCCAGTCACCGTATTGTACCAACATATTTTTAGCTGTATTATTTCCTGCTAAAAGGTAAGCATCACGCAGACCGTTGAAAGCTTTATGAATATTGTATAAAGGCACCCATTGCCCGTTCAAGTTAAAATTTCCTGTATCAATTTTTCCATTCGCTATATCTTCCCAAAGCGCCTTGCTACCCGGAACACCGCCAATGTAGCCGTTTCCGTTGGCATTCTGACATTTTTCCAGTTCGTTAATCATATAATTCAGCCTCTTCAATATCTCGGGATTTCCTGTTGACGCATACATATAGGCCAACCCGGACAAATAATGACCGCCTATATGACCGTCAAGACCGGAGTTTTCCCAATTCGTATAACTCGCCGATTTTGGTTGTAACCCGGCTTCCCTGAAAAAGGGGGCGAGCAGTTTATCTGCATCAAGCGTAAGCAGGTATTTCATGTTCAAATCTTCTGCATGTTTAAAAGGACTTTCTGACAGTCGGACATCCTGCAGCTTGAAGTAAGAGATTTTTGGAGTCGTCTGCGCTAAAACAGTTGATACAAAAACGACAAGAATAATGGATAAAATGGATTTTCTTTTCAAGTTTCTCATAATATTTATTATTGCTTAATTAATTGTTAGCTAAATTGATTATTAATGCTTATTTAATTTGACATTTTGTTGCGATAATTTTTAAGTGTATTTTGTACACTTAAAATTTCTTGACAAATATATTAAATATTTTCAGGTAAGCAAGCCAACATTATTATGTTATAAAACATGTTTAATCATTATTTTCTCATGTGAAAAGTTAAAAAATCAGTTGAAAAATAATTTTGATTACAATAATCTCAAAGAGGAGGATTATCATGTCAAAGCGAAAAAACAGAGATTTTAAAATGAAAAAAAGGACAGCAAAATTTTGCTGTCCTTTTAATAATTTGTAATACTATTGTTTGGCTTATTTATAATCTTTCAATTGTTCCTGTAATCTTTTTCTTGCCAAGAAAATTCGGCTCTTTACGGTTCCAATCGGCAGATTCATTTTTTGCGCGATTTCTTCGTATTTAAATCCTTGAATGTGCATGGAGAACGGGATGCGATACTCATCTGCAAAGGAATTAATACTATTGCTGATTTCTCCCACAGAATATGCTCCTTCAGGTGTTTCAAAGCCTGAATTTTGTGGCAGATTCAAATGGTGAAGGTCTTCTGTACGATCAAATACCGTTTGATTTCTAACAATCTTACGATAATTGTTTATGAAAATATTTTTCATAATCGTAAGAACCCATCCTTTGAAATTGATGTTATCGGTAAACTTGTCTTTATTGTCCAACACTTTTAGTGTTGTGTCCTGAAGTAGATCCTCGGCATCATCGCGATTGAGTGTCAATGAAAATGCGAAATTTCGCATATTGCTTTGCAACTCAACCAAATCTTTTTCAAATTGATTGTTTTTCATTTTAGTTTTTTTTTGTGTGTGAATGAATGCTAAAACGAATCCTTTTGAAAAATGTCCCTTCGTTAAGGAACACGGTGAATGTCAGTTTTCTATACTGAATGTTTACTTTTTTAAAAAGAACTCTTTGAAAATCGTTAGTAATTTTCTCCACAAAAGTACTCATTTATTTCCTGAAATCACTATATTTGTAGAAAATATTTTAACAAAATGAAGAAAATCCTAATTCTAATAGCCCTTATCGTCATAAGTGCTTTTTTTGCGGACAATATTTACAGCAATAATCAAGCCAAACCACATTTTTTCTCAATCGACTTGAAGAAAAACGTGGGTAGTACGACCTGGATTTATATCCAGAAAGGATTCGAAGAGGCTGAGGCTAAGGGTGTTGACGGGGTAATTATAGAGATGAACACGTATGGAGGGGAGGTGAGCTACGCTGACTCAATACGAACAAGAATACTAAATAGTGACATTCCGTCATATGTTTTCATTGACAATAATGCCGCTTCGGCAGGCGCGCTTATTTCTATCGCGTGTGATAAAATTTATATGCGAAAAAGTGCCACCATCGGAGCCGCATCCGTGGTGGATCAGACCGGACAAAAACTTCCCGACAAATATCAATCTTATATGCGAGCGACTATGCGGGCTACCGCTCAAGCTCATGGAAAAGACACGGTTGTCAGAGGCAATGACACTACGTATGTTTGGAAACGAGATCCGCTGATAGCGGAAGCAATGGTGGATGAACGTACTTCAATACCTCACGTCGTTGATTCGGGTAAAGTGCTGACATTCACTACAGATGAAGCAATTAAATGGGGATATTGCGATGGAGTGGCAGAGAGTATTCACGAATTAATTGAAAACGAAATCGGGACAAAAGAATATACATTAGAGAAGTACAAACCGACCACGATGGATAATGTTAAAGGGTTTTTGATGAATCCGATTTTCCAAAGTATTTTAATCATGCTCATTATCGGTGGAATCTATTTTGAGCTTCAGACTCCGGGAATTGGGTTTGCACTTGTTGTTGCTGTAATCGCTGCTCTACTCTACTTTTCCCCGCTTTATATCGAAGGTCTGGCAGCAAACTGGGAAATTTTACTGTTTGTCGTCGGGATTGCACTGATAATCTTGGAGATATTCGCCTTCCCCGGCTTCGGAATTGCCGGAATCAGTGGTATCGGCTTAGTCATCTTCGGACTGATTTTGAGTTTGATCGACAATGTGAAATTTAACTTTGAACCTGTTGACACTAAGGCTGTTGGTGTGGCTATCATGACTGTAATCGGCGGTTTGGTGATGGGATTTGGTGTGATATTGTACCTAAGTAACAAAATCGGGACTAAAGGTCTTTTCAGCCGTTTGGCACTCCACGCAAAATTAGACAACAAGGAAGGTTATATCGGCGTACCGATGGAAACTGTAAAAATAGTTGGAGAGACAGGTGTAGCGAGTACCGTACTTCGCCCTTCGGGGAAAGTAAAAATTAATGATAAAATTTATGACGCTGTTTCAGTTGACGGTTCGTTTATCGAACGCGGAACTGAAGTGAGAGTAGTGAGATATGAAACGGGTCAGGTGTATGTGGAGACTATTTAGCACTATTGAAAGTAATCCATTTAATCTCTTTCGTAACAGGATTTGAATATGTTTTCTTATCAAAATGGAATATTTTTAATCATTTTCACTTGATTTGTTCTATATCCTAATGGAAGTCGTCTTTACTTTTGAAATTTTGTTAGCAAATAGGGGATTGACGCTTTCAGAGGCATTGACCGTTGTGATTTTAAAATAGAAAATGTCGCTACATGCGTCAGCTCCGATAAATCGGAATTTTCAATTTGCAATCGCGAGAAAAAGTCAAGATTACCTCGTGTAAAAACTTTCAAAAGATCCTAAGCCAAGTCTCATTTTTTCACTTGTTAAACATGACAAAATAGCCGACACGAATTCGGCTTTTTTTGATTTTAAATAAATAATGCGAATCAGGGTTTGAATTAATAAATCAGATTAATGTAAGCTGCCGCAATTCTGCCAAATACGAATGTAAGTAATCCTTTTGTAGAACGCACTTTGCTTGCTTTTTGAATATTTGTTTTTT
>JAAYIT010000357.1 GCA_012523295.1 Porphyromonadaceae bacterium | reverse complement strand
CTTATATTCTTACTTTCTACGATACAAATTTCAGAAAATATTTTTATAAAAACAAGCAATTAGAGAAAAATTTATTTAATTATTTTCGAATAAAAATTTAAACTTACGATTTGAAAGCAAATGTCTTAAAATTTGACGGTTGAAAATGTCTTTAACGAATATCTTGTCGCTTAAATAAATTATCACTTGTAAAAAAGAGTATCTTTTTGAATTTTAATAAAAAACGCTTACTTTTACTTTTCTTATTGCTAAATATTAAAAACTCAAAGCGTATGAAGTTAGACCTCAATAAATTTTTGGTGAAGCCGGGAAGTAAGGTTAATCTTAAAGAGCACGATACTGCCTATACAGCCGGTCTTACAAAAGAAGAAGGAAAAAAAGAATTAAAAAAGAATACAAAGGAATTGGCATCGATGCAGGAGCTATTCTGGGCCGATGACCGATATGCTTTGCTCGTTGTTTTGCAAGCGCCTGATGCTGCCGGAAAAGATGGTGCGATTCGGCATGTGATGTCGGGTCTGAATCCGCAAGGATGCCGTGTGTACAGCTACAAGACACCTTCGAGCAAAGAGTGGGATCACGATTACTTGTGGAGGCATTACCGAGATTTGCCGGAAAGGGGAATGATTGGGATTTTTAATCGTTCTCACTATGAAAATGTGTTGGTAACGAAAGTGAATCCATCTTTTTTGTTGAGCGAAAAACTGCCGGATGTAAACAAACCGGAGGATGCTGATGAGCAGTTTTGGAATAATCGTTATAATCAAATTAATAATTTTGAAAAGCATATTTATCAAAATGGCTGTAGAATTATCAAGATATTTTTGAACTTATCTAAAGAAGAGCAAAAAGAGCGACTTCTTGACCGATTGAACGAGAAAGAAAAGAATTGGAAGTTTAGTTCCGATGACTTAAAAGCCCGTGCTCAGTGGGATCAGTATCAAGAAGCTTATGAAGAAATGATGGAAAAAACATCGACCGAATATGCGCCTTGGTACATCGTTCCTGCAGATAAGAAATTCTTTGCACGCGCTGCCATTGGTGAAATTATTGTAGAGCACTTTAAGCGTCTGAATCTCAGATATCCTCTTCCGGAATCTGCTGAGCAGCTCGCAAAAGCGAAAGAGATTTTGATGAGTGAAAAGTAGCCGATGGTGTTAATTTGAAATAAGTAAGCGGTCTGCGGCGAAAATTTTTTTTCTCAGCACACTGCTTACTAAAGTTTTTAAGCTAATCCGCTCTTTTTTTTAGGTCTTCTACCGTAATTGTCATCACTCTACCTGCTTGGCTTTTCCCTTTGTAAGTAACGATTCTCATCAGTCTCGCATCTTTTGGAATAAGCTGTGGCTTAGTGTATTTCGGATAAAAATAATCCGGTGTGGAATTGTCAAAGCTGGTGTAAATATCTAACCCGCTGATTTCCGGAGTCAGTTCCACGTAGAAGGCTTCACCTTCCTTTTTCACGCTTACAATCGGGTCATAAATAGCCGGTGAGTATTTTACCTCTGCAAAATCATAACGCTTGAAATGATCTTCGGTTTTTCTGATAAAATTATTCCAGTTTTTTTTGCTTTGCGGTGACCATAATGATTCTATAATCGCGAATCCACGCGGCCAAGTCATATATTCTGCTTGACGAAAGTTGTAGATTTGCTCTGTCCATAAATTCGCCTGTCCGCCCAGAATAAACTTTGCATTTGCTTCTTCGGGAACAGGATTAAATTCATAGGTTTTATTGAGACGTAAGGAGGCATAAACCGGCGCTTCGGTAGCTGCATCGCCCTGCATGAAATCGATATAAGCGAAAGTAGTAGGACTCATTACTACGTAATGGCCTGATTTTGAAGCTTCAATGCCATGATTGATGCCACGCCAACTCATAAGTCCCGTAGTTGGCGTAATTCCTCCTTCAAGAATTTCATCCCAGCCCATCATTTTTTTTCCTTTCGATTGGATGATTTTTTCATATCTTTTTCCAAAATAAGATTGCACTTCCGCCATGTTTTTCAAATTTTCACGCTTCATCAACGCTGCAATTTCGGGACTTTTTTCCCAGAAATTATAGGTTGTTTCATCTCCTCCGCAATGGATATATTCAAAAGGGAAAAGTTCTGCCACTTCAGTAATTACCTTGTCTAAAAATTCGTAAACCACTTCATTTGCAGGAGATAAATTATTGTCGATATAAGACGTGTGTCGCGGTTTTGCATACCAGTCTATAATCGGCTCACCTGCGCGTACGCTGTAGTTTTTTGCCTCGGGTGTGCTTGCCAATTCCGGATAAGAGGCGATAGCTGCCAAACTGTGTCCCGGACCATTTATTTCGGGCATTATTTCCACAAATCGTTGTTTGGCATATTTCACCAAATCCCGAATTTGTTCGTGTGTATAATATCCGCCGTAGTTTTTGGGTTCATCGGGCAAAGGAGGTGAGAATGTACCGAAATTTCCAATTTTCTCAACTCTCCATGCACCAATTTCAGTCAATTTCGGTAGAGATTTTATCTCAATTCTCCAACCCTCGTCATTGGTCAAACCAAGATGAAGTCGGTTATATTTGTAGCGAGACATCTGGTCAATGTATCGCTTAACTTCTTCTACAGTAAAGAAATGACGCGCCACATCAAACATCAACCCGCGCCACTGCACACGCGGATAGTCGGCGATTTCTACAGCGGGAATTTGCCACATTACGTCTGAAACTTTTGATTTGCTCTCAATTTCGGGCGGGAAAAGCTGAATTAGCGACTGAGCCCCATAAAATAATCCGGCAGGGGTGTTTGCGGTAATTAGAATACGTTGCGGATTTACAGATAGCGTATAACCTTCTGAACCAAGGGAAGAGTTATGTGTTTTGTTTAATACAAGCCGAAGATTTCCCTGACCGGAATTGCTGATTTTGAACCTGCTGCCGGTTGCTTTCGAGATCTTATTTTTCAAAAAATCAACTGTGTAATCGTTGGCGGCTCCTGCAGGTCTGATTAAAGTAATTTCTTTAGGAAGTATAAAACTGCCTTGTGTTTTTACCATAGAAACAGGCTCGGGGATTATGGACACTTCTAATGTGTTTTGCGGAAACAAAGCTAAGGGAAAAATCAGAAATAATGTTTTTAAAATAAATTTTCTCATGATGTTCGTGTAATTTTCACTAAATTTGTTTTACAAAGCTAATTAATTAATCGTGAATATGCAGTTATTTTCGCCTAATGGATAAAAACTGCGTAAATTTAAAACTAAAAAATAGAAAAATGAAAGCATTAGCATTTTCAAATTTAGATAAAATCCCGCTTATCGGGTTAGGTACTTGGTTGTCAAGACCAAATGAAGTTTTTGATGCAGTAATCGAAGCTATCGATGTGGGATACAGGCATATAGACTGTGCTTACATTTATAAAAACGAAAAAGAAGTGGGTGCGGCGCTCAAGTATCTGTTTGATTTCGGCATCATTCAACGGGAACAAATTTTTATTACTTCCAAGCTTTGGAATAGTTTCCACCGGCCGGAAGAGGTAGAAAATGCCGCTCGAAAATCGATCGAAGACCTACAATTAGATTATTTAGATTTATACTTAATGCATTGGCCTATAGCATTTAAACGAGAAAAAGCGGAAGGTGTGGACGATTTAATTTCGTTAGACGAACTGCCTTTGGAAGAAACCTGGAAAGCTATGAAAGAATTGAAGCAAAAAGGGCTTGTAAAGCACATCGGTGTTTCAAATTTCAATATCCCAAAGCTGAAAAAATTAATGGCTACAGGCTTAAAGCCCGAAATGAATCAAATAGAAATTCATCCGTATTTACAGCAAGATGAGTTGGTCGATTTTTGTTTTGAAAATGGTATAATGGTTACGGCATATTCGCCGCTTGGCAGCCGTCATTTGATGAGCAAAGACGATTCCATTGCAAATAATCCGGTCATTCGGGAAATAGCCTCAAAGCACGACTGCAAAGCTACGCAGGTGATGCTCGCTTGGAATATGCGTCGCGGAATTATCGTCATCCCAAAATCAGTAAATCCCGAGAGAATAAACGAAAATTTCGGAGCAAATTCGGTTGAGTTGGACGAAGACGATATACAAAAAATCAAAACGATCAATCGCAATCAACGGAATGCTACGGCTGCCTATGCAGTCTTTCCCGGTGGACCCTATACATTTGAAAGTATCTGGGAAGAATAGTGTCGGAGGTGTTTTTCTACAGTTTTTATATTCAGAAATTCAAAGTTCTGCATAATAGAGTTTGTATGACTTAGTTATTGTTGCTCTCACATTTAGTGAATTTGTTGTGATGTTTTATCATGTCGGTGCTACGCGCCTTTTGTTCCTGGCTTGATTTGATACCTGCCAAAATATCGCTGACAATTAACACTATAACATTCTAAACTTATATAACTTCTACTGTTAACCACCTAAATTTGGACTTAACCATAGAATTTAGAAATTAATAGTCAAAACTTGCAACTTATTTTTTCTTAATCAGATTAAAATCAAAAACTTAAAATCGAAAAATCGTTATTAAATAATTAGGTGGAGAGAGAAAATAGTTGTACCTTTGCACTCCAAATTTTAATCAATATAATGTCTAACAAACTAAATTTTCCTAGAAAAAGAATTTAATAATGGAAGAAAACGAAAAATTGGCTGAGGAAGTTGCACAAACTCCTGAGGCTGTGGAAGAAACACAAACCCCTTCCGCTGAAACTGCACCTGAAGTAAAAGAAGAGGTTGCAGAAGAAGCAAAAGAAGAAACTCCTGTAGCAAAAGAAGAAGTTGCAGAAGAAGCAAAAGAAAAAACTCCTGAAGCAAAAGAAGAAGTTGCAGAGGAAGTACAAGAAGAAACTCCCGCTAAAGAAGCTGCTCCCGAAGTGAAGGAAGAAGTAAAAGAAGAAGCTCCCAAAACTGAGGAAGTAAAAGCAGAGGAAGTTATCGAAGAAGCTCCGGCTGAGAAAAAACAAGCTCCAAAAGCAGCAGAAAAACCTACCGGTCCGGATGAAGATTTTGATTGGGAGGCTTATGAAAGAGGAGATTCTTTTTCCGAAAAATCTCACGAAGAGTTAGAAAAAGTTTACGATGAAACACTCAATGCAATCCGCGATCACGAAGTGGTGGATGGTGTAGTTACCTCTATCAACAAACGTGAAGTGGTAATTAATGTTGGTTTCAAATCCGATGGAATTGTTCCTACGAGTGAGTTCCGTTACAATCCTGATTTGAAAGTTGGCGACACGGTAGAAGTGTACATCGAAAGTCAGGAAGACAAAAGAGGTCAGCTGCTTCTTTCACACAAACAAGCCCGCGCATCTCGCAGTTGGGATCGTGTAAACGCGGCGCTTGAAAGTCAAGAAGTAGTAAAAGGTTTTGTAAAATGTCGTACAAAAGGTGGTATGATTGTGGATATATTTGGAATTGAAGCATTCTTGCCCGGTTCTCAAATTGATGTAAAACCAATCCGTGACTACGACGTGTTTGTAAACAAAACCATGGAGTTCAAGGTTATCAAAATCAACCAGGAATTCAAAAATGTTGTTGTTTCGCACAAAGCGCTTATTGAAGCTGAAATCGAACAACAAAAGAAAGAAATTATCAGCAAACTTCAAAAAGGTCAAGTACTCGAAGGTGTCGTAAAAAACATCACTTCATATGGAGTATTTATCGATTTGGGTGGCGTAGATGGTTTGATTCACATCACAGACCTTTCATGGGGACGTGTAAATCATCCGGAAGAAGTAGTCTCATTGGATCAAAAGCTCAATGTGGTTATTCTTGATTTCGATGATGAGAAAAAACGTATTGCGCTTGGACTAAAACAACTTTCTCCACATCCATGGGATGCACTTGATGCTGAACTGAAAGTGGGTGACAAGGTGAAAGGAAAAGTAGTGGTAATGGCAGATTACGGCGCGTTTGTTGAAATCGCTTCCGGTGTTGAAGGCTTGATTCACGTATCTGAAATGAGTTGGTCACAGCATCTGCGTTCTGCCCAGGACTTCCTGAAAGTAGGCGATGAAGTTGAGTCAGTTATTTTGACACTTGATCGTGATGAGCGTAAAATGTCTTTGGGTATCAAACAATTGAAATCTGATCCTTGGGATGATATCGAAAGCCGCTATCCGATTGGAAGTTCGCATATTGCAAAAGTACGTAACTTTACAAACTTTGGCGTTTTCGTTGAAATCGAGGAAGGTGTAGATGGCTTGATTCACATCTCAGATTTGAGCTGGACTAAAAAAATCAAGCACCCATCTGAATTTACTCAAATCGGAGCCGATATTCAAGTACAAGTATTGGAAATTGACAAAGATAACCGTCGTTTAAGCCTTGGACACAAACAATTGGAAGAAAACCCATGGGATGCATTCGAGGGTTTATTTGCAGTAGACACGATTCACGAAGGAAGTATTATAGAATTGCTTGACAAAGGAGCTGTAATCTCTCTTCCATACGGTGTTGAAGGATTTGTTACTCCGAAACACTTGGTGAAAGAAGACGGATCGCAAGCCCAATTGGATGAAAAGCTTAACTTTAAAGTTATCGAATTCAATAAAGATGCAAAACGTATAATTCTTTCGCACAGTCGTATCCATGAAGATATCAAACGAGCTGAAAAAGCCGCGGAAGCCGGTGATGAAAAGAAAGCAAAAAAAGAGGAAGCTCCGGTTACTCAAGTAATTGAAAAAACAACTTTAGGAGATATCCAAGAGTTGGCTGACTTGAAAGATCTAATGGTAAGTGAAGCTGCTGAAAAACTTGTTGCTAAAGAAGCAAAGAAAGCAAAAGCAGAAAAAGCGAAAGTAGAAAAACCAAAAGCTGAAAAGAAGGAAGAAACCTCAAAAACTGAATCGACTGCTTCAGCCTCAGGTGACAGAGCAACTGTAAACTTTGGTGAAGATCACGAATTGAATTACAAGCTAAAGAAATTCAATCTTTCACAATCAAAAGACAACAGAGAGCTTTTAGTTGAACTTGGAACTGCAGAAAAAGAAGCTTTGGGAAAAAAGATTCTAACGCATGAAGAAGTTGATGAACTAATTCAAAAAAATATTGAAAAGTTCGCGGAGAAAAAATCTGCTGAATAGTATCTGAAGGGAGATTATATTTCCGAAAATAAATATGTAAAAAATAGCTGAAAATTTTTCAGCTATTTTTTTTTGTGGGTAATTTAATAAATCAGTATATTTGTGCAGTATTATTCACATTTAAATTTTTTAAGATATGAAAAAAATCATTTTTTTACTTTTTGGAGTACTGTTGTTTGTAGGCTGCAATCCGACACCGCAAGGAATGGCAGAAAAAGGTGTTAAGAAATACCTTAAAGGCAAAGTCCAGGTATATGAGCCAATTTCTTTTGGTGTTTTGGATACGCTGAGTTTAGGAGAAATTCCTGAATATGTGACTGTAAGTGATTCGCTGAGATTTTACTTGGACGCGTTGAAAGAAACTGCCGATCAGTTTAAACTTGCCGAAAATCAAAAAAATGCAAAACGTCTAAGAGTAGTTGTAACTGATTTAGAGAGTTATTACAGAGACAAGAAATTCAAAATAAACCATAAGTATAAAGCAAATACTTCAGAAGGTAAAAATGAAGAAGTGGATAAAGATTTCTTCCTGAATAGCGCTTACGAGGTAGTTGTGGATTAGGGTAAAGTTAAAAAGTTTGAAGTCAGAAAGTTATGTTAATATAATGATGATAAAGTTTCATTTAACCGGATTGGTGCTGTGACCCGAAAAACTGCTAATCATCACTAATCGTTATCGGGAATGGCATTGATGGATATCTGATAGAATCTTCTCAAAACACAAAAAAAGACTAACATTGTTAGTCTTTTTTTAATGTGAAATAGTGTTTAACTTTCTGATTTCGTGGAGAATACCGGACTCGAACCGGTCACCTTTTGACTGCCAGTCAAACGCTCTAGCCAGATGAGCTAATCCCCCGCTTTTTGAATTGAAGTGCAAAGATAATCATTTTTAGATTTATTTCCGTACTTTTGTATAAAAATAGCTTAAAAACTTATGTTGATATACAATACTACCTACTTGGTGTCCGACAGACAATATGGACCGTGGTCAAAATGGATTCGGGAAAAACACATCCCATTTATGTTGGAATGTGGATTCTCCAATCCTCAGATTGCAAAAGTACTGAATGTACACGAAGATCAGGAAGGAACTTCTGTTACCGTGCAATACCATATTTCAGACTTGTATAAGTTGGAATTGTGGGATGAAGAATTTGCAGAACAGATTCAATCCGAAATGGCAAGTCGCTTTGGAGCTGAAGTGCTCTCTTTTTCTACTGTTTTGGAGATATTATAAACTGCAGAAGAAAGATTAATTTGCATGGATATGATGATTCATTTATTTAGTTTTTTGAATAAAATCACCTGAATTGTACAAATATAAGGTAGAATTAATCTCAGCACTCCGAATATATGTTAATGTGTTTCAATCTCAATCTATCGGCGATTTTTTTTACTCTACGTGTAACCCTGTTTTTTTTATATCAACATTTTCTGATACAATCTTGCAAACAAAATAAAGAATGGTATGAAATCAAGGATAATACTCGGAATTGACCCCGGTACTACGGTTATGGGGTATGGGTTGATACGTGTTGAAGGGAATAAATCTGAAATGCTGGCGATGGGTGTATTAGAGTTGCGAAAATACATTGATCATTACCATAAACTTCAAAAGATTTTCAGCCGTACGCTTTCTCTGATCGATGAATTTAAGCCGGATATTTTGGCTATCGAAGCTCCGTTTTACGGAAAAAATGTGCAATCCATGCTTAAGCTCGGACGTGCACAGGGAGCCGCGATTTCGGCCGCGCTCTACCGGGAGCTTCCGATTTATGAATATGCTCCGCTGAAAATAAAAATGGCAATAACCGGTAATGGTCGGGCTTCCAAAGAGCAGGTGGCAGATTTGCTCTGCCGTTTTCTGAAAATCCCAAAAGAAAATAAGATTCAGCAGTTGGATGCAACAGATGGGTTGGCGGCGGCATATTGCCATTTTTTACAAATGAATAACCCAATTACCGAAAGTGAGTTCAAAAGTTGGAAAGATTATATCAATAAAAATGCGGATAAGGTGAAAGGTGGGACCGGCAGCAGGAAGTAACATAGATAGATAACTTGAAAAACAGGCAGCAAAAATCCCTTAACAATACATTTGTGAAGGGATTTTTTTTCGTTGAATTTCCGGAGTTTTAATCTTCCAACACTTCAAAAGTGATTTTCGCATTGATGCGGAATTCAGCTATTTCACCATTTTCTACTACTGCCGATTGCTCTTTGATATAGATAGAACGAATAGCTTGTAAAGATTTACTCGCAGATTTCACTGCATTTTTAGCTGCGTCTTCCCAGCTTGTTTTTGAAGAAGCTAATACTTCTATTACTTTTAGTACTGCCATATTGGATTTGCGATTTTTGAATTGACAATTTACGGTAATTTTCTCGGAAAACCGGAAAGTGTCTCATCTGTTTGATAATAATTACTTTGAATTAGAACAGATGCTAAAATGGAAAAGTTCAATGTGTTTAAAACAAAAAAACTTTGAATTGTCTCCAAAGTTTTTTTTATAGTTCTATTATACTCTTCTTCCGCAAGATCTTACATTATCAGGAGAAGTTTGATTGTCAGTGTTATAATTCCCCTGTAAATGCTTTTTTTGTACTTCCCAATGAAACTTACTGAATTTCAAACAATACATCATCCTGCATCACAGTAGCTCCAACGGATGTTGCAACACGCACTATTGTTCCTGAACGTTCGGCTAAAATATTGTTTTCCATTTTCATGGATTCCATAACCATAAGCACATCACCATCTTTGAATGGATCTCCCTGATTGAAGTTGATTTTCAAAACACTTCCTGGGAGCGGCGCATTGATGGTTTTAGCGCTTGGTTTAGCGGTTATCGGCATAGGTGCCAGTTTCTCAGCAACTTTGTTTTCACCGGGTTTGTTTTGAACTTCTTTACGAACCAAAATCGGGGTCTTAGGAGTCTTTTGAGCTTGAGATTGATGGACTTGAATAGAGTAGGGCGTACCGTTTACTTCCACTTCAGCTATGTTATCATCATCTACTCCTTTGATTACTACATTGTAATCATTTTCGTTGATTGTGAATTTATATTTTTTCATGTTGAAAATTCTGTTTTATGATATTTGATTTATTTGATTATACTTGAAAGTTCAATTTTTTACTGAAAATTATTCATACTGTATATTTTCGAACTCCAGGGCGAATATCTTCTCTGAATCCTCTCAATTGTGAGCACATAGCTTTCTCTGTCGTGTCTGCTTTGTGACAGATAGAGGTGCAATGCTATGAAAGCCGCGATTTCTTCTTCCGATTTTGGTTCGGAAATCGTGTCTGTCTTAGCCTCGGCTGCTTTTGGAGAGTCTTCTTTGACTTGTTTTAGTTGAGAAATAGCTAATTTATTCGCTTTTACATTTTTGGATATGACGTAAACTGAAATCACTAAGCCTAACAAAACTAAGAAAGCCAACATTAATGGACCACCTTCTAACATATTTTTCTATTTTATATGATTTATAATATTAATTGAAAAATTCCTTTGCAAAATTCCTGATCGAGTTAGCCGGAATTCAAACTCTTTTAACCCTCATTGTTAAGGGGATTTATGGGTGTTATAGAGGAATATTCGCGTGTTTTCTAGGCGGATTAACTACTTTTTTAGTTTGTAATGCTTCGAATGCTCTGATTACGCGGAATCGGGTGTTTCTCGGTTCAATTACATCGTCTATATAACCATAAGATGCGGCTTGATACGGATTTGCAAATTTTCGTTTGTATTCAGTTACTTTCTTATCAATATATTCTTTTTTCTCGTTTTCATCGTTTATTTTAGAAATGTTTTTCCCTTCTAACACTTCAATAGCGCCCGCAGCGCCCATTACCGCGATTTCAGCAGTCGGCCACGCATAATTAAAATCACCTCGTAATTGCTTACTGCTCATTACATCATGTGCACCTCCGTAAGATTTGCGAATTGTAACGGTAACTTTCGGAACGGTAGCTTCACCGTACGCGAACATTAATTTTGCACCGTGAATGATAATTCCCGCATATTCTTGGCCGGAACCGGGCAGGAATCCGGGCACGTCAACTAACGTAAGAATCGGGATGTTAAATGCATCGCAGAATCGAACAAAACGAGCCGCTTTTCTCGAAGCATCGCAATCCAGAACTCCGGCAAGGAAATTAGGCTGATTAGCTACGATACCCGTAGGAGCACCATTAAATCGAGCGAATCCGACAATTATATTTCGCGCGTAATGACGATGAACCTCCAGAAATTCGTTATTGTCCACAATGGAATGAATAATGTCTTTCATGTCGTAAGGCATGTTCGGATTGTCAGGAATAATGCTGTTTAGAGAATCCTCCAAGCGGTCAATTGGGTCATCATTGGCTGTCAGTGGTGGCTCTTCCAAGTTGTTTTGAGGCATATATGAAATCAATTTTCGGATCAGCATTGTACCTTCTTTTTCATTCTCTACTTTGAAATGGCTTACTCCCGATTTTCTCGCGTGTACATCTGCGCCTCCTAAATCTTGGGTTGTAATATCTTCTCCCGTTACAGATTTTACTACTTTTGGCCCGGTTACAAACATGTAGCTATTATCTTCCGTCATCAGAATGAAGTCAGTCAGCGCGGGTGAATAAACAGCTCCCCCGGCGCAAGGACCGTAGATTGCCGAAATTTGTGGAACTACACCTGAAGCCATAATGTTACGTTGGAAAATCTCGGCATAGCCCGCGAGTGAAGTCACACCTTCCTGAATCCGGGCGCCTCCCGAGTCATTTATCCCAATTATTGGAGCGCCCATTTTCATGGCCATATCCATTACTTTGCAGATTTTCAAAGCCATAGTTTCAGAGAGCGAACCTCCGAAAACGGTAAAATCTTGCGCATAAACAAAAACGATTCGCCCGTCGATTGTTCCGTGTCCGGTTACAACTCCATCGCCCATGTATTTTTCATCTCCAATTCCGAAATCGTTGCAACGATGCGTGACAAACATATCTAACTCTTCAAAACTACCTTCATCGAGCAGCAAATCAATGCGTTCACGAGCAGTTAATTTCCCTTTTTTGTGTTGAGATTCAATGCGTTTCTCGCCACCTCCTAATTTTGCTTGAATTCTTCTGTCAATTAAATCTTCAACTTTTTGTTGGTTTTTCATACGGTTATATTTAATTTTTTAACACTAAGGTCGTATGGAATGCGCCATTAACCATTCTCTTGGATTTAAGACTTATCTTAAATGGCTGTTTCATACGGTTATATTTTATTCTTTAACACTAAGTTCGTATGGAACACGCCATTCATTTTCATGCGGTTTGGGTGAAAAATCGCTTTTAATGGCTGTTTCATATAATTTTTTAAAATGCCTTCGCCCCGAACAAGGGAATTAAAAGGCAGATTAAGTTTATTTATTTTCTAAAATTCAATGTAGTAATTATTTGTTAAAAAAATAATTTACCTGCTTAACTTTTTTCTTTTAATGATTAGCAGTTGGATGTTCACATAGTTCGGTCAGCACTCCCATGG
>JAAYIT010000356.1 GCA_012523295.1 Porphyromonadaceae bacterium | reverse complement strand
GAGTTAAAACAGGGAAAATGCTAGATGAATATCAGCCAGAATATAAAACCGTTTATGACTATACCCTCATGCAATACACCGGGCTGAAAGACAAGAATGGCAAGGAGATTTACGAGGGGGATATTGTTGAAAATACTACTCAAACAGTTTACTTAGGGGATAAATTTGAAGTTGTTTGGAATAAAAATTATGCCGGTTATCAATTAATGAGTAATGGTTTTACATCTAACATACCGTTGATACAAAACTTTATGAGCTATAAAGTCCTCGGCAACATCTACAAGAACCCAGAACTAATGGTTTAGGCTAATGATTGACGCAGCGGAGATGAAAAAAATTGATTTACTCCACGGCGATTGTTTAGAGCTGATGCAAGACATACCGGACAAATCAGTTGACCTTATCCTGACTGACCCGCCTTACAACATCGGAAAAGCCAGATGGGATAAGATACCAAACTATGTTGAGTGGTGTGGTAAATGGTTTATTGAGTGCCAGAGAGTGCTGAAGGATAACGGCTCGTTTTATTGGTGGCAAAATGACATGGTTCAGATTGCTCAACTGATGGAGTGGCTAAGGAATAACAGCGGGTTTGTATTTAATTCGTTTATCGTTTGGGACAAGGGCGACTTTAGGGCGCTGAGTTGGAAAAATCCGAGCGACGACAGTAATCTGCGGTCATGGTTCAACACATGCGAATACTGCTTGTTTTACACGTTCCAAGATGAAACAGGTTTGAAAAAAGTTTTGAAAAATCCCGCCTTTTATGGCTTGCAAAACTACTTTTTAACAGAGAGAAAAAAGACAGGAAAAACGGCAACTTTTCTTGATAATGTTATGGGCATTAAATCATCTTATTGCTATTGGGAAAAACCAACAACGCACGAGTACAGAATACCCGACGAAAAAAATTACATAGCTTTGCAAAAGTATTTTGACGGCGTTGCTTTTACGCAAGAATACGAAAGCCTGCGACAAGAATACGAAAGCCTGCGACAAGAATACGAAAGCCTGCGACAAGAATACGAAAGCCTGCGCTATACTCACAACCTCGGCACAAATCACAACAACGTATGGCGGTCAAATGAGAGGAACACCGGTAAACAACACCCAACGCAAAAGCCCAACGATCTGATGGAACGAATAATCAAAACATCCAGCAACCAAGGCGACACGGTGCTAGATTTATTTATGGGTTCAGGAACTACCGGAGTGGCTTGTGTAAACACCAACCGAAACTTCATCGGCATAGAGCTTGATGACAAATATTTTGAGATAGCAAAGCAAAGGATAAACGAAGCACAGAATAAACCCGAACAAATAACAATGTTGTGAGGGAAAACCATGATTCAGCGTATTTGTAAAAAACTGACCAAGCACCGTTGGTTAAAACTATGGGCGTATTCGGAGGGACTTGAACCGACCGAATATCACTATAAATGTCGGATTTGTCGTGGAGCCTTTTGGAGTTATGACGCGCCGACCAGACAAAAAGACATTAAACGGCTGGAAGCATGGCGTTCGGAACCCGATTCTTACAAAAACAATTCACCGACCAAACCGAGTGAATGGTATT
>JAAYIT010000355.1 GCA_012523295.1 Porphyromonadaceae bacterium | reverse complement strand
GTCAAATTAAGGTTTCATTAAGGATTTAATATTGACTTAATGTAAATATATTTATTTCTAAAAGTCCCTTAACTTCTAAATGAAATCTTAATGTTTTATTTTTGTCACACGAAATCCAGTAGAACCTAAAGAATAAAATATGCTTATCCGTTTTTGTTCCTAATCTTAAATTATGTTTTTTTTAGATTGGGACTAACCGCTTCAAGTCGGTTTGTCCCGTTATTTAGCGACGTAAATAGGCAACCATCGCGAATATCGGGATGGTTGCGGTGCAACAATTCAAAATTGCAACAAATAGGAATGATTGCGGATAATCATAAAATAGAATTTAACTGTATGAAAAAAATAATCCTATCATACATTCTGTTTTTTGTTTGTTTTTCTGTGATAAAAGCAGAAGACGGACATCAGCTTTGGCTTCGATTTGACAAAATACAGAATACTGAAAATTTCTTTTCCGGAATAATATCAAGCAATGAATTTGTAGCCAATGAATTTCAGCAAAGCTGGAAAAAGATGTCCGGGTTTAATTTGCATAAAAAGAATAAGCTTTCTGACAATGTATTAGTTATCGGGACAATAAAAGACAGACTGATAAAATCGTTGGGATTGGAGAAAGCGCTAAAACCATTAGGAAAAGAAGGTTATTTAATTAAGACAATTAGAAAGAAAAATCAAAACTATACGGTAGTAGCCGGAAATTCTGCTGCAGGAGAACTTTACGGAATGTATCACTTACTTCGTTTGCTCCAGACAAATGAATTTTCTTATAATCTGAATATTTCCGAATTACCGACTTATGCACATCGGTTGTTGAATCATTGGGACAACCTTGACAGAACGGTTGAGCGTGGATATGCCGGATATTCAATCTGGAAATGGGATGAATTGCCGGCGACTGTTTCTCCGCTCTATCAGGAATATGCCCGTGCAAACGCGTCCATCGGAATTAACGGAACGGTACTGAACAACGTAAATGCTTCTCCGCTGATTTTGACGAAAGAGTATTTGGAAAAAGTGCGAGTAATAGCCGCTGAGTTGCGTCCTTTCAATTTGAAAGTTTATCTTTCCATCAATTTTTCTTCTCCGAAAGAATTGGGCGGATTGGCTGATTCAGATCCGCTGAATCCTGATGTTCAGAAATGGTGGAAAGAAAAAGCGAAAGATATTTACAATCTGATACCTGATTTTGGAGGATTTTTGGTAAAGGCAAATTCGGAAGGACTTCCCGGCCCAATGGACTATGGACGCACACATGTTGATGGGGCAAATATGATTGCCGATGCCGTGAAACCGTATGGCGGAATTGTAATGTGGCGTGCATTCGTGTATGATCCGGATGGTGATGACCGGGCTAAACAAGCGTACCGGGAGTTTAAACCATTCGATGGGAAATTCAGAGACAATGTGATTATTCAGCTAAAAAACGGTCCGGTAGATTTTCAGCCGCGTGAGCCGTTTAGTCCTCTTTTCGGAGCCATGGAAAAAACACCGATTATGGCCGAATTACAAATCACACAGGAGTATCTCGGTTTTTCAAATCACATAGCCTATCTTGCTCCAATGTGGAAAGAATGTTTAGATAGCGACACATACGCGAAAGGTGCCGGATCGACAGTAGCTAAAACCACAGACGGTTCGATTTTCCCACAAAAAATAACGGCAATTGCAGGTGTGGCAAATATCGGTGAAGACAGAAACTGGTGTGGAAACCATTTCGCTCAGGCTAATTGGTATGCCTATGGGAGATTGGCTTGGGATTACAATTTAACATCCGAGGAAATTGCCGAAGAATGGATAAAAATGACTTTTACGAAAGAAGAAAATTTCCTTAAACCTGTGAAAGAGTTGCTGCTATCTTCCAGAGAATCAGTAGTAAAGTATATGATGCCAATGGGATTGCACCATCTTTTTGCTTGGGGACATCACTACGGGCCGGAACCTTGGTGCGATGTTCCCGGAGCACGCCCTGATTGGCTTCCGAAGTATTACCACAATGCTAATGAGGTTGGACTGGGATTTGACAGAACTACTGAAGGAAGTAATGCCGTAAGTCAATATAATTCTCCTCTGAAAGAACAATTCAATGACATAAAAACTTGTCCTGAAAACTTATTGCTATGGTTTCATCACGTACCTTGGAATTACAAAATGAAATCCGGAAAATCGATGTGGGATGAGCTTTGCTATACGTACGATTCCGGGGTTCAAGAGGTTCGAAAATATCAGAAAGTTTGGGATAAAATGGAGAAATACGTTGATAAAGAGCGATTTAAGCATATTCAGTCAAGACTTAAAATCCAATCTAAGGATGCTGTTTGGTGGAAAGACGCTTGTTTGCTCTATTTTCAGCAATTCTCACAAATGCCGATTCCTTACGATATAGAAAGACCGATTTGGGATTTGGAAGAATTGATGCAGATAAAATTAGATATGAAACACCACAATTAAATCAATTGGCAAGAATAACTCTTTGAATTCTCCATTGAATGTTGATCCGGTAAAGTCACCATGAAGAAAAACCTGTTTTTATTCGCTGCAATTATAATGGTCGCTGTTGTAAATAGCTGTGTATCCAACAAAAAATCCAATGAATGGATTCCGCTTTTCAATGGGAAAGACCTTTCCGGCTGGACAGTAAAAATCAAAGGATATGAGCTTGGTGAGAATTTTGGCAATACTTTCAGATTTGAAGATGGAATGCTGAAAGTCCGATATGATGCCTATGATACGTTTGATGACAGATTTGGACATATTTATTATAATGATAAATTTGCTCACTACATTATCCGTTTTGAGTACAGAATTTTGGATGAGCAATGTGAAGGAGGTCCAGCGTGGGGCTATAAAAACACCGGACTTATGATTCACGGACAGACTCCCGAGTCACTTGATTTGGACCAGGATTTTCCGGTTTCGATTGAGGTTCAGTTGCTTGGCGGAGACTCCATCGGTGAAAGATCAACCGGTAACGTGTGTACGCCGGGAACAAATATCGTGATAAACGATGAGCTGATACTCGAACATTGCACGAATTCCACAAGCAAAACAATCAGAACTGATGAATGGGTAAAAGTAGAAATAGAAGTTCACGGCAATGATACTATCAAACACATAATC
>JAAYIT010000354.1 GCA_012523295.1 Porphyromonadaceae bacterium | reverse complement strand
CCCTTTTGGGGGTAACAAAAGCATATATAAACGAATTAACAAAAAAGTAAATATATTTTGTTGGTTACAAAGGATGTGACTGACGGGGCGGGAGCATGCTCAGGAATAAGAGTCATGGCAGGATATTGATAGTGCAGTACATCTTCAATCCTCTCACATATAAGTAAATAACATAATCATATCCACCGTTTTTTAACATTTACAATTAAAAATACTAATTTTAAAATAAGTTGTACACCATAGTAAGAAACATTCTGCACAAAATTAACAGATTAAAATTTTGATTTTAAAAAACATATTTAGATATTTGTCTAAATATAGAAATAAATCAAATGAATATTGTTTTTAAAGCATTAAATGACCAGACTCGAAGAAAGATACTTGATTTGCTCAAGGAAAAAGATATGTCGGCTGGAGAGATTGCAGACCAATTTGATTTTTCCCGTGCGACAATATCTCATAATTTGGAACTATTGCAACATGCTGATTTAGTTTCAATTGTAAAGAAAGGTCAATTCATTATTTATTCTATTAATACAACAGTTCTCAACGAGATTTCAAAATGGATTGTAGAATTAATTGATAACAAAAATGAAAACAAAAAATTATCTTAAAAAGGAATTGCCAATACTGATTGTGATAATTCTTCCTGTTGTGTTCGTTCTGATTTTGAAAAACCATCTGAATAGTTCAACTCAAATAAACTGGATTGAACCAAGGCAAATTTCAACGTGGATTTTTGTATTATCACTAATTGGATTAAACTTCCTGATTTATGGATTAATGTTATTCATTCAGCGGATAGACCCTAAAAAGAGTAATTATGAAATATTTAAATCAGCATTTTACAAAATTCGATTTATGATTTCTTTATTTATGTCTGTTATAATTGGAGTATTTATTGCTTCAAACAGCGGCATTGTGATTAATGAAATTAAAATCATTAGGATATCAACATTCGTATTATTGGCAGTGACAGGAAACTATGCTTATAACGTGAAACCTAATTGGTTCATTGGATTTAGAACTCCTTGGACACTTGACAATGAAATGGTTTGGAGAAAGACGCATCATTTAGGCGCGAAGATAATGATTGGATTTAGCATTTTTGGAATTGCTATTTCGTTGATACCACAAAAGGAGACAACAGGATTAATTGTGTTTTTGAGTGTGATTTTAATAATGGTGTCGATTCCGATTATATATTCATATAGATTACATAAAAAACTGACAGATAAATAACTACGGTGTACAACACATGGTATAGTGCATGCGGGTTTCAGTGGTTTTCGAAGGTTTGTGACTCGTAAAAAAGGTCGGTGTAAACTGATAGGAAATCGCTTCGTAATCCCGCACGACACCATACCATCAAACGTTATGCTTAAGCTTCAACACGTTAGAAAGATTAACTGCATTAGCAAATAAAAAATTATGGAATGAAATTTGCAGTGAATAAATTAACAACTAACCAACAAACTTCAGGACTGTAAAGAAATTACATTCAATAGAAAATAAATCCTTCATGAAAAAACCACTTATTCTAATTCTATGCCTCTTAGTTTTCCTAGCATATGCTTGCGAGAATAAAGAAAATCAAGAACCTGAGTTCATTCTAAATACTGACATTCCTGATGGTCAACTTTATAGTGGATTTTCTTTCGAAAAAATGAAAATAATTACTGGCCCAAACTCAGAAAACATCATTCCAGATTTTTTAGTTGCATGTCTTATGAACGATCTTGGAGAAATTAGTGGGCCATTCTTATCTCATCCAAATTTGGAGAGTAGATTTGTTCTTCTAAACAGTTATGATAATCTCAATTCCGCAAAGAACAATTTCGATACTCTTTCGACAATTAGTAACCAGCCTCCCACAACTTTTGCATTGGATATTAAACCTTTTGAAATATGGCAAATTAAAACTAGTACTGACGATGTTGGTCTAATCCTCATAATCGAAGCCAAAGCCGAAAAAATTGGCAGCAGTGCTTTTGCCGAAATTAAGTTTAAAGCCAGAAAAATCATACCTTGACAAAAAATAAAATGCCTAAGCATAACACGGACGGTATAATTAATGGGCTTGTCACGGTTTTTGCTCAGCTCCTGCACCCAAGACAAATTTGTAATGGTACTTACACCCGGACACGCGCATCTACTCGCAATAAAACTCAGATATACCTTGACAGTTTTCTGGCTTCGATCAACTTTGTACCGCGACACTGCGCCAGTGCTCCCAACCAGCATTGTAACCGGTGATAAGTTCGCGGCTCCGATCAAAATTGTACCGCGACCGCGCCAGAACTCAATTAAATTTGTACCATGACGGCAAAAACACGCGCCAAACCCTCCTTGCACCGTGACAGTTTTTCGGCCCCGCTGCCGCGGGGTACCAGGACCCTGCCCGGTGCTGTCGTCGGGTTACGCCTACTAAAACATACCGCCGGGCCGTCAGACT
>JAAYIT010000040.1 GCA_012523295.1 Porphyromonadaceae bacterium | reverse complement strand
AACCTATTTGCAGGCTCAAACAAGGACGATTCTTAACGCCGTTCTCTCTGATTTTTTGGCTCACCGGACGAGGTCACTCGTTAGCAAGCCTTTTGAGAATATCAGATTGAGCTTGCGAAAGTTTAGTTAATTACTTCTCACTGCTTCCAATTTAAAACTCACCTCGCTACCTTCTCCTGCCACACTTTCAATGTGTAAACTGCTGTTATTTCGCTCTAATAGTTCTCTGCAAATAATCAATCCCAATCCACTGCCTAATTCTCCTTGTGTGCCGGTAGTAGTAAGTTTGTCGCCTCGGCCTAATGCTGCCGCTAAGACTTCTTGGCTCATCCCCACGCCATTATCTTTTACGGTTACTTTTACGGCGTTTTCAGCTTGTGAGCAGGATAGGGTGATTTTGCCGTTTTCATTTGTAAATTTAATGGCGTTATTGATGAGATTTCGAATCACGGTCTGTATCATTTGACGATCGGCATACACGGTACAATTTGAATCTAACTCCCAATCGATTTCAATTCCCTTGTTGCGCGCGAGGAGTGCGTACAGCTTTGTCGATTCTTGGATTACCTCGCTCAGATGAAATCCGACAGGCTTATAGGTCATTCGTCCGGTGTGCATGTTTGCCCAGCTCAGTAGGTTTTGCAATAAATCAAGCTGTGTGTCGGTAGCCGATTGAAAGTCCTTCAGGCTTGTGAGAATCTGCATTTCGTCAAATGTTGTGATGTTTTCAATCAGCGAGTTGAGCGCGTTTTGCTGTGCTATCACCGGCGCTTTCAAGTCATGAGAAATAATCGAGAAGAGTTTGTCTTTCGATGTGTTCAGTTCGCTTAGTCGTCGGTTGAGGACACGTCTTCGGAAAGCAATGTAGTACAGCGAGCCAATCAAAATAATTGCTATAATCAACGCGGCGACAAGTCCAAAGAATCGAAACTTTTGCTTGGTGATTTCAATTTCTTTCTCGGCAAGCATCAAATCCTTTTTCTCGCCCTCATATTTTGCCGTCATTTCCTCTGCAAATCTTGATTTTTCGGTTGAAAAAACCGAATCTTTATACTGATCGTATAGCACACGATTTCGGTAGGCTTCGTCATACTGTTTCATGTACGCGTATGTTTCGCTCAGATTCTTATAGCCCTGCCTGAGTTGCGCGAAAGAATTTATGCTCCGGGCGAGTTCAATTCCTTTTTGGTTGTATTCCAGCGCTTCAGTGTGTTTGAGTTGCGAGTTGAGCAGCGATGCAATGTTGATGTTCATGGCGGCTTGCTGCTGTACGGTACCGCATTTGCCGTATTTCTCTAAAGCAAGTTTGGCATAATATGCCACGCTATCGGTTTTTCGTTGCATGTAATAATGCCCCGCTAAGGCATTGTAGATATCGGCAAGATGCTCGCAATTATTCTCTTTTTTATAAATATTTAAGGCTTTGTTTAGGAATGTGAAAGCCGTTTGCGTCTCACCCGGAATTTCATCATAGACAATCCCTTTTTTATAGAAAATATCGGCTAATCTGACTTCATCGCCTGTTTTCTTCGTCATTTCTTCTGCCGTGTTCAGGTGTTCTAAAGCCTTGTCCCAGTCACGCATACGATAATAAGTCGTGCCGATTGACACGTGCGCGGAAGCTGTTTTTTCAACAGATTTCTCTTCGTTGCCGATTTTTAACGCGTTAAAGAAATGATTTAAAGCTGTGGGATAATTGCCTTGGTGAAGATTGGCGGCTCCGGAGTCTATTTGAAGTTGAAATGAATTTGGTGACTCTTCCGCCAGCATTACATGTGCCTTAAACGGAGATAGGAGGATAATCAATAAAATGACAATACGATTAAATACAACAAGCGAAAAAGAGTTTATTTCACCCGACTTTAATCCTATTCTACTGAAAGTGAATGAGAATTTCGTTGCTTTATAGGAACAGGTCCTTTTCTGCATGATTACGAGGTTTGGTTAACTTTTTATGATTACTATACAAAAATATACAATATTATCAAAGTTTCAAAATTTCCGTTAATAATATTTTATAAATGAGTCTTTCCCGAAAAGCAACAGCTGATGAAATCTTCGAATTTTATACGCGCTTAATTCAAGTTATTGTAGCTATTCACCTCCATGGAGCCGATTTTTAGTGCAGTTCTTTTTATTTGAAATCAGTTCTCAGCAAAGCTAAGCTTTGTATTGAAAATCGGTCAGAGGGTGAAATGAAACTAAACTTTGCGGTCTTGGCTCTTTTCGTCGATCAAAAAATGAGGGTTTTCAGAGCAGCTCCAACCAGTACGCCTTAGGATTAAATTTAACATTTTTCACTTTTTTCTACGTAATATCACTTAGGTGAAATCACGGATAAAAAATAGGTGATTTAACGGATTGATTCACGTTTTTTTCAATTCTATCTTTACACTAATTTGCCATGGATAGAAAAAGAAAACATAGTACACAATCAGAGAAATCTAACTACAAAGATGAAATTCCTTCGGGAAAAGGGATGTTTGATAGAGATTGCAAGCAGGAAATAGTTGATACACTGCGCTATATCAGCGATTCGTATCAACGTTTCTTGAGTACGCTTCCGAATGGAAGTGAGTAGAGGATAGGAACCTCCACGCCGGAGCGCCCACTCTATGAATACAAAAAATAATATCGAAAAGTCGTAATTCTAAGCTTTTCGATTGAAAGAAGATGAGCTAAAGAGCTTTATTCGAAAAGAACTGAAATTTGAGAAATACGACTTATTGAGAAGCAAAAAATCGATTGTCTTATTTTGTTGTGTACGTTTTTCTAAGAGGGTGAGAAAATGAGTGCAAATGGCGCAACTCGAAAATGGAAAGGTGAAAGAATCAATCGGCTCATGTGTCAAATTTTATACGTTTTGATTAAACAACATATAGAGCAGATATTCAATCTGTTAGGCTGGAAGTGAAGAAGATTTTTATTTTTGTTCTCGTGTTTTTAGAGGATGATTTTTGGGTTGATTTAGCTTGTTGAAGGTGGGGAACGCTGAATCGGAGCGTCCCCCGCCGGATACAAACCCCAAATCCGGTAGAAACACCGATTAGGTCGCTCTGAGCGCCCCCTCGGTAAAAAATCAACTATTTAACTACTCGCGTCCCACCGCTTCAAGCGGTTTGATGCGTAAAAAACGGGAAAATTGAAATTATTAACTACTTAGCTATTTGAAACACCGAGAGGATCACTTATAGCGACCCCTTAGTAAAAAAGTCCCCCTTGGGCGATTTAGGGGGCTTAGAGCCACCCCCTCGGTAAAAACAAAATTGAAATTATTAACTAACGGAACCAACCGCTTGGAGCGGTTGGTTCCTCGGCAGGTAACCATTTAACTACTTAACTATTTGAAACACCGAGAGGGTCGCTCAAAGCGCCCCCTCGGTAAAAAAACAACTACTTAACTATTAAAACATTCAATAATATTATCATCATGAAAAATCTAAAATTAATCATCATTGCATTTGTAATCACGGCATTCGCATTGCCGACACAGGCACAGCTTGGCGGTTTACTTAAAAGAGCAAAAGAAGCTGTTCAAAAAGAAGTAGAGAAAATTGTAGAAGAAGCAACTACCGAGGTGACCGACAAAGTGCCTGACGTAGTAACAGGAACAACCACCGAGAAAACATCGACTGTATCCGCGGTCATTCCGCGCGGTACGAAAGACATCTACGTTTCGGAGGCAGGTAGCAACAGAAACACGGGCGGAAAATCCGATCCTTACAAAGACATTCAAAAAGCCATCGATGAAGCTCCCGAAGGCGCGGTTATCCACATTGCCGAAGGCAACTATTTGGGAAAGCTAAACGCGGGATACATTGAAGTAAAGAAATACCTCTCGTTGGTAGCGGGATATTCCAAAGATTTCTCAAAAAGAGACCCTGCGCGTTTCCGCACGATTATCAGACCACCCGCCGACGCCGGTGGCACCAATGCCAACAAAGGACTGATAGACATTTACGTCAGAGGCAAACGTACCGGGCAGATTTTAGTGGATGGATTCACGTTGGATAAAGGGATGCAAAACAAATACGTAAGCTTAGAAACCAAAAATCCGAAGTTCATTGCTCCCGAAGGGCTTGAAACGGGCATGCTCAATCCGCCCGGAATGCAGATAAACCAGCCCTCCATGCGTGGGGTGACTACCGTAGGAAACTGGCTCATTCACGGCGATGTAGAAGGGCAGCTGACGATACGTAACTGCGTATTTCTCAACGGAAGCCATTTTGGTATCCAGATGGGGAACATAGGCGGACATTTTAACATATATAATAATGTATTCCTTGCCAATCGGATGGCAGCTTGCGAAGTGCGCGGCATGAACAAAGATGTAGGTGAAGCTACCGTAGATTTTCACCACAACACCGTGCTGTTCACATGGCGCCGTGACTGGGTACCTTCCAACAAAGACATGGGATACGGTTTCCGCTTTATGACCCGTGTCAACGCGAATGTGTACAACAACATCATCGGGTGCAGCGACTTTGCGGGGCTTGACAGAACTTACGTCGATTCGGATAAAACGAAAGAAGCGCAACGCAAAACATCGGCATACGACAATCTTTTCTTTGGCAATATTGAGGCCGACCTCACCATGCCATCAGGAGGCGGTAAGTTTATGCGCGTTTTCAGCGATATGTTTGAAGACGTGGATCAGTTAGTCAAAGCTAACGGAAATCGTGAAATGACCGATGCCGAAGCAAAATCATTCACCCGCGCGGTAGATGCCGCTTATCTCAAAGCTTTCTTGAACATGGAAGGTTCGTCCGTATCCACACACAACCCAAACTCGACGGAAAACATTTTCCGTTCTGCGCTCGGGATGAACATGCGCGGCACGGAAAGCAACTACGTATCCATGTACGGCAATGCTTATCCGTTGGCAAAAGCATACGACCTGTTTGGAGCCATGCCGAAGTATGGAGCACAGGCCGGTTTTTGAACCACCGAAGGGGTGGCTCTAAGCCACCCCATTGGTAAAAAAGTCCCCCTCAACTGACGGGGATTTAGGGAGCTTAGAACCACCGAGGGGGTGGCTTAGAGCCACCCCCTCGATAAAACTATTTAACAAACTTCTAAATACTTAACAAGCGGTGAGAATATGGCGGTAGAATACCGCCACACCTACAGGCTTTCGAGCTTCAAACTTCGAGCTTCGATCTTCAAACTTTTACAATCATGAAACAAAAACTTTACCCCCTCCTTATTGCCTTGGCAGCCTTGGCAATAAGCGCGAGTGCAGCGGCGCAGACTTCTTACAAACTCTGGGTAGCCGGCACGCAGGTAACCTCCGCCAATGCCAAGGACATCACCGCGGCTATCGGTAACCCGGCAATTGCCACAGGCACCATTACCTACAACGCCGCCACCCAAACCCTCACGCTCAACAACGCGAAGATAACCACCAGTAGAAACCGCGGTATTGAGTGTGAAATTCCTACCACTATCCGCTTGGAAGGAACATCTACTGTTACTGTAACAGGTGTTTACAGCGGAATTACTTTTACTCGTCCGGGTATTATAACCGGCCCAGGCTCGCTCGATGTCACTTCTTCTGATCAAATTGCTGTTTTTCATCGAGGAACCTCGCTGATTATCCGTGACTGCAACCTGACGGCATCCGGACTGTGGGGAATAGGCGGGAATAGCGGTTACGCTTCCGAAACCCTGGCTATAGAGAACGCGTCGGTAAAAGCCTTCGGTAGAGAAGCCTCTCTCGATGGTGTCAACAGCCTTACCCTTACCGGCTGTGCTATTAACTCGCCCGCGAGTGCCGCCTTTGACGCGTCAAAAAAGGCGTAGCTATAGGCGGCACGCTGGTGAAAAACCAATGGGTGGAGATACATCCTAATACATTCGACCTCTGGGTAGCCGGAAAACAAGTAACCTATCTCAATCACACCGATGTGTTAGACAACGGCAATGTAAAATACGAATATACCACTAAAACCCTCACGCTGAATGGAGCGTATATTTCTGTAACTGATGACACATCAGGTATAAAATCCAGAATAGATAATCTTACAATCAATTGTATTGGAACTAGCAACATAACACAAACGGGTAATTCAGCCCAAGGTGGGGTAATTTATGCCACAAAAAATTTAAAACTAAAAGGAATAAATGGTGGGAAAATAGTATTAAATAGTCTTGGGAACAACTGGGCTAACATAGGTATAGAAGCTGCCCAAAATTTAGAAATAGATGGATTAGGGTTAGGAATATCGTCTTATGGCAACGATGGAGAGGGCATCGGCATCCATTCTTTAGGTGATATAAGTATATCAAACCGCTCTAAACTTGATATAGCCACTTCAAGAAGTGCTATACAAATGAAAGCAAATAAGCAACTTACCATATACACAGGTGCTAAAATAGAGGAAGGTGAACAAGAATTTTGGAAAACAGTAGATAAAATAACGTTCACCAATATTAACAATTGGTTGTACAGCGTCCAGCCTGATTTAAAAATTACTCCAACATCTTCCGGTCTGCAGTCATTGTCTTCGCATGGCATAAAAGTTTGGGGTGGAAAAGGGGTGATACACATCACGTCGGCTGAGTTTGACGAAGCCAAAACCATACATGTGTATAATGTATCGGGCGCTTTGGTACGCACGCTACCCTTCGGATATGACGACATGCTTGTTTCCAATATTCCGGCAGGAATATACATGGTAAAAATCGGCGATGCTGCTGAAAAAGTAATTGTGAGATAATTTTGTTGTTTGCCGTTAGAACCACCGAGAGGGTCGTTCAAAACGACCCCCTCGGTAAAAAAAAAATTATTAACCACACGTATTTATATGCGTAATTCGTCCCGAAACTTCGGGATAATTCGTATCATTTAATTCGTGTAAAATTCGTATCAAATAATGAAAAAAACAATCTTTTTACTATTATTTGCTCTTGCCATACAAGGTATGGGATGGGCTGAAATGTATCATATTAGAATAGTTGGAATAGAAATTACAGATGAAAATAAAGATGGAGTTACAGGAACCGGAATTACCGGGACAATAACCTACGACCCCGTTAACCGAATCCTCACCTTAGACAACGCAACAATAATTGAAGAACTTGGAAATATAACATTTGGAATTAGTATTTCAATGGAACATAATGGACCTTTAACAATCATGCTGAAAGGTGAGAACACTGTAGACATTCGTGATGTAGCGATTAGTTCTGGCGTTGACACAAAGTTTACCGGTACGGGTGTTCTTTATGCCTATTCCGCACGAAACACTTTACAATTCTTAAATAAAAATAAAATTACGTTTACCGGCGGGTGCGAGGTTATCGCTTTATCTACAGGTTGGGAGGCCATGGCTGGTGATGGTATAGAGAAACACGCAAAAATCGAAATTGACAATGCCACCCTTCGTCTTAGAGGCAAAAGAGGCTGCCTTGTTGATATTGATACGCTTATACTAAATCAAGCCCGTATTATTGAGCCAGCGGGTGCAAAATTCGTTAAACGGAGAAATGCAGTTTGTGTAGGCACCACGCCTGTTGCCGATGAATGGTTGGTAATTGAGAAAGAGAAATGGTACCCGATCTGGGTTGGCGGCGTGCAAATTACCGAAAACAACAAACACAATGTGACCGGTGATGGCAGTGTGTCTTTTGATAATGACAAACTGACTCTATTTCACGCTAATATAAGAAGATACAAAAAAGAAACACACGATGAAGGATTCACCGGTTATGGTATTAAAGTAGAACAAAAATATCTGGATATTCATCTCAAAGGAAAAAACACAATCGGTTCAGATACCTATGATAATTTAAGTTATTATGGAATTTATCATAATTGGCCTACAGGCGATGGTTCGATTTATATTGACGGAACGGGGTCGCTTAATGTAAAAGGGAGTAACTCCGTTGTTGAAGCAAATTATCTTGAATTTAATGACTATTGCACCTTTACGACAGCCAGTTCCATAAAAACCAAGCGTGGAATTACCATTTGGGGCGCTCCGCACGTAGAAGTTGCCAAAGGAATTAGTTCAGAAAATAATATGTACAATTTATTTAATATCAGTGTTTTTAAATACGGCGAAACTAAAGAAACAGCTGCTTACTGTAGCCTCGATGAAATAAAAGAACAGCTTGAATCGGGTTTTGATAAATATGTACTTATTCGTCCAGAAGAGCTATGGGTGGGAGCTACCAAAGTTACACCTGAAAATGCCGACAATGTGCTGGCAGTATCATCAAACGACTTCAAAGTGACATTCGATTATGAGAATGAAACACTCTATCTGAATGATGTTTCCATAATAAGAGCTACCGAAGAAGTAACTGAAGATGGCGATACCATAGCCGCTGTGATTAAAACAGAAAAAGATATAAACATCGTACTTGAAGGTGAAAACTCACTCCGCCCCGCTACAAACCGATCGTCGGGTTACGGAATATATAACAATTTCGTTAGAGGGGGAAATATCACCATTTCAGGAACAGGATCTCTAATTATCAAGCAGAAAGGTGATGATGCCATACAAGCCCAAAGCTTAACTGTGAAAAACGCTACAATCAAATCCGGACGAATCAGAGCAGATGAAAAAATTGCAATCTCCGATGATGCATCTGTCCAAATCTTGTCTAATGGAGGAGAAGCTCTTTATGCTAATCAAGGAAATTATGAACTCTATTCAGGTGGTATTCTCAAAGCCGGACCTGATTATGCTACAGCTCGGAATTATGAACCGTCCGTTCTAATCAATGAAATTAAAGACAATGGTTCGCCATCATTCGTGAGTATCCGTCCGAAAGAGCTGTGGGTAGGTGGCGTAAAAGTAACTCCCGCCAACGCAGCCAATGTATTAGCCGGAACCGATAACGACAGCAAGGTAATGTATGACGAAGCTAATGCCACCCTTACGCTGAAAGATGCGATAATAAGAGGATATACAAAATTAGGACCTGAATCGGAATCAACCGAATCATCCGCCATTGTTACCGACAAAGACTTAAATATTGTACTTGAAGGGAAAAATATGTTTAGTCCAAGTTCTTTCCTTCCAAATGTTTATGGTATTTATAGTGATTTAGGTTCTTTAGCCAATGAAGGACGTATTTACATTTCAGGTGAAGGAAGCCTGAATATCAGAAACAAAGGACCCGAAGCTGTTAAAGCTTACAGTGTAGAAGTGGATGGGAGCACACTTACTTCAGGCAAAATCTATACGAAAGACTTGATAAGTATTAGTGGCGATGCCATAGTAGAAATTACCGCTTTGGAAGACAACGCTCTATATTCAGAACAAGGAAAAATTTCAATTTATGAAGAATCTGAAATTTTAGCAGGTACCGATAAATATTCGACGGAAAAAACGACTATCGAGAATCTGCTTGCAGACATGAAGCCTTATGTAAAAATCCAGCCTATAGTTACAGGATTTGAATCTCTTGAAAATAACGAGATTATCATACGTGGTGGTAAAGGCGAAATACACATCTCGCTCATTCAATCTTCCTCCGAGAACTTTAGGTCACTCTCTGCAAACGTGTATAACATATCAGGAGAGTTAATAGGCAAAACTGCACTTTCGGAGAAACAGACAGTAATGCATGTTCATGCCCCGGGTATTTACATAGTTAGAATAGGAGATAATGTAAAAAAAGTAGTAGTACGGTAGTTTTATGAGACGAAACTTCCATCTATTATTAAATAATATCTTTTAAAATAGAAATTCAAAATATTTACAAAAATGGAAAAAAAACTAAAAAAACATCTTCTGCCCCTCGTTGCATGTATTATAGGCAGCTTGATATTAGCTTCTTGTGCTGCTGATCTGGACGAGTACCTGCAAAATAAAGAAAAAGAAATGATTGAGTTGCAGAAAGCTGATGAGCTGTTGCGGGCAGACCTAAGCCAAATGCTGCTCGATCTGAAGGCTGATGTGTTGCCGCGAATTACCGAAGTTCAAAACCGCCTCTCCGGAAAAATAGAAGCGGATGGGAATGACCTGTTAGCAGCGATTACAGACTCTGCAGTTAATCAGACTGCTCGGATTTCGGCAAGGGCAACCGAAGTAAAAACGTACATTGATAACAATATGAACGAAGCAAAAACAAGTATTGAAAACCGCTTTGTTCAATTAGAAGCTGCCCGCAACACACTGAATGAACAGCTTTTGAAAGCTATTAATGATAATGATGCGGCGCTTCAAGCAGATATTACGGAAAGACTAAATGCCATAAACCTGCTCGAAAACACAACCAACAATGTGAAATCAGAATTGGAAGGATTAGAAACTTCGTTGGTAGAAATGGAAGGACTTGCTACACGCATAAGCGGAATGCAACAGACTGCTGAAAATATAAGAGAGCGATACGGCGAGTATATGCGACTGATAGACTCTATGCTGGCGGCAATAGAGAAGCACATCAACGAAGAAGTGCTGCCAACCTACTCAGCTGATATAATGATAAGACTAAAAAGTTGGACAAATACAGCAAAAACACAGGTTGAGAATAGTGAAATAATATTAGCTGAAACACACGATAAGTTTAATGAAGCAGAAAGACTGTATTCTGATATCGTTAATATAATGGGTGATTTTGAAGTTTATATAGAAGAAATGATGGCGGGAATAGATGATGCTATGGATTATGCTGATGAAGTAAATAGCTTAGTTGATGAAATCACTTCATTAGCATCTGATATTTCCGATATTGAAACAGATATAAGTTATGCTTCATCTGAAGGAGAAAGTTTAGCAAGCTATTTCAGCACGCTGGGAGGGTTAATAGATGAAGCTCGTATTGCTGGAGCAGCAAGAGAGTCAGAATATACTACAATGTATGATATTTTTGATCTTGCTTGTCAAGATGCTGGTGAAGCCATGTCTGATTATGATGAAATCAGCGATAAATTATAGGAAAACAGAGTGGTGAGAGTGAGAGTGGAGAATAAGTTGGAATCATTACCTTGACAATAGTTGAAGACTTGTCAGCGGTTCATAAAACTACAAGAAATCCTTGACACACTCGCTAAAACACAACTTTATTAACATAAAAAAATAATAAAACATGAACAAACTAAATATTAAATACCAAAACGGCAAATTGCTTTTTGCAATGATAATGGTTTTTATATTGTCTGCTTGTGTTACAGCCGATTTTGATGAAGACATCAACCTGGTGAACAACGAAATAAACCGGCTGCACAATGAAGACGACAGTATTAAAGTCCAATTCACAAGAGATATAAACGCATTGCGCGTAGAACTTGTGAATAAGATTGACGATATGGACAAGTTAGTTTCTGATAAATTAGCTCAAAAAATCAGCGAAATTCAGTTGCAATTGAATAATCAGCACACCATACTTCAGAAACTGATCACAGACAAATCGACAGAATTGGGAGTACAAATCACCGACTGGGATACACGGCTCAATACACTGATTACAACCAAAAACACGGAGTTCGAAAATTCCCGCGTCGCTATGCAGGCTGCTCTCGAAAAAGCGATAGCTGACGGCGATGCACCGCTGCAAGCTCAAATAACACAAGGGATGCAAAAGCTTGACGTCATACAGGCTGTTTTACCTGAATTGGCAGCTAATACAGGCAGGCGTATGAAAGCATTGGAAGATTTTGAAGATAAACTGGAAATGCTGACCACAAGTATAGAAGACCTTGAAGATAACCGAAGCATTTTAGAACTGCAGATAAATGACTTAAAAGACAATATGCAGTTGGAAATAGATAACTACATAGACGACTTTACAGCAGGTGACATGATGGAAATGGCAGATTATCTGAATGAGTTTATAGAAAGAGTGTCAGATGTGGTTTACGGTTTAGAAGACTATTTATTTGAAATACAATATTTCATCTTGGATGCATCAGATTTTGAAAGAGAATTGTCTAACGCAGATGACTATATCTCCCTTATGGATGATTTGGAGAGTGCACTATCTGCCTTTGAAAGTATCGACCCCTATGATACAGCATATAATTCATCAAACTTACTTGATTTAATGGATGAGTTAGAAGAATTGGCTGAAAGCTTGGAAGGGTATCCGGTATTGGAAGCTGTCGATGTGTTTGAAGGGGTTCATGAATTAATAGATATGGTTTTGACAAAATTCAATGATAATATTGATACTGCCGAAGATCTTATTACAGAAATTGAAGATTACTTAGGAGAATTCCCTTAATAAAATTGAGACGCTAAATTACTCTATTTATCTTAAACATATCGAATCCGGTACAAACAAGATTATATTAATGATTTATTCATGTGAATTTAAAAATAAATAATAATGAAACTAAAAAGATTTTATATAAAAGCAATAGAATTAGTACTCTTTTTTGCTTTTCTCCTGCTCGGATCTTGCGCCCAACAATACACAGAAGATATTGAAAACCTGGACGGAGAAGTGCTTGCATTACAAAAAACTGACATTCAACTTCGGAAAGAACTGACTGATGCAATCAATCAGCTTCTCACTGATATGCTGAAAAAACTGCAAGACACAGACACTCGACTGGATGGAGAAATAAACAAGCAAATAAATGCCATGGCAGGACAAATAAAAGAGAAAATGAACAACCTGTCGAATCTGTTAAATACCGAAATGGCTGCTCGCATAAGTGAATGCGACTCAAAAACCAATGCGCTCAACCTGCGAATGAATTCTGTGGAAACCGCTCTCAACAATGCCTTGCAACAAACAAAAACAGAAGTGCAAAAAGCAATGAATGATGGTGATACAGAAACCGCCAATCGACTAAATACAATGGCAATCAGGATAGAAAGAATTCAGGCAACCACCGACAGCATCAGCGAACTTGCCGACGAATGGAAAATCCGCCTGAAAACGTTGACGGATGCAGATTACGGTACCAGTTTAGATGTTATGCAAAACAGATTGGATGCTCTGAATAATTTCTAACTGCAAACGGCTGTGGATAACGCGAAAAGTTTTCTCGAAAATTACACACAAGAAAAATTCGACAAGATTGAAAACAACGAACTAAATGAACTCTTGAAAACAGCACAAGATATTCAATCAAACTACAATAAAGTTCTGAATATCGAATCGGAAATAAGCGATGGCTTAGACCAACTGGAAAACAATTTAACCGAATTTGAAAATAAATACGATGAAATCTATTCTGCTCTTGAAGATTGGGAAACTTATTCCGACAATCTTATGCAAGCACTTATAACACTTGAAGAAACATTTGATGAAGCATCTATGAATGTTGATGAAGTTCTATATCGATTGGACGATGCCCAAGTAGTAATTTCGGAGTTTTCACACTATCAAAGCGATCTTGAATCAAAATGGTCTGATGTGGAAAGTATAAATGATGACTGTGAAGACGGTGCCGTTAATTTGCATAATGCAAGTCTGGAGCTGTTAGACAGTGTCGAAGCTTTAAATCAAGCTATCGAGAACTGGAAAGACGATCACCCCTGGTGGGATGATTAATAATTACACTCCTAAAGTTTTTAAATTATCTAATAAAAAAATCATAAAAACATACTAAAAATGAAAAAAGTAAGAAATATATTTATCCTTGCTGTTCTGTGTGTAGTTACAGCTGCCAATGCACAACAACCTTTGAGTAAAGAAGAAATGAACGAATCCCGCCGAATGTATTACTACAATTTCGGACAGTGGAGCATCGGACTCAATGGGGGCGTATCAGCCGTTTGGGGCGATTTTGCTTCGTTCTCAAAAGACAAAATGTACTTAGGACCCATCGGCGGGTTGCAAGTCATTTATCAAGCCACGCCCACCATCGGATTCAGCTTCGAAGGAATGATGGGTAAAAACCGTGCAAGCGCCGTTGAAGGCAATGCCGACTATTATCTGCACACAAACGGATTCTATTCCCCGGTAGCGTCAGACCCGATAACCAATGAGCCTTTCCTCAAGTACAACGACTTATACTCAGATATCTCATTAATACAAGGGCGTTTAGGTTTAGACATCAACTTGAACAACCTTTTCGGAGGAAATACAGATAACAATTTTCGCAGAATGACTGTAGTGTTTTCACCCTCGTACTACCTGCAATACTACCGCCCTACCGTGTATAAAAAGAGCGACGATGCGCGCTACACATCACGGGATTTATTCTATCAAAATTCCAATGGTGTCGGTGGCGAACTCGCACTTCGATTCCGCGCGAATCGAATAATCGATTTTCAGCTTAAAGGCGGTGGAGTGTACGGATTCAATCAAAAATTCGATGGAATCGCCGGAGAAAATGAAAACAACATTTTAGCTTATGCACAAGCAGGAATTCTTTTCAAACTGAATGGAAAATACAAGAAAGAAAATCTCATACGTGCAGCAACTCCGGGGAAGGTGCCATATACGGCTTCACGTGTTGTAGAAAAAATAATCCGCGACACGGTTTACATCGAAAAAGTGGTTGAAAAAGCTGTACCCGCAACTGCACAACCGACCGAAACAGTAACCGTTTACAAAGGCGAATCCATAGTACTACCGGAAGTTTTGCCGATAGTTGGATTCAATCGAGGTTCATCCGAATTGGATGTAGCAAAATACAAGGTAGAACTTGACGCACTTGTAGCACTGCTCAAAGCTTCACCCGAAACTAAAATCGACATATACGGATGGGCAGACCATACCGGAGGCGATAACGTAAATGAGCGAATTACTCAAAATCGGGCAGAAACACTTCGTGATTACCTGATTGAGGCAGGTATTAGTTCTGACCGTATTATTAACGTTGAAGGAAAAGGAAAAGACCTTTCTTTAGAAGGAGAAGATGCCTACGGAGTAAAAGCACGCCGTGCCGAAGTACAACCGAAGTAAATAATAGTTTGGAGTATGAAGGACAAATGAACCACCGATGGGGTGGCTCTCAGCCACCCCATCGGTAAAAACTTCTTAGATAAATTTCACCTTTATCGGGCGCAACGGCATCTTGCCGTTGATTTCAATGATTAAAAAATTAAACTATCAAACTATTAAAAAACTCAACACGTATGAAAAAACTACTTACAAAAACAGGTATAGCGCTCACGGTGCTAATGATGCTTGCCACTACAGCTGTGGCACAAACAGTCAACATGGACCGCTACATAACCCTTACCGTGGAACAGGGGAAGCAGATAGGGCTTAGCTTTTCAGCTGATGCCGATAATACAGGCGTAAAGGTAGTAAGCGGCACGCAGGAAACCACCATTACGGTTGGAACAATTTGGACAGACTTAAAAAGCTACCATGCAGGAGCTGACACCATGACGATTTACGGGAATGTGAGACGGCTTGATTGCAGTAATAATGGCACAGAATTAACAGGGTTAGATGCCTCTAAGAATACCGGATTAACTTCTTTGTTTTGCAATCATAATTCTCTTACGGCCTTAGATGTTAGCGGGCTTAGTAATTTAAGTGGATTGTATTGCTATAGTAGTTCTCTTACCACTTTAGATCTTAGCGGGCTTAGTGATTTAAGTATATTGTATTGCTATGGTAATAAATTCACTACTGATGCATTAAATGATATATATTGCGCCTTACCTGAAAGAACAGCAAGTGATAATGCAAGGATATTTCCTGCTTACAATTCTTCTTCTTCCAATCACGCCATAGTTTTGGCAACTAATAAACAAAACGCCATAGACAAGGGTTGGAATGTGCTTTACGGGGATGTTAGTATCGACATTCCTACTACGGGGAAGTATGTTTGTGGTTCAGTGCATCCGGTTAATATGTCCCGCTACATAACCCTTACCGTGAAGCAGGGGGAGCTGATACAGCTTAACCTTGCAGCTGAAGCTGCTAATACAAGCGTAAAGGTAGTAAGCGGCACCGAGCAAACCACCCTTTTGGTTGGTACAGATTGGACAGGCGGTAAAAACTACCTTGCAGGAGCTACCACCATGACGATTTACGGGAATGTGAAACAGCTTGATTGCTATAATAATACTACTAAATTAACAGGCTTAAATCTCTCTAATAATACCGGATTAACTTATTTGAATTGCTCTCATAATTCTCTTACGGCCTTAGATGTTAGTGGGCTTAGTATGTTAACACGATTGGAATGCAATAGAAATTCTCTTACCACCTTAAATGTTAGCGGGCTTAGAATGTTAACACGATTGATTTGCAATAAAAATTATCTTACTGACTTAGATGTTAGCGGGCATAGTAAGTTAACACGATTGATTTGCGAGGATAATTCTCTTACCACCTTAGATGTTAGCGAGCTTAATAATTTAACTTCTTTGGATTGCGGGAAAAATTTTCTTACGACCTTAGATGTTAGCGAGCTTAATAATTTAACAGAATTGTATTGCCAGAATAATTCTCTTAACACCTTAAATGTTAGTAGGCTAAGTAAGTTAACACGATTGATTTGCAATGATAATTCTCTTACCACCTTAGATGTTAGAGGGCTTAGTAATCTAAGTAGGTTGAGTTGCCATAATAATAATTTCTCTACAGATGCTTTAGATGCTATATATTGTGCATTACCTGCAAGAGCAGCAAGTGATAATGCATACATAGAGCCTGTTTACAATTCTTCTTCTTCCAACCACGCCATAGTAATGGCAACTAATAAACAAAACGCCATAGACAAAGGTTGGGCAGTGCGGTATTTTCTCACTAATTCCAATATTCCTACTACTACGGGTACGTATAAGTGCCCAGTAGTTAACATGGACCGCTACATAACCCTTACCGTACAGCAGCGTACCGAGCAGCAGGGTGTGTTGATAAAGCTTAAGCTTGCAGCTGATGCTGCTAATACAGGCGTAAAGATAGTAAGCGGCAACGAGGAAACCACCCTTAAGGTTGGTACAGATTGGACAGGCATTGGATACTACTTTGCAGAAGAAACTGAAATGACGATTTACGGGAATGTGAAATTGTTTGATTGCAAAGAAAATTCTAGTAGATTAACAGGTTTAGATGCCTCTAATAATACCGGATTAACTGAGTTGTATTGCACTTATAATTTTCTTAAGAACATAGATGTTAGGGGGCTTAGTAAGTTAACAAATTTGTCTTGCTATGATAATAATCTTAAAGCCTTAGATCTTAGCGGGCTTAGTAATTTAACACATTTGTATTGCTATAATAATTCTCTTACCGCCTTAGATGTTAGCGGACTTAGTAAGTTAACTCGGTTGGATTGCAAAAAAAATTCTCTTACCACCTTAGATGTTAGCGAGCTTAGTAATTTAATATATTTGAATTGCTCTAGTAATTCTATTACGGACTTAGATGTTAGGGGGCTTAGTATGTTAACTTATTTGTAATGCCAAGATAATTCTCTTACCGCCTTAGATCTTAGCGGGCTTAGTATGTTAACAAATTTGATTTGCTTTAGTAATAATTTCTCTACTAATGCTTTAGATGATATATATTGTGCCTTGCCTGCAAGAGCAGCACGTGATAATGCAAGGATATTTCCTGTTGTCAACGATTCTTCTTCCAACTACGCCATAGTTATGGCAACCAACAAAGCCAATGCCACAAGCAAGAACTGGGCAGTGCAGTATTATTATTATCCTGATCAAACCGATATTCCTGCTACTACGGGTACGTATGTGTGTGGAACAGGCATAGAGGATATTACTCATTCGGTAAGTATCTATCCGAATCCCGCGCGGGACATATTGAATATCCATAGCGATGAGCCTATAGAGAGCCTCGCCCTCTACGATGCACAAGGCAGATGCGTGCTAAGCAAATCGAATCTTAGCGCTCAAAGCACGACTATAGATGTATCCTCGCTGGATAAAGGTATATATATGCTCAAACTCCTCACCGCCGGAGGTGCAGGCGTGCAGAAAGTAGCGGTGAAGTAGCTTTGAGTATTTAGTTCGGAGTATGAAAAGACAAAAGGATAAAAAGTAGCTGTGAACTCTAATTTAACGTAAGTTCGAAATAAGAATTAATGATTATCCGTTTTTGTTCTTAATCTTAATAAAATGTTGTTTTTTTAGATTGGGACTAACCGCTTCAAGTCGGTTTGTCCCATTGTCTAACGACATAAATTTGCAACAAATAGGAATGATTGCGGATAATCAAAAAAGAATTTATTTATTTCATTGGTAAATAAGGTATATGTCAATATGTAATTCAATACTATTAAGGTTTGTATTGAGAAAATAAGGTTTTAAAACCTTATTCAAATAAGGAATCTTAGTAGAAAATGACACAGAATAAATCTCAACTTTATTACCTTATGCAAATCAATCTCATAAATCTAAATATTGTTTTTAGCTTATATCGAACTCACGTTAAGTTACTTCAACAAACTCAGTAACCTAATAACTTAAATAAATTTCACCCTTTATTGGGTCCAACGGCATCCTGCCGTTGATTTGGGTGCAACGGCATCCTGTAAAAAAACTCGAAGCCAACTTAGATGAATTTCACCCTTTATTGGGTCCAACGGCATCCTGCCGTTGATTTGAGCAATGACGGACGTTTGCAAACATCTGTATATAAAAGATTTGATATTTCTCCCTACGGATCGAAATGACAACGCCTGCTTTTAGTGGGGGGGGTGGAGGGAAACGGGAGAAGAAAGTTCTGTCATGTCCTGAAATAGGTTTACACCTAAAACAGGAAAAACAATGACAAAAAAACAGAAAACGACAACACGGTACAGTGATTGCTTTAAGCTTCAAGTAGTAGAAGAGATTGAAAAGAATGGTT
>JAAYIT010000353.1 GCA_012523295.1 Porphyromonadaceae bacterium | reverse complement strand
TAATTCTTGGTTACCCCCGTTTTGAGCTACAAACTACTAAAACGAGGTAATATACAAAGATACAAAAAAGCCAACTATCTCACAATGATTTAGTTGGCTTTGTTTTTGCGGTTTGGGGAATAACCCTTTTTAAATCACAACGGCCAATCTCGCTGAAAGCGTTAGCGCTCAATTAACTAACAAAATTTTATAAGTCAAGACAATTTCATTCTTTTCATCACAACTTAGCAAATTCTACATTATCAGAATAGAATAAAGAAAAAATAATAGTTGAGATTTCCTATCTATGGAAAGCGAGCACCCTACAGTCGAATTTCTATAGAAATAGGTCTTTGTGTAGAGCGAATTGATATAACTTCCGAATTTTCACATCGAAGCGGAGCAGACGTCCCGACAAAGCTTTTTAATCGGGAGCTTCTCCGTATTTCATTATCCGGCTCAATCTACTTTTTGCCTTTTTTCATGTTTTCCATTTTTTCATTGATCAGACTTGCTATATCAATTTTATTCTTTTTCTTACGCGCTTTCTTATAGCCGTAGCCATACTTAGCATTTCTTCCGTATCCATAGCCATAACCTAAGCTGTAATTCACCACATCATTGATTGCTAATGTCATATTCGGAAGCATTTTCTTTTCGCTCAATTCATTGGCAAAGCGCAGGTTGTTCTTATGCGAAACATTCGCACGGCACACATATACAGTAGCATCCGCAACACGACTTGCCACCACTGTATCTGTAACTAAACTGACCGGCGCCGAGTCTATCACAATGTAGTCATAGTTTTTTCTAAGTACCTCTATCCCTTCATCAAATACTTCTCTCGCAATGAGCTCTGATGGATTAGGCGGAACTTTCCCCGAAGGGATAACATGAAGATTTGACATGATTTTGGAAGGTTGAATGATTTCCAGAATATCACTCTCATATCCTGAAAGGAATTGTGACATCCCTCTCGAATCATCGATATCCAAATATTCATGCAGCTTTGGCAGCCGTAAATCTAATCCTATCAAAAGCACTTTCTTTTTAAGCATTGCCAGACTCAGCGCCGTGTTTAAGGACACAAAAGTTTTTCCTTCTTTCGGTTCGGTAGAGGTTACGATTACTACACTTTTGTCTTTCCCTAACGCGAACAGCAAATTGGTACGCAGCATACGGAAAGCCTCGTCAGACTCTTTGTTTTCATTCTCATGAACGGCAATGGCGCCGGTTTCAGACTGAGGAATTTCACCAAGGATAGGCAATTTAGTTAATTTCTCCACATCATGACGACTGCTAATTTTGAAGTGAAGTAAATCTTTTAAGAATACAACAAGAATCGGAACCAGTAAACCAAGTATCAAAGCAGCCATGAGCACTTGAATTCTCTTCGGTTTAATAGGTCCGGTTACCGATGCTTCGTCAAGTACCTTCGCACTATTTGCAGAGGCAGAAAGCGCAAGTGCATTCTCCTCTCTTTTTTGAAGAAGCATAAGAAACAGACTCGACTTAATCTGCTGTTCGCGGGCTATTTCAGTAAACTGTCGCTCTTGCGTTGGAGCCATGCCTGTTTGTCCCTTGTAGTAATTCACCTGATTCTGAGCATCACGTTTAGCAATTAAAAGTCCTTGCTTCACACTCGCAATGGAAGTACCTATTGCTTCGCGAAGCGCTTCTATCTGAACATCATATTTTTGAATTACCGGGTTTGTTTCGGTATTGGTGCGGAGAAGACGCTCACGCTCAAGGATTTGCTTGTTATATTCGTTGATGGTAGCTGTGAGGGTAGGATCGTTTATTCCCACATTACTCGGAACTAATTTGTTTTTATTTCCCGCTTCTCTCACATAGTTATCCAAATACTCAACTAAGTTTATTTGCGTACTTACATCCACTAATTTTTGTTCGTATTGACTTCCTCGTTGAAGTGAAAGCTGTACATCCGACTGTAAGTCTGTCAAGCCCTGCGAACGTTTGTAGTATTCAACTTTACGTTCGGCATCACCTAATTCACGGTCAATAATGGCAATACGCTCATCGATAAAATCTTTTGTATTCAGTGCTTCCCGGTTTTTATCGGCTATGGCATCCTGGTTATAAACATTTACAAGCGTATTAATAAAATCAATCCCTTTCGCGGGTTCACCGGTATTTAGCCTTAGATTCAAAACCGAGGTTGTTTTTGAAGTTGGGGTTACAGACAAATTACTTCTATATCTCGGAACTACAGAATTTGGATTTCTAATGATTACCTCTATCGGAACACCGTATGAGGGTTTAGTTTCTGATCTGAACGAGACGGTCAATACTCCTGCCGATGTAGAAAAAAGAGCAGGTAAATGGTTTATTTTTGTTGTTTTTTCCTGATTGTTTATACTATGGGTAATACTTACAGATTGATCTTTATTTGGAACTACAGTGAGCGTGAGAGGCGATTTAAGTTTATCCAAATCTTCTTGTTCCATCGTCACCTGAACAGAGCTTCCTTTATATAAGTCGTTTGACTTTATTCGTCCCTTAACAATATATGAAGTATGGAGATCCAGCATGTTAACAGCACCTCTTATCAATGATTTTGAACGAATTACCTCAATTTCATTATCCACATTGCTCACTGTTCCCATTAGGTCCATACTGCTGAAAACAGCGTTTCCTCCCCTTAATCTTGCATCTCTTTGGTGTTTTAATATAATACTGGAATTAACCATGTAAATTTTTTCAGCATATCTCAGATAAATCAGACCTAAAATAAGTGCAAGCACCACGGAGAGCACAATCCATCTCCAATGTGCTAAATAGGGAGCAATCAGCTCTTCGATACTTTTTTTCTTCTCGGTCTTACTAATCAAATTATCTAATTCGAGTAAATCAATTCCTAAGTTTTCGATATCTTTCATACGATTCATACGATTATATTTTATTTTTTACATTAAGGTCGTATGGAACAAGCCATTCATCATTCTCTTGGGTTTGAGATCTATCTTTAATGGCTGTTTCATATAAGTGTGTTAAAATTTTTACGAATTAAAATAGAAAAAAGCAAATTCATTCACATTGAAATATTTTACCTTCTTGATAAGTTAATTATTAAGTTGGTTATAGAAATTAAGATTGATACTCCTGAAAATGTGAGGGTAGTCATACTGCCGATCTCTGCTCCTTGGGCTTTAGCTTTATTCGGTTCTACATAAAGAACATCATTTTGTAACAAATAATAATCAGGTGAATTCAGTAAGTTCTGATCATTCAGATTCAGTGTAATTATCTCTTTTTTGCCATCGGCATGCTCACGGATTAGTTTTACATTATCTCGCTTTCCGTAAATGGTCATATCTCCAGCTAAAGAAAGGGCTTGAAAGATATTCACTTTCTCATTCTGCACAGTAAAAGTTCCGGGACGGTTCACTTCACCTAATACAGAAATTTTATAGTCGGAAAAACTGACAATTACAATAGGACTTTCTTTAAAATTACTGTTTATCTTGCTTAGTATCAATGCTTCTGCCTCCCTGCGTGTCATTCCTTGAACACGCAACATCCCGACAGTCGGGAAATTAATCATCCCTTGATTATCTACTAAGTACTTTTGAAGCGACTGAGCGCCTAAACTTCCACTTGTAGTATGACCTCTTGTCGGGAAAAACAGATTAAACTGCTCGCTTGCTTCACTATCTCTTGCATTTACTGTAATTGTAAGCAGATCATTCGGCATTATCCGGGCATCATAGGTAACTTTTTGTTGATCGACGTAGGTAGAGTCGATTGTTTGTAAGTAAGGTACTTTTTTGTAGTTGGTGCAGGAACTTACAAAAACTATAATCAGCAGAGTGACTATAGGATAGATGTTTTTTATTTTCATACGATTAATATTTATTTTTCACATTAAGATCGTCTGGAACACGCCATTAATCATTCTCTTGGGTGTGAGATTTATCTTAAATGACTGTTTCATATTTTGTTGTTTAGTTGATAAATACTACTTTAGCAATTAGAAAATGAGTACACGGATAATACGGATTTTGATGGATGAATACAGTAATAAACATTTTTGTTTTATTACACAAAACACTGAAATCGATTTGTTTTTCTAAAAAACCCCTATTTTATCTATGTAAAACTGTGTTATCCGCGTGCAGGTTCAACAATATGAATGTAAATTAATTAGTTGCTAATGCGAATCAGGGTTTGAATTAATAAATCAGATTAATGTAAGCTGCCGCAATTCTGCCAAATACGAATGTAAGTAATCCTTTTGTAGAACGCACTTTGCTTGCTTTTTGAATATTTGTTTTTTC
>JAAYIT010000039.1 GCA_012523295.1 Porphyromonadaceae bacterium | reverse complement strand
GAGTTCTTCACTTTCTTTGAACAGGTGTCCGAGACGGGTTTTGTAGCCAAATGGCAGGTTTTCAAGTGATTCTGAAATCCCTGAAATCTCTGCACTTTGTTTAGCTCTTCTGATATCAGGCTGTTTTTTATAGTCGCCCAGCAAAATATTATCAATGGCTGCAACTTGATACAGCGCGAAATCCTGAAAAACAGCCGTTATATTTGCCAGCATTTCTTTGCTACCAATCTCGTTTATTGACGTTCCATCGACCGTGATTTTACCAGCTGTTGGTGAGTAAAACCCGCACAAAAGTTTGATTAAGGTTGATTTGCCCGCTCCGTTTTCGCCTACCAAAGCTACGGTTTTCCCTACGGGAATGTTAATATTTACGTTTCTCAAAGCATATCTTTCGCTGCTCTCATACCTGAAGCTCACATTTTCAAATCTAATTTCATTTTTTAGTGAGAAAGGTTTAATTTCACTCGGCTGAAGGGTAGCGGTGTCGGGTGAGTTTAAAAAAGAAAGAAAATCCTCTAAAAATGTATTGTCTTCAATCATCCCCGTTACCGACCTGAAAAACTCATTCATGATCGCGTAGCCACGTTGGAAAGCGAAAAAGAAGAGCACGACCGTTCCGATGCTCATTGCTCCGGCGATGCTCAGGTAAGATACAATTCCGAGTGAGAGGAAAATCAGTAAAACAGCGAAAGTTTGAGAAATAATCGAATTCCTTGTTTCGTAACGAGTAATTTTTAGTTTTTCTTGAAAAATCTCATCCTGTTTTTGGTTAAAAAGCAGTGTGAAATATCCCGAAAAATCAAACAGCCGCATCTCTTTCGCAAATGGGAATCCGGTCAGCACCCGGTTATAATAAAATTTTTCACGTTCATCGGCCGCCTGTTTTTCTTTCAGCCTGTAAAGCTTTCTCACGTACGCGATGCGTGCCACAGCCTCCGGAATTACCGCGACTAACAAAATTAAAATCAGGTACCAGCGTATGGAAATGAAAAGTCCGAGCAGAATTACGCCCGCTGCAGTCGTTTTAATAAAGCCAAGCGCCGAATTCAAGATACGAACCGGCCTGTACGATGATTCCTGTACAGCACGGTGCATTTTGTCTAATTTTTCTGAATTTTCGAAATCCGAAAGATTCAACCGTATATGCTTGTTGTGAAGGTCATTATACACTTTTCGGGTAATGGATTGGGACATCTTCTCTCCAAAATAATTTCCGATTTGATTCAGCAGTCCGGTTGCTAAAAACAGAACGGCTGTCAAACCGAGCAGACCAAAGAAAATGTATTTTTGTTCGGTGGTTTGCAGGGAACTTCGGGTCAGAAAATCAATTAGATACTTGATGCAGACAATCATAGCCAGCGGAATCAATCCCTTCAAAACAGCGATTACCGCGTTGGTGCGAAAGTGCTTTTCGCTTCCTTTTATCAGCGAACGTATATTGATCCGTAGCGATTTTGACTGGGAAGAGAGGTAGGGGAGCGCTTTTCGAGCTCTTAATACAAGGTGATTGATTCGAACAGAAATCGGGTGAAAAAAATCATCTATAAACTTATAAAACTTAAACTTAGGATTATTTACGCTGTATTGTTTTCCATCTCTGATAAAATCTGTTACTCTCGCAACAAAATGTTCTTCAGAAAATGGTGAATCATACTTAACAACATTATCACCGCGCATTATGATAGTGTATTTACCATTCTCAAATCTCAGCTTTTTCAAGCGATGCATTATCAGGAAATTATTTCTTCTGCATACAACTATATCACCAATTTTCAACTCCTCGATTCTACATTTTTCTTCAATACAGATATCTCCATTTCGGAATGAAGGATACATGCTGTAACCATTGACTTTGATGCGGAGTTTGTTGTTCTCATCCAGTATCTCCTCAGCCAAGTCGATTAGCGGTTTGTTGTATTTGGATTCTATACGCATTTTATGATTTTTTTCTTCTTGGGTTCTAACCAAGATTTAGTATTGTGTTCGGCTAGAAGCCGAACGACCCAATAAAAGCTTAACTTCTACTTATCATTTCAATATTTTTCATTAAGCTAAATGAGCCATTGGGTCACTTGGCTTCCAGCCAAGGTTTTTTATATTGTTCGGCAAGATGCCGAACG
>JAAYIT010000352.1 GCA_012523295.1 Porphyromonadaceae bacterium | reverse complement strand
TTGTTCATAACAACTTAATCTTGTAAATTTGGTTATAATAATAATTGTTGTACAAAAATACCTAATATTTCCCATTTGTTTTTACTTATTTCTCTATTTTAGCCATTTTTATTTTATGAAAAACATTAATTAACATATGAGAAACTAATGAATTTAAATATACTATACTTCTATTTTCGGATTTTGAAATCTACACTTCATTTTCACCGATTAATAAATGCGGTAAAAATTAAAACTTCATATTTCCTTTCTTATTTTGGAGTCTTAACACATTGGAACACAAAGCCTTTGTTTATCTCGATTGAGCCAACCAATATCTGTAATTTGAATTGTCCGGAATGTCCCGTTGGAATGAGAACCGAGCAGGTGAAACAAGTGCAAGTGGATATGCGTGTAGTGCAAAAAACGTTGGATGAACTTTCACAAACGTTGATTCATGTGATTTTGTACTTCCAGGGCGAACCGTTAATTAATCGAAATTTTACCGATATTGTCCGGTATGCTCATTCAAAGAAAATACTTACTTCCAGCTCCACAAACGCGCAACTTCTTACCGATTCATTGGCGAAAGAAATTGTTCAGTCAGGATTAGATAGGTTGATTGTATCAGTGGATGGTGCTACTCAGGAAACTTACGGCGCATATCGGGTAGGTGGAAAGTTAGAAAAAGCGCTCGCGGCAATCGAATATCTTGCGAAATGGAAAAAAAAGTTAAAATCGGCTTCTCCTTTAATTGAAGTTCAGTTTATAGTTTTCAAAACCAATGAGCACGAAATGGGTGTGATGAAAAAGCTTGTGAAGAAATATAAAGCAGATAAACTTACCTTCAAAACAGCGCAGCTTTATGATTTTGAGAATGGAAATCCGCTTCTCACCTCCATTAAGAAATACGCTCGCTATGAACTTCGATCGGATGGAAAGTACCATATAAAGTCACCATTGCGAAATCGTTGTAAGCGGCTTTGGGAAGGTTCTGTGATAAATTCGAGAGGAGATGTACTCCCTTGCTGTTTTGATAAGGACAGCAAATATGCTTTTGGAAACGTAAGAAATAAGCCTTTTTCAAAAGAATGGCACAGCGAAAAAGCGTATAACTTCCGGAAAGGAATGTTGGAAAACCGAAAGCAGTTTGATATGTGTAGAAACTGTACCGAGAAGTGAATTACCCATAAAAAAAGTGCGATTTATGAAGAATTTCCATAAATCGCACACGTTTATTGTGATGATAGGAACTTAATTAAAATGAAAAGCTCATCGGCATCAATGCATAGATTCCGTTCATTTTCTTAGCCTGTTCAATTTGTTTCAATAGCTGATAGTTCTCATTTCCGATAGTTGATTTCATGATTCTTGCTTCGGTTTCTCCACCAAAATCTTTCAATAAAGTGGTCATAAAGTCTTCTTTCTCCGGATATGATTTAATGGAATAATCTTCCAAATTTGCTTTGTTAGCGGCAATTTTAATCGCATCGCTCAGCCCTCCTAATTCATCCACCAAGCCAAGTCTTTTGGCATCTTCACCGGTCCAGACACGCCCTTCGGCTATTGCTTTGATAGAGTCAGCATGCATGCTTCTGCCGTCTGCACAGCGCTTTATAAAAAACTCGTAGAATCTGTCAACATAACCTTGCATCAAGTTCCGTTCTTCGGGTGAGAATGGCCTGTTGAAGGAAATCGCATCACTCAGCTTATTGGTTTTTACGCCATCGTGTGTCAAACCGATTTTTTTATTAAGTCCTGCAATGTTTGGAATCGTTCCAAAAACACCGATTGAACCGGTCAGCGTATTGGGTTGGGCAAGAATAGAGTCAGCAAGACAAGCTATGTAATATCCGCCCGATGCCGCATAATCTCCCATGGAAACGATAAGTGGTTTCTCTTTTTTAAGTTCAGTAAGCGCATGCCATATTTGCTCAGAACCGTAACCGCTTCCACCTCCGGAATTAATTCTAAACACAACCGCTTTTACCGATTTTTCATCTTTTACTTTGTTGATTGTTTCTACAAGATCTTTGGAAGTAATACCGTCTCTTTCACCCATGTCGATACCGCCAACACCGTAAATTACGGCTACTCGATCTTTTTTCAGCTTCTCAGAAGTCGAAACTTTATTCATTTTTCCGTGAGAAAGTAATTTTACGTCTTTCTTGTCTTTTACATTGGTCAATTTCATCAACACATCTTTCATTCCATCGGCATAAGTTAGTGAATCAACTAATTTTTTCTCGATGTTCAGCTCTGTTGGCTGGAAAGTCATCATTTTATCTGCTATCTGGTTCAATTCTTCTTTTGAAATGTTTCTGGAATCTGAAATATCATTCACCATATTATTCCAGATTGACGTGATAAATGTAGTGACTTGCTCTTTGTTCGCCTCACTCATCGATGTTTGAATGTATGGTTCTACTGCCGATTTATAAGTTCCTACTTTAACTACTTGCATCTCCACGCCTAATTTGTCTAACGTGTTTTTAAAGAAAGTCAGATTCGCGGCCAAACCTTGCAGTTCTACCATTCCAAGTGGGTTCAGATAAATCTTATCGGCAACCGAGCTTAAGTAATAATTCTTTTGGCTGTACGTGTCGGCATAAGCAACAATGAATTTGCCGGAAGTTTTGAAATCTTCCAGCGCATTGCGTATTTCCTTGAAAGAGGCGAAGCCACCGGACAGTGACCCGCCATTCAGGTATATTCCTAGAATGTTTTTGTCGTCTTTTGCTTTTTTGATGTTGGATAAGACATCATCTAATCCGATACTTTTAATCGCGGACTGCCCTAAAGAGCTTGCAAAAATGCCTGAGAACGGGTCATCTTTTGATCGCTCAACTAACTGACCACTTAGCTCCAACTCATACACCGAATTGGGCGATGTCTTTACTGTTTTGCTCGAAGAAGCAGCGATAGAACCAATGATTCCAAAGAAAATAATCATCCCAAGAAATGAGGTGATGATAATGCCGACAATTGTGGCAAGCGTAAATTTAAGAAATTGTTTCATATAGTTTTATTTGTTAATTTATTTGGATTTGCAAAGTAACAAATTTATTTAATAAAAACGTGATATTATCAAAATATTTCAATAAAGTGAGTGATTTTTGTAAGATTATTACGATACAATGACAAAAATAAAGAAGAAGCGATTGAAGCGATCTCGGTTTTCTTCATTTTCAGAAACACACAGGGTATTGTTCCCTCCCTAAGGATATGCTGAAAAAACTATGAGCAAAATTTTGCGCTGATTGACGGGATTTTCAATTCCGCCTAAAATACGATAAGGTATTGAATTCCGGGTTTGTAAATCCTTATAATAAAAAAGCCGGGATTATAAATCCCAGCGACTAATGCGAATCTTTCAGCAATAAAAGACATATCCGAAAGGACGGGTGCTCCATCGCTTTACGGATTAGTTTGCTGTCTCGAAAATTCAAAATGATTTTTACTCTTAAAAGAACTACACAAACCCCATCAGCACATTTTTCAGTATGTTTTTGTCCATTCCGCCTGATTGTCGCCAAACGATATTCCCGTTTTTGAAAATCAGCAGCGTGGGAACGGATTGGATTCCGTATCTGGCTGCTACAGCCTGATTTCTATCCACATCAATTTTAAGCACACGTGCTTTTCCTTGCACTTCTTTACCAATAGCCTCAATGGTAGGAGCCATTGCTTTGCATGGTCCGCACCAGGTAGCATAAAAATCTACCAAAACAGGTGTGGAAGAGTTGATTATTGAAGAGAATGTTTCCATAATGAATATCTTCTTTGCTTTCAGGATCTCCCCCACAAAAGGAAAAACTGTCTGCGAGAAGTGGAGGATTTTGGAAAAAGAATTCTTATTAAAGAAAACTTAAATTCTTTGAATAAATTAATTCATTTGCACTCTATAAAAATCTCCCCCTTGCGGGGGAGAATTAGAGAATGCTTTGGTGTTTACTTTATCTCAATCATTCTGGGTGCTTTCGGTTTTGCTTCTTCTCTCTTTGGAATAGAAACCGTAAGGATTCCTTTATCATAAGTTGCCGCTACTTTATCGCCATCTGCAGATTCAGGAAGTGTGAAAGAACGAGTAAAAGCTTGATAGCTGAATTCTCGTTTTGTATATTGCTCTTTTTCCTCTTTGGTTTCACTTTTTTCTTGTTTTTCTGAAGATATTGTTAATACATCGTTATGAACTTCGATTTTGAAATCACTTTTATCAAAACCGGGAACTGCAACTTCAATTCCAAATTCATTGTCATTTTCTCTTACATTTACCGAAGGTAAAGTGGTGTTTGTTTTTGAATAATTTTTATTCGTCCAATCAAACAAATCGGTGTCAAAAAACCGATCAATAAACGGGTTTCCCGTAAATCTAACTAATGTCATAATTTTGTTCCTTTCTTAAAATTTCTAATCCAACTTGAAGATTAGAATGGTTTGGTTATTATTTGTTTTTTATTATTTGCCCTATTTAGTACAAATAAAATACCAACGGGGTTTTCATGCCATAATGTCTGTTTTTGTTGATGTTTAACATGCGCTTTATGATATTTTAAATTTTTCTCTAGTCATAAAAGTTCAATTAAATCGCTGAAAACTATTTTTCATTGAATTTCAAAAGGTGTCAATATGGCAGTTTTTGAGGTGTTGTGAATTTATTTTTCAAATCAAAAAAAATAATCTACTTTTGTTGTTGGTAAGTTTATACTAAATATCTGTTTCACTTTCAACGTCATTTTATAAGATTTTATGGATAAAATTTCACCAATTGGAATTTTTGACTCCGGTTACGGCGGTTTGACTATCTTGAATGAAATTCGAAAAGAATTGCCCGATTACGATTATTTGTATTTGGGTGATAATGCGCGAACGCCATACGGAACTCGCTCATTTGAAGTAGTTTATAAATTTACACTTCAGTGCGTTAAGTACCTTTTTAGTCAGGGTTGTCAATTGGTGATTTTAGCGTGTAACACCGCTTCAGCCAAAGCACTCCGCACGATTCAACAAAGTGATTTACCGAAAATAGACTCATCAAAACGTGTTTTGGGGGTAATTCGACCAACGGTGGAAATTGTCGGGCAATTAACAAAATCGAATCATATCGGACTTTTTGCTACCGAAGGAACAGTAAAATCCAATTCGTATCCGCTTGAAATTCAAAAGCTTTTCCCAACTATAAAAGTCACCTCAGAAGCGTGTCCTATGTGGGTTCCCTTGATTGAAAATAATGAACATTTAGATGAAGGAGCAGATTATTTTGTGAGAAAGCACACCCAAAATTTGATGAATACAGATGCTGAAATTGATGCCGTGATTTTAGGATGTACACATTATCCGCTTTTGAAAGAGAAAATTGAAAATGCGTTGCCACCCGATCTACAGGTAATTTCTCAAGGCGAAATTGTGGCAAAAAGTCTGGCGGATTACCTTCTCCGTCACCCTGAAATGGATGAAAAATGTTCGAAAAACGGTACTATCCGTTACCTGACTACAGAAAATCCGGATAAATTTGACGAATCTGCTTCTGTTTTTCTATCAGAGGAAATAAGAGCTGAACATGTAGAGGTGGAATAGTCAAAGAAAAGGGTTGGTTGTCCGGGCTACGAAGTTATTTTTTTGTTAACATCTCAAAGATCCCACACATTCCGTGTATAAAGATTTTGCGAAACTGAAATTGATTTCTTCAAATTCGTTTTTACTAAACATCTAATGATAATTTTCTATTCAATAGCGTTTCTATCGTTCCTGATTATCTTAATCTATTCGCTTATTATCAATAAATTTATCAAAGGTTGGGACAATACACCTTATTTTAAAGCAAACGGATTGAACCCAAGCACTCCGATTACCATTATCACCGCCTGCAAAAACGAAATTACTCAATTACCTCATCTTTTTAAGGCAATCAAAGACCAATCCTATCCGAATTTTGAAATGATACTTGTAGATGACCATTCTACAGATGGTAGTTACGAATACTGCCAAGAAGTTGCGCTTGGTTTTCCGGAATTGAAAGTTGTTAAAAATGAAGGGAAAGGCAAAAAGTATGCGGTTAAAACCGGAGTTTATCTGTCAGAGAATGAGTTGATTGTTACGTTAGACGCTGACTCTTTCCCCGGGGAAAACTGGTTGCTGACTATCGTTCAATTTTATGAAAATACGCCATCGGATTTAATTATTTGTCCGGTTCGGATGACCTCAGACGGCAGCTTTTTACAAGATTTTCAGCAATTTGAATTTACAAGTTTAGTTGGGAGTGGAGCAGGCGCCGCCGGTGCCGGAATGCCGATTTTTTGCAATGGTGCGAACTTGGCATTCCGAAAAGAAGCTTGGTTGGCGAGTGAACATGAGCTTAATTTTGACGAGCCGAGCGGTGATGATATTTACCTTTTGCAAAGCATTAAAAGGAGAAACGGTGCCATCCGATTTTTGAAATCAACTGATGCTATGGTTAGCACGAATCCTCCTCAAAACCTGAAATCTTACTTGAGGCAACGAAAAAGGTGGGCCTCTAAGTTATCAGCATACAAAGACAGGCACTTTGGCACGACGGGACTAATTGTGTTTTTGAGTTCTTTTTCGATAGTTTTGTTATTTCTGATCTCACTCTTTAAACCTCTTTTTCTCAGTGTCCTGTTTTTAGTTTTTCTATTAAAATGGATGGTTGATTTCTCATTTTTCAAAGCATGTAGAACATTCTACAGCTTGAAGAATGTTGTTTTGAAAAGTCTGATTTTTTCAATAATTTATCCTTTTTATGTAGTCATAGCTGCAAGCAATACGTTTTTACGCAAGAAAAATAAAGACTGGTAAGCGAACCTATTAAATGTTCAAAGCCGATTTCGAAAGAAATCGGCTTTGACTTTGTTATATTATTATGAGGCAACAGGAATGTTGCAACTCCCAATTATGCTTTTCCTGCGCTGCCCAAAACATTTTTAGTTTTGTGCATGTATAGTTTTTTCAATTCCTCACGGGCAGGACCTAAGTATTTACGCGGGTCGAATTCAGCAGGATTAGTTGCCATTACCTCGCGGATTTTTGCTGTCATTGCCAGACGTCCGTCAGAGTCAATGTTTACTTTACAAACTGCTGATTCTGCAGCATGGCGTAGTTGCTCTTCAGGAATTCCGATAGAGTCTTTTAGCGCGCCGCCGTATTTGTTGATAGTGTCAACGTGCTCTTGTGGAACTGATGACGAACCGTGCAATACGATCGGGAAGCCCGGGATTCGTTTTTCGATTTCTTCCAAGATATCAAAACGAAGTGGTGGTGGAACTAAACGCCCATTCTCATCAACCGTGCACTGATCCGGAGTAAACTTATTAGCTCCGTGAGAAGTTCCGATAGAGATTGCCAATGAATCAACACCGGTTCGGGTTACGAAATCAACAACTTCATCCGGCTCTGTGTAAGTATGGTGTTCTGCTACTACGTCATCTTCGATTCCGGCAAGGATTCCGAGTTCACCTTCAACAGTAACTCCGTGTTGATGAGCGTAATCCACAACTGATTTTGTTAACGCCACATTTTCTTCGTATGGCAGGTGTGATCCGTCAATCATTACGGATGAGAAACCACTTTGAATACAATCTTTACAAAGCTCAAGGCTGTCACCATGATCTAAGTGAAGAACGATTGGAATAGCATATCCCAGCTCTTTCGCGTACTCAACTGCACCTTGCGCCATATAGCGAAGCAAAGTTTGGTTGGCATATTTACGTGCACCGCTTGAAACTTGAAGAATTACCGGTGATTTTGTCTCTACACATGCGGAAATTATTGCCTGCAATTGTTCCATATTATTGAAATTGAATGCAGGAATTGCATATTTTCCTTCAATGGCTTTTTGGAATAACTCTTTTGTGTTAACCAAGCCTAACTCTTTGTAACTTACCATATTATTATTGTTTATTAAATTTCAGATTGTTGTTTATAATTTTGTGCAAAAATACTGCTTTTTTACCAATTTAACAAGTATAAAGGAGTATTGTTGTGTAATTTTTGAAATATTAAGAGGAGGTGGCTCATAGATGGATGATAAGCAATTTCAACTCTTCGCTAATGATACATTGCGTCTATCTGCTCTTTGTATTTTTTAGTAATGACGGTGCGTTTTATTTTCAGTGTATTTGTCAGTTCGCCGGTTTCGATGGTGAATGGAATTTTTATCAATGTGAATTTCTTAATCAGTTCATAATTTGCCATTCCTGCTTGATGTTCGGCGATTCGGGATTCTATTAATTGATAGATTTCGGGAGTTTCCAATAATTCATCAATATCTTTATAAGAAATATTATTTTCAGCAGCAAATAATTCTAAGTTCGGGATGGATGGCGCGATAATCGCTGTCACATAATTTCGCTCATCGCCTATAACAGCCACTTGATCTATGTATTTATCTGTTCCAAGACGAGTCTCAATTTCTTGCGGAGCCACGTATTTCCCGTTTGAAGTTTTGAATAAGTCTTTTATCCGCTCCGTCAAAATTATCCGATTGTCTTTGATTCTACCCGCATCGCCCGTTCTAAACCAACCATCTGCTGTAAAAGCGTTTTTATTTGCTTCGGGATTATTGAAGTAGCCCGGAGTGATTGTTTTCCCTTTCAGTAAAATTTCATTTTCATCTCCTATTTTCACTTCTACACCGGGCATTATTGTTCCGACTGTTCCAATTTCATATTGATCCACGAAACAAGTAACCGTGGCTGTACTTTCAGTAAGTCCGTATCCATAAACTAACGGCACTCCGATACTTCTGAAGAAAAGAGTTATTTCATCAGCAAGTTTGGCTCCTGCCGCGGGAAGTGTCTTCGCGTTTTCGAGTCCGAGTGTCAGTTTTAACTTTGAAAAAACTAATTTTTCGGCCAATTTATATCTCAATTTTAAGAATAAATCGGGCTTTCTGCCTGTTCTCAAGAAGTCCACATTATGTTTTTTACCCACTTCTCTCGCCCAAGTTACGATAGCAAGTTTTCCGGGAGAATAGCTGCTTAGAACTTCATTCACGCCGATATATACTTTCTCCCAAAAACGCGGTACGGCACACATCAGTGAAGGTCTGACTTCTTTCAGAGTGGTTTGAATTTCTACCGGATTGTGATTGATGTAAATAGTTGAACCGACGTAAAGTAAGAAGTAGCACCACAGTCTTTCGAAAACATGTGTAAGGGGTAAAAACGCTAATGAAATATCTTCATCGTCGATGTGCGAGAGCCGAATCAAGTGAATTCGCATTGCTTCATTTATCATGATATGAGTGAGAATTACACCTTTTGGATTACCGGTAGTGCCGGAAGTGTATAGCAAACAAGCCATATCTTCCTCTGAAAATTCGGAATTAACTTGGGAAAATTCATCGTTTTTCGTGGATTTGATTCCCATAGCCAGGAAATCATCGTAATAGATGGAATTTTCATTGTCACCCAATTCTACGTCTTTTTCAAAAACAATGATTTTCTTCAGGCTTTTGGAGGATTTCATTACATCGACAGCGATATCATATTGTTTTTGAGCCCCTACAAAAATAACTTCCGCTGCCGCATCCGATGTAATAAATTCGACTTGCGCTTTTGTTGAAGTGGGGTAGATAGGAACCACAACTGCCCTGATGCTGAATGCCGCAAAATCGACAATAAGGTTTTCTGACTTGTTTTGGGAAAACTGGGCAATTCGGTCATGCGGTTTGATTCCCAATTCGAGGAAAGCCTTTGCAACACTGATAGAAGTCTCATTCATCACTCTCCATGAAATACTTTTCCAAGGATCGGTCAGTTTGTTTCGATCATAAAGAACGGTTTTGTCGCCGTATTTCTTTGCTTGAACTTGCAGCAGTTGTTGAAAAGGTATAGTTGTTGCCATAATATTTTATTGTGTTTGTAGTCTGATAATTAAACGATTGGGGAATAACAAATGTTTTCAGTAGCGTTTGCATTCGTTTGTCACCCAGCACCCGACATCAAGTTTTCTATTAACACATCTTTATCTTTTATCATTTTTAACGCTTTGGAAGAAGCGTGTTGCTGTGATTCCTTTTTCGTGGATCCCTTTCCGCTGCAAACCGGTATATCTCCAATAACTACTTGCGATGTGAACGTATGACGATTGTGTCGATCTACTTTCTCGTGAATTAATCGATAATCCAAAGTAAAATGAAATTGCTGACACCATTCCAACAGCTCGGATTTGTAGTTTCCATTGTCTTCAGCGAATGTTTGCAGCAGTTTTTTTGAAGATAATATTTTATTACGAATAAAGTCGGCGCATTTTTTATAGCCGGCATCTATATAGACCGCTCCCACAAATGCTTCAAATGCATTCCCCAAAATATTTGAATTTTCATTTAGATTAATCTGTTTATCTACGACAATTAGCTCGGATAATCCTATTTGGCGGCAGATTTTGTTTAGCGAATCTCGTTTTACAATATTTGCACGAACATGAGTCAGAAATCCTTCGTTAGCCTCCGGAAAATGGTGATACAAAAAATCTGAAATTATTGAATTCAGTACCGAATCGCCTAAATACTCCAATCGTTCATTATTCAAAAGATCTCCCGATTTGCTCTTTAGAGGTGCAGAGCGATGCCTTACAGCAAGCTGATAAATTTCGATATTATTCGGGAAAAATCCAAGAACTTTTTTGAAAGACAAAAAAGGCTCTTGACGATACTTCATCAAGAGCCTTAGTTTATTTAAAGGATTTATTTTCATAGCTGCCCTTTAATCCCCTAACAGAGGAATATTGGAAAGTATTGCTCGGTGCTGCGGTTTTCACGCTTCAAACCTTTTAAACACCACGCATGCATTGTGTCCACCAAATCCAAAAGTATTGGAGATAGCAACGTTTACAGTGCGTTCTTGCGCTTTATTGAATGTGAAATTGAGATTGTAGTCAATTTCAGGATCTTCATCCCCTTCGTGGAAATTGATAGTCGGCGGGACAATATTATGAACAATCGAATTAATGGCGATTATACCCTCTACCGCTCCGGCAGCGCCAAGTAAGTGCCCGATCATAGATTTCGTAGCGCTGATATTTAGTTTATATGCATGCTCCCCAAATACCTTCTGAATGGCTTTTACTTCGCCTATATCGCCTACCGGAGTTGATGTACCGTGTACGTTTACGTGGTCCACGTCTTCCGGTTTCAACTTCGCGTCACGAAGCGCTCTTTGCATCACCAAAACAGCGCCCAGTCCTTCCGGGTGTGTTGCTGTGAGGTGGTAAGCATCAGCTGAGGTTCCGCCTCCAACCATTTCGCACAGAATATTGGCTCCGCGCGCTACAGCATGTTCGTATTCTTCTAAAACAATACAGCCTGCTCCTTCACCCATCACGAATCCATCACGGCTCTTGCTAAACGGACGGGATGCTCCTTGCGGATCATCATTGCGAGTAGAAAGTGCTGTAAGGGCATTAAAACCACCTAAACCGGATTCAGTAATGGCAGCTTCACCTCCTCCCGCAATTATTACTTTAGCTTCGCCAAGACGAATGTGATTAAAAGCGTTAATCATTCCGTGATTGGATGAAGCACATGCGGAAGCTGTGGAATAATTCGGACCACGAAAACCATACTGAATAGAGATCAGTCCGGCTGCAATATCCGAAATCATTTTCGGAATAAAAAACGGATTAAACCGCGGACCTTGTTCTTTGTTCAGATAATAATTGGCCACTTCTTGTTCGAAAGTGGAGATACCTCCAATTCCGGCAGCGAAAATCACACCAACTTCATCTTTGTCAACTGTTTCAAGGTCAAGACCGCTATGATTCAAAGCTTCTTTGGCAGCTACGAGCGCATATTGTGCGTAAACGTCCATTTTACGGGCTTCTTTGCGGTCAAAATATTGTAGTGGATCAAAACCTTTTACTTCACAAGCAAATTTAGTTTTGAACGCAGATGCATCAAAATGGGTAATTGGAGCAGCTCCACTAACCCCTTTTAGAACATTCTGCCACGTTTCCGTGGCAGTAAGTCCTAAAGGAGTAACAGCACCGACTCCGGTTACCACTACTCTTTTTAATTCCATAAAAAAGTTTTTTTGGAAATTTATTATTTCAAAGCTTCAACGTGAGCGATAGCATCGCCTACGGTCGAAATTTTTTGGGCTTCTTCGTCAGGAATGGATACACCAAATTCTTTTTCGAATTCCATGATTAATTCTACTGTATCCAATGAATCTGCACCAAGATCGTTGGTGAAGCTCGCTGTATCTACTACATCTGCTTCGTCAACTCCTAATTTATCAACAATGATAGCTTTTACTTTTTCTGCAACTTCTGACATAATTTTTCTTTTTTAGTGAATAAATAAAATTTGTTTTATAAATTTGCGTTGCAAAGGTAACACATTTTTCATTATAACAAATCACTATTGCTTAAAAAAATGTAAAAATTTGCACATTTTTAATAGATTTGAGCATAAAAACAACTATTTATGGCGAAAAACATCGCAATTTTTGCATCCGGCTCCGGTTCTAATGCAGAAAATATTATCAAATATTTTGAGAATTCTAATGTTTTTAATTTTCCTGTCATTATTTCTAATCGAAAGAATGCCTATGTGCACGAAAGGGCTAATCGGCTTAATATCAACTCAGTAACATTCTCTAAAAGTGATTTTGAAACGGGTGAGGCTATTTTGGAGATATTAAGGGAAAATAGGGTCGATGCAATAGTTTTAGCCGGATTTCTGCTCAAAATACCTGAAATATTGATAAATGCGTATCCCGATAAGATTATAAATATACATCCGGCATTGCTTCCTAAATATGGTGGTAAAGGCATGTACGGCGATCATGTGCATCGTGCCGTACGAGCTTCAGGCGATACGGAAAGCGGCATCACCATCCATTACGTAAATAAGAACTACGACGAGGGTAATATTATCTTTCAAGCAAAGTGCAACGTAGAATCCACCGACAGTTACGAAGATATTGCAAATAAAGTTCATGCACTTGAGTATGAGCACTTTCCGAAAGTAGTTGAGATGGTGTTTGGGGAATAGCACGAATTGCCCAAATTATCACGAAGCCTCGTAACGTAACAAAACGAATTTACTCCGACAGAGTGGTTCATGAAGCCCCCTAAATCTTTCCTAATGCCGACTTGAAGTGTGGTTCTCGAAAAGATTCAAATTTATTTAATTTTCGTACTTTTCAACTATTTGCATTTTATGCGAATCAAGAGTTCAATACTTAATAACAAAACATTATATCTAACTGAAAATAAGGTAATAAGGTAAATTCAGCTCAGACAATAAATGTTATTAAGGTTAATTTTTAGTTAGATAAATGAGGCTTTTCTTGTCAAAAGCATATCTTTTATTGATTATTTCACAAAAAACCTTATTTCAGTATTTCTCTTTAACCTTAATAACTATCGCAACTATCAAACTAAAACCTTATTAACTTTTTTCGATTTTTTTTATCAACCCTTGATTAGCATATTTTATACTTGTATAGCTTTTTGCGGCTTATTCTTTCGTACTTTCATCTATTTACATTTAATACTCCATAACCATCATCTATTATCCAGCACCAAATAACAAGTCATCAGTTATCGGTCTTCTTTCCTCCCTCTCTCAAAAAACTTTCTAATTTCTAATTTAAAAATATTACCTTTGCAGGCTGAAAAAATTCCTATGCTGAGTCAAAGTCTTGGTTCTAAAAGCATAGCGGTCTATTTATCTAAAAGTCTAAATAAACAATGTCATTACAATGTGGTATAGTGGGGCTTCCGAATGTTGGGAAATCCACTCTTTTTAATTGTCTGTCCAATGCCAAGGCGCAAGCGGCAAATTTTCCTTTTTGTACAATCGAACCCAATGTGGGCGTAATAACCGTTCCTGATGAACGACTGAATAAGCTCGCTGAATTTGTTAAACCTCAACGTATTGTCCCAACCACTGTTGAGATTGTCGATATTGCCGGATTGGTAAAAGGCGCGAGTAAAGGTGAAGGATTGGGGAATAAGTTCTTAGCCAATATACGTGAGACGGATGCGATTTTGCATGTTCTACGCTGCTTTGATGATGAGAATGTAACACATGTGGACGGGATAGTGGATCCGGTACGCGATAAAGAAATCATAGATGCCGAACTGCAAATCAAAGATTTAGAAACGATTGAGGCACGAATTCAAAAAGTAGAAAAACAGGCCAGGACCGGCGGCGATAAAGATGCGCTTCGTTCATTAAATGTATTTACGAAATTCCGAGATGCTTTACAGCAGGGACTTTCTGCTCGAACAGTAAGCTTTGATAATAAAGAAGATGAAAAAATAGCGCGCGAACTTTACTTGCTTACATACAAACCTGTGATGTACGTTTGCAATGTGGATGAAGCGAGCGCCGCGACCGGAAATAAGTATGTTGAAGCAGTTCGTGAAGCGACAAAAGATGAGCAAGCAGAGATTTTAATTGTAGCTGCGAAGATTGAGTCGGAAATTGCCGAATTTGACACATTTGAAGAGCGTCAGGAGTTTTTGCAAGAGATAGGATTGGATGAATCCGGAGTAGCCAGACTGATTAAATCAGCTTATCACCTGCTTGACTTGCAAACTTTTTTTACTGCCGGAGTGCAGGAAGTCCGTGCCTGGACTTTTCACCGTGGGTGGAAAGCACCTCAATGCGCCGGAGTAATTCACACCGATTTTGAGAAAGGATTTATTCGTGCCGAAGTGATAAAATACGATGATTTTATCAAATACGGATCTGAGGCTGCAGTGAAAGAAGCGGGAAAAATGAATGTAGAAGGGAAAGAATATGTAGTGCAAGACGGAGATGTGATGCATTTTAGGTTTAATGTGTAGTTTACGAATTTCGAGAAATAATACAAGTTACGCTAATTAAAGCGAATTTAAGGAAGCTGTCTCAAATTATATTGAAACAGCTTCCTATTTTTATTTACTTCAAAAAATCGGATTGTTTTAGCTTGATTATCTTTCCGAATTTCTCTAATTCGCTCATGTCCACATTCTTTTCATTTCCGATTACCATATAAACAACCGGCTTGTTTTTCACGTTTTCGTTGTAGAATTTCTCTAAACTGCTTAATGTTTCGTTTGAAATATTCTCGAGGGTGGTTTTGCTGTTGTCCACTTCGTAGCCGTTATTGCGTTGCGAAGCTACTTCTTTGGATTTTTGTCTGAAATTCGGGAAACGATTCAAAATCTCATTCTTCATGTCCTGTCTCGCGTTGTCAAATCGAAGCGGTACCAATGGCATATTGCTTTTCAGCGAATCAAGTGCGAACAATGCGTCAATCGTTTTGTCGGATTGCGTAGAAAGCATAAAGTTGAGCGCGGCTTGTTTCTCGGCATTTTTCGGAGTGGGGATATTTACCCATGAATTGGCTCTGTATGCTAATGAACGAAACTCCCTGATCTCCTGAAATATAAGTGAGCTCATGCTTCCACCAAAGTAAGAATTAAACAACTTTATCAAACTGCTTTTTTGTTCGTTCATCCCTCTTTCCATGGGGAGGTATCCGTAAATAATGCTTTGAGTTGCTTTCGAATCGTTGTAGAAATAGACTTGTGGCTCGCTGTAATTCACAAGATCCCTATAAGTCGGATTCTCTGAAGGAAGGAGAGTTGGGCGATTTTGAAGTTTTGCAGCAACTAACTTCTGAACATTTTCTGCAGGTAAAGTACCGCTGTAGTGCACATCAAATGCTGTTCGCGTAATGGTTTTAAAATCATTCAGCAAGCTGCCGGCACTGATTTTCTTCAACTCTTTGCTCGTCAGTTTGTTCAGATAGATCGAATTATCCCGGTATTTCACCATTTCATTCACAGCCTGTGCCAATTCGGCACTGGATTTACGTACCGCGTTTTCATTTACTTTCAATTCTGAAACAATTTTAGAAAGTTTGGATTTATCCTCTTTTACATTCTCCACAAAATGGAAAACCAAATCGAGTGTTTCTTTAAAATACCGGTCAAATCCGCTCACATTAATTGCAAACTGTTGCTGAGAAGCGCTAAAACTCATAGTACTTCCTATTTTCTGAAGGTTTCCATTCAAATCTTTGAGAGAAAGACTGTCAGTTCCAAGATAGTTCAAGTAATCGGCAAGGGCGCTTGCTGTTTTAATGTCTTGAAAACCGGTACGATAATTCAATGAAAATGTAAACACATCATTGATTTCATTTGGCGTGTAATACAGCGTTGAAAGTCCTTTTGAGTCAAGTGGAATGATCTCTTTTTCATTGTTCAAGTCCAGAAATTTAGTAACATTTTCGGTTTGAGGAATGCGTTTCAGTTCTTCCGCATATTCAGATTCCACATTTTTATTTGTCGGGCTGATAGGCGCAAAACCCGGTTTTTCTATCTTTTCATTGGGATATTTTCCGGTCTTTTTCGTTACATCTAAGTAATTTGAGGTGAAATATTTATTTGCAACATTTACAACATCGGTTTTTGTCAATTTGTCTATTTTGTCCACTTCCGTGAGGTAATCTTCCCAACTTTTATTTTCTGAAAACAGTGAAACCATTGTCCAGATTCTTGAATCAAGATTTTCGATTTGAGTCAAGAATTTTCTTTTTTGTTCCAATTTCAGGTTATTCAGAAGTTCTTCTGAAAAATCACCTTTTTTTATCTTTTCCAACGCATTAAAAACATGCTTTTGTGCCGATTTATAGGACTGAAAAGGGATATTCGGAATTGCGACAACCCCAACGACACCTGCTTCATTCAGGCTCATAACTAACGGCATAGCCTGCATTACCTTTCCATCGTGAGTGAGCTGATCAAGCAACCCGTTTTTGTTCCCATTGGAGAGTAAACTTTCTACTAACTTCAAGGTGGTTTCATCAGCGTGATTCACCGGAACTCCGCGCCAAAGAAGAGCGTTGATTTTTACAATCGGAATGGGAATTTTAGCCTTAAATTTTTCAGCTCCATCAAATTCGGGTAACGTTCCATAATTCGATTTGGGTATCTCCTGCCCGGCACGGATTTTCCCAAAATACTTTTCAACTATCGGCATAGCTTTCTCTGCATCCACATCTCCGGATAGTATCAACCCCATGTTTTTGGCGACATAATATTTTTCGAAAAACGCTTTCATATCCGATAGTTTGGGATTTTTCAGATTTTCAGTGCTGCCAATTATTGGATATTGGTACGGATGCGGCTTAAAAAATCGCTCCAACGTCTTTTCAATCGCTTTAGAGCCTAACGCATCATCGTATATGTTTTTTTCTTCATACACCGTTTCTAATTCGCTTTGAAAACCGCGAAACACCGGATTGATAAGTCTTTCACTGTTGATTGTGCACCATTGTTCGAAATAATTGGACGAAAAAGTGTTGTAGTAAACCGTGTAGTCAAATGAAGTTCCGGCATTCAAACCGGATCCGCCATACGCGGAAATCAATCGGTCAAACTCATTGGGAATGGCGTACTCAGCGGCTTTTAGCGACAAATCGTTAATTTTTGCCTGAATTGCTTTTCGTTGTGACTCATCAGATGTTTTGGACAGCAAATCGTACTGCAAAGAGATAGAATCGAGGAGAATTTTCTCAGAAGCGTAATCTACAGTCCCGATTTTATCCGTCCCTTTGAACATAATATGCTCGAAATAGTGTGCAATTCCGGTATTCGGACTATCTTTCGCACCCGCTTTTACTACTACGGAGCCGATGACTTTTGGTTGGGAGTGATCTGAGTTAATCCAAACTTTCAGTCCGTTATTCAGGGTGAATTCTTTGACATCAAGAGGGTTGCTTGCAAAAAGCAAACTTGTTAAAAATAGAATTACAGATAGTGAAAAAAGTTTTTTCATAAAACGTTTTGTTAGTTATAAATTATTTGACTTTCGTAAGTTGTTACAGTCGGCTGTAAAGCTGCTTTTGAAAAAAAATATGCTGATTATCAGAGAAATTAAGCAAGCTGGGGCTTTGCCCCAAACCCCACTTCATTTTTTGTCTTAACACAAAAAACGAAGCAAAAAAAGTCAAGACTCCGCCCGCTTCACTCAAAAAATTGGCGTTCGAACGGCTAAATCGTCCAAACTCGCCCCAAGTGTTTCGGTTTTTGAAACCTATTTAAAGGCTCAAACAAGGACGATTCTTAACGCCGTTCTCTCTGATTTTTTGGC
>JAAYIT010000351.1 GCA_012523295.1 Porphyromonadaceae bacterium | reverse complement strand
GCATAAGGGAATTGCACCCTCTGGAATTTACACACTTTTGTAATCCGCTGAAATAAATTTGTATTTTTGAACTTTTTCAACAGCTTACAACAAGTGTGCGCTGCATGCTCATGCAGGGCACACACACACAATATAGCAAATGGCGGGGCAAGTATTGATTTGAAGCATTCTTCCCCGCATCAAATTTTGTAACGGTGGATAGTGACGTAGCCCGCAAACCGCCACTTGCCATATTGTCAAACGTTATGCCCAAGCGTAAAAAGACAGTGCAACCCTGAGACGACTGAAAACGGAGACTTTGCAACTTGACAATTAAGCTGTCATTAACTGGACAGTTCTTTAGCATTTTGACACAGACCAACTAGCCGGCACTCAAAGCCGACCTGAATGTTTTTAAAATTTTTGCCGACCCGCATTTTTATTTTTTTGCCAGCCGCACATTTAGCACATTTGGCTTTGCCCCTGCCTACAAAGCCGACCCTTCGCAAAGCCAAAAGAGCTAAATTTTTGCCCACGCAAACAAATTTACTTGACAGAGAACTTCTTTTACTGAATTATACATATCTTTGCTTAAAACACAAAGAAATTGACAACTAAAGAGCTAAATAGGATTAGAGTTGTATTAGCGGAGCTAAACAAGAAGAACAAATGGCTCGCTGACGAACTCGGAAAAAATCAGGCGACTGTTTCGCAATGGTGTAACAACGTGAGACAACCTTCTATTGAAACGCTTTCTGAAATCGCCAATGTTCTTGACGTTGACATACGACAACTGCTTAATCCTACAGAGGAGAAATAATATATGCCGACAAAAAACACATACATTGATTTGTTTGCAGGTTGCGGAGGACTTTCTCTTGGCTTAAATCAATCTGGATGGAAAGGACTATTTGCTATTGAAAAAAGCCCTTATGCTTTTGCAACATTGAAACACAACTTAATTGACAATCTTAATCATTTTGACTGGCCTGATTGGTTAGAAAAAACCCAGCACGATATAGACGAAGTGCTAAAAGGGAAAATAAAAGAACTGAAAAAATTAAGAGGTAAAGTTGATTTGGTTGCCGGAGGACCGCCTTGTCAGGGCTTTTCTACTGCCGGACGCAGAGAAGAAAGCGACCACAGAAACGAATTGATAAGTTCCTATATCAAGTTCATTCGTCTTGTTCAGCCGAAAATTATCTTCTTTGAAAACGTAAAAGGATTTACCCAACGCTTTGAGAAGAACCGTAGCAAAGGAATTAAGTATTCCGAGTTTGTTCAGAAAGCTTTGAGACGTTCAGGAAAAGATTTTAAAGGATACGAAGTTTATGGAGAACTGATTGACTTTTCGGAATTTGGAATACCTCAAAAAAGAACACGCTTTATTTTAGTTGGTATAAGAAAGGACATTTTTGAAAAATCACACTTTATCCCAAGTCATTGCTTTGATTTGCTATAAAGTAAAAGAAAATCCTTTTTGGTAAACAAAGGTTTATGCTTAACCCACAGCCTGCAAGATGCTATTTCTGATTTGTTAGAGAAAAACGGAACGGTTGATTGCCCTGATTCAATTGGGTTTCTATCTTCTGTATACAGCAAAGCGCAAAGTCCGTATCAAAAATTGATGCGGTCAAAAGTTTCGTCAAAATCTGTTCCTGACAGTCACCGTTTCGCTAACCACGGTAAGGAAACAATATTACTGTTTCAAACGCTTATATCTAAAGCCCCAAAAGGGAAAAAGATTGAGGGAAAAGAAAAAGAAAAGTTCAACATCAAAAAAAGAGGCATTGTCGTTTTAGACCCTAACAAACCTGCTCCAACACTTACATCACATCCTGACGATTATGTTCATTATTGCGAACCAAGAATTTTAAGCGTTAGAGAATATGCCCGAATTCAAACATTTCCGGACTGGTTTGAATTCAAAGCGAAATATACAACCGGAGGGAAATTGCGGATTGTGGAAGTTCCGAGATATACACAGGTGGGTAATGCAATTCCACCACTGTTTGGCGAACAAGCCGGATTAGCTTTAAAACAAATTCTAAATGGCTAATACTGAGACATTCAAAATAAGTGCAGCATTAAAAGACCTTATCGGTAAGGAACTGATTACCGATGAGTTTGTTGCCGTTTTTGAATTAGTCAAAAACTCATTTGATGCAAACGCATCAAAAGTTGAAGTAATTTTTGAAAACAACTATGAACCCGACAACGCAAGAATAATTATTAAAGACAACGGTAAAGGAATGAACTATGACGACCTTAAAAATAAGTGGTTGTTTGTGGCTTATTCTGCCAAGCGTTTGGGTAAAGAGAATGAAGATTATAGGGACAAAATAAAAACGCAAAGAGTATTTGCCGGAGCAAAAGGAGTAGGTAGCTTTTCTTGTGACAGATTGGGAAGATTCTTAAACCTCATAACTATTAAGGATGAATCCAAGCCAAAGATTGAAAACCTTGTAGTGAATTGGGAGGACTTTGAAAACGCTGATGATGAAGAATTTGTAAACATCAAGGTAACGCACAAAGTACTTACTGAAAACGCTTACAAACTAAAAAAAGGAACAGTTTTAGAAATTACCGGACTTCGTGATAATTGGGATAGAGAACAAATTTTAAAATTAAAGAAGTCATTAGCTAAACTCATTAACCCCAATCAGGAAAACGATAGTGATAATTTTGAAATTGAAATAATTGCTAAAGATGAATTAGCACTTGACAAGGAAAAAAACAAAAAGGGTGAAAAGAAAAATGATTTAGAAATTGTAAACGGACTTGTTAGGAACTCCATTTTTGAAACTCTTGAAATAAAAACCTCAAATATTCTTGTTCAAATTAGCCCAAAAGGTGATTACATTGAAACTACATTACAGGAT
>JAAYIT010000350.1 GCA_012523295.1 Porphyromonadaceae bacterium | reverse complement strand
AAGTAAAAATTTCTAAAGTCTCTTCAGGAGTAACTGGTGCAACACGAGTGGTAAAGAACTTTAACACCTCATTTAGCAAATCTAAATATCCACTGTACGGTCCGACAGGTTGAGCGCCTTTCGCCGTAAAAGCCGTCCCCCCGTATATCGATCTCCCTTTTTGCAATGCTCGGAAAGTTCCAATACTGCCATCTGCCCATTGTCCTGAAACTACATCAACAATGGTGTCCGTTGACATCCGACTCACATTTTTACAGCCTGTCCCCATTATTGTAAATAGCATTTCTACGCCATGGATACCGTACCACCCGAAATCCGGATGCGATGCCTCTGTGCGGTGCGGAGAATAACAATCTGCACCGATAACTTTTCCGTATTCGCCATTTCTTAATTTAATGTTTTGCGGAACAAAACGCAAAGCTGACGATGAAAAGAACGGCACACTATATCGTTTTGACAACTCAACTATAGCTATTGCTTGATCTAAACTTGCACCAAGTGGTTTGTCAATAAACACAATTTTACCTGCTTTAAACACCTCCGCCGCCTGTTCAAGATGTAGATTACCATCATTGGTTTCAAGCATCACACAGTCAACCATTTCTAACAGTTCTTGAATTGAATTAGTGATAACAACACCGTGTTTTTTTACGTCTTCGATATATCCGGGGATTCGTTTAAAACTTGATTCGATTGATTTTGAACCGTAAGGATAAGCAGCAACAATTTTGAAATTCGGATAATCTGTTACTTTTCCACCATTGATATTCTCGGTAAATACCTTTGAATGCGAAGTGTCCAAGCCAATTATTCCTATTTTAATCTGTTTCTGAGGTATTGCCAACAGGCTGACCAACAGAAATGTAACCGATAATATGATTTTATTCTTCATGTCCGTTTTTTTGAATATTCAACAATGCCGAACTCGCTTCATCCAGATATAAAATTACATTCTTTTTTGTTCTTAAGATGGTTGCCGGGCAATCTTCTGATATTTCACCATTCAGGGTGTTGTAAACAGCCTTAGCTTTATTCGTTGCCGGTACTATGCAGAACAAATATTTCCCTTTCAGCATGGCAGGGATAGTCAGCGTCAAGGCTTGTGTCGGGACTTCATGTAAAAACTCAAAACACTTGTCGTTCACCTGTTGCTGACGGCTAACTAAATCTAAATCAATGATTTTCACTAATTTATCATCGTTAAAATCTGCCACACCCGGGTCGTTAAACGCGATATGTCCGTTTTCGCCGATGCCCAAGCAGACAATATCCACCGGATATTTTTTCAACAATGCGGAATATCGTTCACATTCAGCTTCTAAATCTGCAGCCATTCCGTTCAGATAAAAAACTTTTTTGAATGGAACTTTTCCAAAAATCCGATCTTTTAAGAATTTGCCGAATGCCTGCGGAGCTTCAGGGTCGATTCCGATATACTCATCCATATGGAAAGCATTTATTCGGCTCCAATCAATTCCCGGACGGGAAATCAAATCGGCAATAAATTCGTTTTGTGATGGCGCTGCTGCGAAAATCATGTTGATTTCATCCTGCTTTTCAAGCAGTTGAATGATTTTTTCTGTTGCGTCGTCAGCCGCTACTCTTCCCATTTCAATTCTGTCCGGGATAATTTTTACTAACAATTCATCTTTTTTTAAGGAAGAAACTCCTTTTTTACTTTGCAGTGTAGATAACATTTCCTTCAATTATAGTGGTTAATACTTTAATATTTTCATCGAAAATCACCAAGTCGGCATCGTATCCGGCTTTGATTATGCCCTTTTTATCGTCGATCTTCATGATTTTAGCGGGCGTCAGCGTCAGCATCTTTATCGTATCAAGCAGCGGCACTTCGGCAACATTTATCATGGTTCTCACCAGCCTGTCGGCGGTTGCCGTGCTTCCCGCAAACGCGGTTCTGTCCATCAGTTTTGCCACACCATCCTCTAAGAGAACTTTCTGTCCTTTTTCAAGGCTACCCAAAATCGAGACGCCGTCGGGCATTCCTGCTCCGCGCATTGAGTCGGTGCAGAGCGCCGTTTTATCCGGACCTTTAAATTTATATACGAATTGCAGCAAGGGTTTGGGCAAATGCACACCGTCGGCAATGATTTCTACCGTCATATCGTCTATCAGATATGCCGACTCCAAAACACCCGCGTAGCGGAAAGCATTCCGGCGCGTTACGGTTGACATGGCTGAATAGAGGTGGGTGATGTGTGTGAAACCCGCATTAAAAGCCGTTTCCACCTCTTCATAAATCGCGTCGCTGTGAGCGATGGACGGCAAGATATTGTGTTCCATAAGCACTTTACCAAACTCAGGTGCTCCTTCTAATTCGGGAGCTAAACTCCACCGAACAATATCATCCGACTGGCTCAAAATGTAATTATACTCCTCCGGTTCCGGATTTCTTAGGTACTTCGGGTCTTGTGCTCCGCGTTGATTATATGCGAAATAAGGACCTTCGATGTGCAGTCCAAGAAATCTTGAGCCTTTGGTGTTTTGCTTTACAGCTTCTTTGTAAATGGCAAACGTGTTTATCAATTCTTCATTCGTGCTTGTCAGTGTTGTGGGTAGCATGGCGGTTGTGCCGTATTTTACGTGAGTTTCAGCTGCCCCTAAATAAGCTTCTACGGTAGCATCCATAAAGTCGTGTCCGCCACCGCCGTGTAAATGGATGTCAATAAATCCGGGGGACACGTAATTTCCTTTCGCGTCTATTACTTCATCACCCTCATTCACCACAACTTCGGACGAGGCTACAATATCTTTAATTTTTCCATTTTCACAAACAATTGTTGTGTCTTTCTGAAATCTATTGTGGAAAATTACATTTCCGTTCTTGATAATTAATCTTTTTTTCATACTAACTAAACTTGTTGGATGTTAGATGTCGGATGCATGGCGTGTAGATATTTTGCCTTTTTCTCTGCATCCATAACATATAAACTGTTAACATTTGAATTCTTGTTCTAACGAACTTCGTGCTTCATGCTTCAAACTTCGAGCTTCACGCTCATCATTCCCCTTTAGGGGTTAAGGGCTGTGTTTTTCTTCCAGCTCTTTATCCTAAACCCGTATGCCGCATACCAAACGATATAGGCAAACGAAGGAATCAATATCCAGTAAGCTTTCTTCATCGCGGCAAATGCCGATATCGCTGTGCTCGAATCAACCAAAGCGTGATAAATCATCGGCATAAACGCGCTTCCACAAAGCGCCATGACCAAAAACGCGGAGCCTAAATTGGTAAATCGTCCCAACCCGTTGATCGCAAGAGGCCAAATTCCGGCATAAAGCAGTGCGTTGGGAAGTCCCATCATAACAAGGTACCAGAGCGAAATGTCGGTTGTAATTCCAAGAAAAGTAACGGTGCCGGCTGTAGTAATAATTAATATTGAGAGCAGCAGATTAATGGACGAGCAAATCAGTAGCGCGTTTCGCTGGCTTAAGTATTTGGGAATCATTGCAATACCAATAAAATAACCGATGAAGGTGAGAAACATGGTATAGGACGGAATGTTTTTTGCTGGACCGGCAAGGCTTTCACCCATGGTGCCTGCAAACTGAATGCTTGTTGCCAAGGCAATCATTTGTGTGCCTATATGGAAAAACATGGCAAGCACGCCAAGCATGAGCGCAGGATATTGGAGTATTGTTTTTTGGGAGCTTTCATCCTCTACCGAACGTTTGTTCACTTTCGATGGATCTAAATCCGGTAAAACAGAATAACGAATGATAATTCCGAAAATAAAAAGTGCAATTGCCAATATCAGATAGGGTGTCATTACACCCTTAATCAAATTGTCCAAAGCGGTTTCTAACGATGCGCCTGTGTAAATTCCTGCTTCAATTTCACGCATCAGCACTTTGTCTGACTCACGAATTACAACTCCTGCGAAAATCAGGTTGGCAATCACACCAGCCATTTTATTTCCCGTTCCCACGATACTCATCCGTTTGGCTGCACTCTCTATCGGTCCAACAATGGTTACATACGGATTAGCAGCAGACTGAAGAATAGCCAGCCCCACTCCGAGGAGGAACAGCCCCAAAAGAAATAGCTGATAAGTTCGCCAATAGGCGGCAGGAACAAAAAGCAAAGCTCCAATGGCCATAAACCACAAACCAAACATCATTCCTCTTTTATATCCTATTTTATCCAGCAAAACAGATGAAGGAATCGCCATAACCAAGTAGGCTATGTAAAAGGCAAATGTAACTAATGAAGATTGGAAATTTGTTAACTGGAGCGTCAACTGAAAATAAGGGACCAAGATGGTATTAACCCAAGATACTAATCCGAAAATAAAAAATAAAAACGCAAGAATAATCATGGACATGACGGTTGTGCGTTTCTCAGTAATTTGCGTGTTTATCTGGCTCATAGAATAACATTTATAAAGAAAGCCATAAGGCTGTAAATTGCTTTCTTCGATTTTTAAACGCAAAATTACCTTTTCTCTGCACACAATAGCGCACTAATAGCGTAAATTTATCTTCAAAAAACGCAAGAAATCGGACACCTATCTTCTGATTTCTGATTTTTGATTACATTGCTTACGATATTCTGCAGGAGAAAGTCCTTTCATTTTCTTAAAAACACGGGAAATATTTTTGCTGTCGTTAAAGCCGCATTCAAGGGCGATATCGAATAATGAGCGGTCGGTATTGGCTAATAACTTGGCAAAATACTCAATACGATATTTCAAAAGAAATTGATAAATAGAAGTACCCAGTTCCTTCTTAAATTTAACTTCCAGGTTTCTTCTGGACAAAGGGACTAATTTGGTTAATGATTCAATAGATAAGTCCGAGTCAAAGTTTTCTTCAATATAACGGACAATATTTAATATGTTTACATCATTAATATTGTATTTGTCAGTAGATTTTCTTTCTTCAATTCTTGTTGGATTTATGACAATATTGAAAGGAATATTTTTTTTCTCGAGTATTTGCCTGTGAATCAGTCTTCCTGCTTCGTAACCTCCTTTTTCTACTTCAAGCATGATGGAAGAAATCGGTGGATCTGATAAATTGCAAATCAACTCATCGTTATCTACTCCAAGCAATGAAACATCATCGGGAATGTGAATGTCATTAATTTTACAAATTTCAGAAACCTGTAAAGCGAAACGATCATCACAGGCAAGCAAGGCTACCGGTTTTGGGAGTGAAATAAGCCACTCATCTAAGTTTACGAGGCTGTTGCTCCACTCATTTTCATTCAAACCTTCAGATTCAAAGTAGAAATAGTTACCACCGACCTTCTGAACTTCCTGGAAAAAACCATCAGCTCTTTCTCGAGACCAAACAACTCCTTTATTACCGTAGAAAGCAAAGTTTTTAAACTTTTTATTGATAAAAAATTGAGCTGCCATCCTTCCCGTTCCAATATAATCACCGGTAAGATTTGAAAAATAATCGCTCCGTTTCCTATAATTTTGAAGGATTACAGGTATTCCTAATTCGGCAAGCAAATTACTTCCTTCATGGTCCCACTGCGCAATAATTGCATCAGGTTTTCTCTCTTTAGCCCATTCAATTACTCCCTCTTTTCCGTAAAGCATTTTAAAATAAAAGGGTAAACGGTAAAAAATCCAGGGTCCGTTATCTTGTGAATACCTGACTAAACCCTTCAGCAATTTCCGGCTGAATTCACTGGAATAATCTATTAAAAGTAGTATTTTTATCACGGTATTATGAAAGTTATGTGTTTTTCGATTACGTTAATTGAGTCAAAAATAATCATTTTGTTTTAAATCAAGAAATCAACACCTGTTTAAAACAAAAATATCCGATAATTATCGGATATTGTTTTTTTTCAAATGTAATCTAAAACCGTCAAACAAAAGTACCCTGTGTCACGTACTAAAAGTTGACATTGTATTGTTTGTCTGTTGTATGTAAATATTTAGCTACAAGAAAATCTCGTTCTTAGAACTTGAAATCTGAAACATATTTTTAAGCCGCAGACTACCGTTATCCAATCTTCCGGCTTCACGTAATGATACAAAAATCCCGACTAACCTGTATCGTCGGGTCGGTTTCCTTTATTTCACCCGTTCCACGTAGCTTCCATCACGTGTGTCTACACGGATAGTTTCACCTTCATTGATAAATAGCGGTACACGAATCTCAGCTCCGGTTTCTAAGGTCGCGGGCTTTGTCGCGTTGGTAGCCGTGTCACCCTTAAGCCCCGGCTCTGTATAAGTGACATCTAAATTTACATGCAAAGGCAATTCGGCATAGAGAACCGTATCCGTTTCGGCATGAGAAACTACTTCTACTTCCATTCCTTCTTTCAAAAAATCGACACCGGTAATCAAATCTTTTGCTATTGGAATTTGTTCGTAAGTTTCGTTATTCATAAATATATAGCCTAAGTCATCTTGATAAAGATACTGATAAGCGCGACGCTCAATGCGTACTTCATCCAAACGGGCGCCGGAACTAAACGTACGGTCAAGCACGCGGCCGGTAACCACATTTTTCAGTTTCGTACGTACAAAAGCAGGACCTTTACCCGGTTTCACGTGCAAAAACTCTACTACATAAAAAAATTGACCGTCAATGTCAATACACATTCCATTCTTAATATCTGCCGTTGTTGCCATAACTTTTCGTATTAATTTGTCTGATTTAGGTTGCAAAGATAGTTTTTTTAGGTGGAATGTGCAAGAGGGTGAAATGGCTGAAAACAACAGCCAATATGTAGAAATAAAATAGTACTGTTATTTTTTCTGAAATCAAACTATTTTTTGTTACTTTGTGTATTCAATTAAACAACCTTGAACATGAGAAAACTCACTACATTTCTATTTTTATTTATCGGACTTTATGTCATTGGACAAGCGCCTATCGGATATTATTCGACAGCTGAAGGAAAAACCGGTTCTGAATTAAAGACTGCACTTCACACAATTATTCGGAACCATACACCCTACCCCTATAAAAATCTACAAGTTCAAATGAGATATACCGATGAGGATCCGGATAATACAAACAATGTCATATTATTATACACCGGTTGGTCATACCCAAAATCTGCCAATGGAGGTGGAGTTGCTGATTGGAACAAAGAACACACATGGGCCAAATCGCAAGGCGGGTTTGGTGAGAGTTTAGGTCCCGGTTCCGACCTGCATCATTTAAGACCAACTGACGTTACGGTAAATAGTAAAAGAGGCAATCTAATGTTTGACAATGGCGGAACACTTTACATCGATCCATCCCGACTTGGAGGAGGAGATGGAAATACCGGGTGCTATTTTAAATCAAATACGAGTTGGGAAGCTGCAGACCGTGTAAAAGGCGACGTTGCCCGTATGCTATTCTACATGGCTGTAAGGTATGAAAATAGCGGCGACAGCTATTATGACAATTACAATTTAGAGTTGGCGGAGTATTCGTCGACCAGTGGATTGCATGGAAAACTATCAACACTATTAGAATGGGATACAATTGATGTTGTAAGTGATTGGGAAAGAAGGCGGAACGACAGGATTTACGAATTGCAAAAGAATCGTAATCCGTTTATAGATCATCCGGAATTAGTAGACTATATTTGGGGTAGTAAAGTCGGTACGCCTTGGTATCCAAATGGTGGCGGAGAAAATCCCGGCGATTGTCAAGATTTAAATTTCTCAGCGCCATTCACTTCAACTATGGATCCTTTCATAGCCCACAGTGTTGTTGGAGACCAAGCATGGTACTGGCGTAGCGCTAATTACGGAGTGATTATTTCCGGCTATGTAAATGGCACAAATTATGAGAATGAGGATTGGCTTGTTTCACCCGCTTTTGATTTAGAAAATTATAAAAATATTCAACTTTCATTTGACCACACAATCAACAAAGGCGTTGTTGAAAAAATGCAAACAGAGAATACATTGTGGATTTCAAATGACTATGACGGCGATGTTTCAACCGCTACTTGGAAACAAATCTCTATCACACAATATCCGAAAGGAGATGACTGGGTTTTTGTCAATTCAGGTATGATAAACTTACCCGAAGAAAATGCTTTAAAAAACACTTTCATCGCATTTAAATACTCGTGCAGTAACCAATCAAGTTCTACATGGGAAATAAAAAACTTCAAAATAACTGGCGAATGCAATACCACTTCTGTTAAATCACCTGAAATTAGTCCAAAAACGTATCCGATTTCAATTTTCAACAGGACAGTAACTGTGTTTAACTTAGAAAATGAAGATTTACATGTATTTGATGTTTACGGCAGAATTATCACTACGGCTAAACAGGCAAATGAAAACTTCACTTTTGAAGTTCCTATATCCGGAGTTTATATCTTGAAAATCAACAATCAATCTGTTAAAATATTAATAAAATAACGGTAAAGACAATACTATTAACACAAGCATTTATTTGCTCACAAATCAATTAACTTCTTTGAACAATAAGGCACGTTTTGACGTTTGACAAATAATATTCTAAAACCATATAAATATTGATTAATTCACAATCCTACAGTCTCTTTTTCTATCATGAAAATACACGAATACCAAGCAAAAGAAATCTTCTCCCGCTACGGCATACCCGTAACGCGCGAAACGGTTTGCTACACGCCCGATGAAGTAGTGGCGGCAGCCGAAAAATCAGGTTATCCTTGTGTAGTAAAAGCGCAAGTGCTTACCGGAGGACGCGGCAAAGCAGGTGGCGTAAAACTTGTCAAAAACAAAGAAGAAGCGCGCGAAGCGGCTACAAGCATTTTAGGAATGGATATAAAAGGCTATACGGTAGAAAAAGTGCTGCTTGCCGAAGGAGTAAAATTCCAGTCAGAAATTTATGTGGGACTTACCATTGACCGAAATTCAAAATCGGTTATCCTGATGACCAGTCGTGAAGGCGGTGTAGAAATTGAAGAAGTGGCCAAAGAAAATCCCGACGCCATTATCAAAGTACCTATCGATGCCGATTTGGGCATGCAGCCATTTTTAGCCCGAAAAATCGCATTTCGTCTGTTCGATGATTTTAATCTTGTAAAACAAGCCGCGGATATTTTCCAAAAAATGTACAAAATCTGCCTTGACACCGATGCTTCGTTGGTGGAAATCAATCCGTTGGTTATCACCGATGACAATCAACTTTTAGCATTGGACGGCAAAATGAACTTCGATGAGAACGCTCTTTACCGCCAGCCCGAAATAGAAAAACTTTACGAACCGGACGAAAACGAGTTGAAAGAAATCGAAGCGAAAGAAAAAGGTCTGAGTTACATCAAATTAGACGGCAACATCGGGTTTATGGTCAACGGAGCGGGACTTGCCATGGCTACAATGGACATGATAAAAATGTACGGCGGCGAACCGGCGAATTTCCTTGATGTGGGAGGCAGCTCCAACCCTCAGAAAGTAATCGATGCCATGAATTTGATTCTTTCGGACGAAAAAGTGAATGCCATTATGATTAATATCTTTGGCGGAATTACACGTGGAGATGACATTGCTAAAGGACTTATTTCTGCTTTGGAACAACTTGACGTAAAAGTACCCATAGTGGTGCGGTTATCAGGAACAAACGCCAAAGAAGGTCTCGAAATCCTACGCGGAACCAACCTTACGGTAGTAGAAAGCATGACCGAAGCTGCGAAAAAAGCGATTGAATTGTCAGCACACTAAGCCCCTCAATCCCCTAAAGGGGAAGTTAAGGAGCGCTAATCAAAATTATTACATTTAAAGCGAGAGCAAAAAATTTCTAATATTAACAATGCAAAAGTTTCCTCACATTATACCCTTTCAGGGAATTAGGGAGCTGGCAGGTCTATTATTATGAGCATTTTAGTTAATAAAAATACACGCCTGATAGTTCAGGGAATTACGGGTAGAGATGGTGGATTTCACACCGCAAAAATGAAAGCATACGGAACAAATGTTGTAGGTGGTGTGTCACCCGGAAAAGGCGGTCAAACCGTAGAAGGACTTCCGGTTTTTAATACCGTGGAAGAAGCCGTAAAACAAACCGGTGCAAACACTTCCATTCTATTTGTACCTGCACCTTTTGCCGCAGATGGAATTCTTGAAGCTTCAGAAGCAGGAATAGAGTTGGTTATAGCTATTACAGAAGGAATTCCAACGTTAGATATGGTGAGAATAATGCCCTATTTGAAGAAAAAAGGCACTAAGTTAATCGGGCCGAACTGTCCCGGATTAATCACTCCCGATGAAGCATTGGTAGGTATCCTTCCCGGCAATATCTTCAAAAAAGGAAATGTAGGATTAATCAGCCGAAGCGGAACATTGACCTACGAAATGGTGAATCAACTTACCACCAACGGAATCGGTCAAAGCACCTGTGTAGGTATCGGTGGTGATCCGGTAGCGGGACTGTATTTTCAAGATTTGCTTGAAATGTATCAAAATGACCCTGAAACCGATGCTGTAGTGCTGATTGGTGAGATTGGCGGTGATGCCGAAGAGCAGGCAGCTGCATTCATCAAAAATAAAATGACCAAACCCGTAGTGGCATTTATAGCCGGACAAAGCGCCCCTCCGGGAAAAAGGATGGGACATGCCGGAGCTATTATCTCCAGCGGAAGCGGAACAGCTGAAGAGAAAATCGCCGCGTTCGAAGCAGCAGGAGTGCCTGTGGCGCGTAAACCGGAAGATATACCCGTGCTGATTAAAAGAGCTTTGCAATACGGTTAAAGTCTGCGGTAAGCAAAAAACTAAAACCGACTAATGGATTTTCCGTTGTCGGTTTTTTATTTTTAAATTATTCGTTTCTCAATGAATTTTACGATATTTGCGTATTACTAAAAACCAATCTCTAAGAAAAAATGAAAATCGGAATAATTTTAGAAACAAAAGAGTACGAAAAAGCGTGGAATGCTTTTCGTTTTGCTGTAACAGCAAAGAAACAAGGTCACGAAGTGAAGCTTTTCCTGATGGGCGAAGCGGTGGAGTGCGAAGGACTGACACACGATAAATACAACGTGGACGAGCAGTTGAAAAAATTTGTAGAAGCAGGCGGAGAAATTCTTGCCTGCGGTACCTGCCTGAAATCCAGAAAACTTGACAGCACAGAAGCGTGTCCTATTTCCACAATGGTGGATTGCGTAAATCTGGTGGTTTGGGCTGATAAAATGGTGACGTTTTAACCTGTCATACCGTGTTTTTATGAAAATCCACACCACCAACTACACCAATACTTTCATTGAAGTGGCAGAAGACTGTCCTGTACAGCAATCACAGGTGCCTCCCATAAAAGGCAAAGCCAAATCGATTGCAAATCTGCAATACGAAATGATTTCCGAAGATCCCTACAAATACACTTCTGACGATGTGATTTTTCATTGTCATACCCTGAAAAACGGAGTAAAAGAGAGTGAGCTACCCAAAGCGAGACAAGATTTTTTTCCAAAGGACAAGCCTGCTTCCGTGCTTCACCGCTGACAAAACGATACGGTTTTGGCGTTCACCACAATGCCGATAGCAAAACAGCCATCTTTCCTATGGAAAGCGAAGAATATAGAAAATTGGCCGCAGACCCCGCATTGAAGCATGTAAAAGCCATGAAAAGCAAAAGATAGTTTTAGTCTTTAATAAAAAAACCTTTTCCAAATAATTCTTCCATTTAAAGAAAAATAATGTATTTTTGCAAAAGTCTTAACTTCATGCTTCTGACTTCAGACTTATAATTTTTAATTTCTGTGTCATGTCCTGAAATAGGTTTACACCTAAAACAGGAAAAACAATGACAAAAAAACAGAAAACGACAACACGGTACAGTGATTGCTTTAAGCTTCAAGTAGTAGAAGAGATTGAAAAGAATGGTTT
>JAAYIT010000349.1 GCA_012523295.1 Porphyromonadaceae bacterium | reverse complement strand
TTCGCGGAAGTAAGTTCTGCGTTCTTCTTCGGAGTTGAAAGTAAGACCTAAAACTGTGGTTTTATTTTCTTTGCTCATATCATTAAATTCTTGAACACGCTATATCATAAAACTGCAACAGCACCTCGTCTTCCATCAACAAGTTGTTTGGAATCCGATCCCCAATTTGAACAATGATTTTAAAGTCTTTATCCTGATACGATTGTTTGAAACCGGCACGTAAAGCTTCTACGCGAACCTCTTTTATTTTACCTTTAGGTTTTGCAGCTTCGGTTTTGTACACCTCAAATTGCTTTAACAAACGTTTGGTTCGTAGTTTCTCTAAATCTGCTTCGTTCTCAGGATCTGGAACATACCATTTGCCTTGCTCATCTTTTAAGAAGTTTTCTTCCAATATGTCTGCCAATTCAGGGATTACATCTCCTTTACGCACACCAGCCAAGGCTTGCATCCATAAAGGCTGAATATCTTGATATGCCAATGACTTTTCACTCAATACATTTTTCAACCATAATACGCCATCCTGTTCCGATGACACCAAAATTGATAATTGAATAAACTCAGGGTTCTCCGCTTTCTTCTTATCATATTCCTGTACTTGTTCGTTGGTAAAGAACATACCATCTCGTTCAATAAAACGCTCACGTAATCCTTTTTGAAACGCTCCTGCATCAATTGGTACAGGCAAGCCCTTTTGCACATAGAAAGCAATTAATCTATCGAATAGAATTTTTGGGCTACGCTCAACGATAGCTGTTGTGGCATTTTCCTTTACTAAGTGAATTGGTAAGTGTTTTAGGTGCTCATCTATAAAGTCCCATACTGCTACAATAGAATCTTGATTTCTTCTGAACTTCTCATCAAATTCAGAAGTCGGCTTATAACAAGCAATTACGAGATCTTGATTGACCGCCACCGGTCCAATTATCCCCATTAATCCTCCACGTCCTTTATTCAAAGCATGAACTTGAGACACAATAAATCCAGCTTGGACTAAAGAAGTTTGAATTGCATTCCAAATAGAGGAACTTGTATTACTGAATTCAATGTTAATCCAACCTCCAGGCTTTAAAACCCTAAAATATTCTTTAAAGCTTTTGAACATTAGATTTTGATATTCATTAAATCCTTTCCCTTGAGTATTGTTACAAATCGCTTCATCGAAGTTATTCGTATGAATTTTTAACCACCCTTCGTTTATGAAGTTCAATTCTGAATACATAATATTAGCACCAAAAGGTGGGTCTGTAAATATGTAATCTATTGAATTATCTTTAATCAGATTTTTAGATGTTGCACTAGATATTTGATTTAGTACATTGTTTGAAAGAGGAATATTTAAAGTGTTTTCTTTAATTTTCTGTTCAAAGAAATAAAAGGGAGAAATTTCTGTTGGAGTTCCACTTATGTACAAGGTATTAGCCATCGGACCAACATGGCGACTGTGATTAGGAGCAAACCGATTAAATAATGTAAGCCTATTTAGGGAAGATGTAAACCACTTTAAAAGGTATCTTTTTAAACCATCTTCACACTTAGAAATTTCTTCGTAAAACTCGTTTATGATAATTAGATTCCTGGATGTATAGAACTGATTTGAATAATAAAATCCAAACTTGTCGTTTCTTCTTGCCTCATCTCCTTCTGGCATTCTGAAGTGAGGTGTTTTTGAGAAAACATCTGATGAATTACAGTTTTCAACAATGTCTAAATCATCTTTTTCAGGTTTCTTCCATATCCTTTTTCCATTAATTGTGGCGTTTATTAACACAGGAGAAAGAGAATATCTTTTTATACTTGAAGAGGTAATAGAATCAAATACTGTTTCAAATGCCTTTTCTGCAAGAGGTGTGTTTTTATTACCACCTTTAGACTTCTTCATAATTGTACCACAACTAGGGCAGCTAAATTCACTTAAAACATTACCCATTTCAGGGACAGCTTGCTCCCAATAATTGAATTGTGAACCACAGGCAACACAACTTAAATTCTCACTCCAAATAATGTAATTTACATCTGCTGAAACACCGTTTAATTTAGTTTTATAAAGATGTCCATACTTAGAAAAAACTTGATTATAAATCTCTGTAGCCTTATCGTAAAACTCATTTAGAGGACTCACGTTGGTATGAGAATGTGAGATTAATGAGGCAATTGGAGACAAGTCACCTTGAATTACTCTTCGAGGTCCGAACTCTTGTTTTTGAATCCCTTTTGATTTAAAGAAAGATTCAATTTTAAGTTTTTCAGAATTTTCTGGTTTTGTACAGTAATTACCTGCAACACCAGTCATTCCTGTTCCTCCGAAATTATCAAGAATAATATCCCCTGGTTGTGTGTAGTACAAGATGTACTTCATTATTATTTGATGCGGAACTTTTGTATGATAACTGTGAGCATTGTAAACTTTGTGATTTTTTTTTGAATCAATGTCGAAAGCAAGTGGTTCCTTTATTTCAAACTTTGAACTACGTTTTCCATTTTTTTCTAAGTCTTTTTTTTCTTCTTCCCATTTTGCTATAAAATCATTCAACCATGGATTAGGGCAGGCGGTATAGTAGGGAGGATCGGATAGGTTTAAAATATCCTCATCTTCACCAATAGGGAAGCCTTCCATTTGTTTGAGTTCGGGTAGTTTTTTGCGAAGTTCTTCCCGGAAATAATTTCTACGGTCTTCTTCTGTGTTGAAGGTAAGGCCTAATACCGTTATTTTATTGTCCACTTTAATATCTTCCATAGTATCTTATTTCAGTATGATTCTGATTTTATCTCTTTCCTTCCCTTTTGAAATGTTGTCCACATAAGTTTTAAAAGCTTCAACTGCTTCATCAGGAGTAAGGGGCTTGTTAAAAGTTGCTTTCATACCATCCAAACTCAATTCAATTTTTTCTAAGCCTTTATGCAAATCCATAATGGCTTTACGGATGCGAAGGGCATTCTCTTTAGCCAGATCAATCTTACCGGTTTTAAAATCAGCCAATAATTTTTGGGTGTCTTCGTCCAATAGGTTTATTTTCCTT
>JAAYIT010000348.1 GCA_012523295.1 Porphyromonadaceae bacterium | reverse complement strand
CTGCGGTTTAACCGCGAACTGGCATACAGAGAAGTGGGCAAAATCATGGGAATCAGTATTGAAGCCTGCCGCAATCTCATCTCCAAAGCCATTGCAGGATTAAGGAGCATCCTTTTGGAAGAGTAGCTGATTTATAAAACAGATGCTGAATAGAAACTATTTTTCTCTATCTCTTGGGAAGTCTTTCTCTGTGTTTCTCTGAGTTCTCCGTGGTGAATTCTTCAATTTTGCCACAAAAACCTGTCTGCCGACATGCAGGCGCAAAAGTTTTCTAAAACTATTGATACCACTTGTCTCTTGTTTTATTATACATTGAACTCTTACAGAGTTTTCCGGAAGCGAGATGCGTTACCCCGGATTGCACCTGCGGCTTATCCGGGGTTATCAAAATTAAGCACCTGCGGTGCAAGTAAAAAAGATAATTTACAAATTGGTGAATTCGCAATAATACCTATTTAGTCAACTTGGGGTCAGTATTGCCAGATATAACAGCGTTAAATTAGAGCAAATTCTCCTCTTTGAGAAGCCAGAGGGGGACTTTTCTCTGTGTTTCTCTGAGTTCTCTGTGGTGAGCTCTTGTGCCTACCAGAGGCAGGCAGGCCTTAGAGTCTAAGTGGCATTTCTAATTTAGTATTATTCGCTACAAATGCATGAAAAAGGAAGTTTTGATAGCTTATAGTAAAAACTTTATCTCGAATTTGCCTAACTGATAAACAGTAATTTATACTATGAATTGAAAATATTCTTAAAAAACTCACAAATAAATGATGATGTTTTCTGTGTTGATGTCTTATTATATATAGAAGTAAGAAATTTATGAGTATCAAAAAATATAGCAACTTTTCCACCGAAGATTTTCTGATGGATGATGATTTTATCCGGTGGATTTTGCATCCTGATGAAGAAAGCAATCTCTTTTGGAGTTCTTTTTTGGAAAAGTATCCACAGAAAGAGCAACAGATTAAGGAAGCTATATTTTTCATCCGTATTTTTCAATCCATTGAACCAGCTGATTTCGTGGGGAATCAGGAGAATGTTTATAAGAAAATTCGCCCCTCTTCGTTTCGCGTACGAAAGTTGTGGAACAACATTACAAAAATTGCAGCGGCTGTTCTGTTATTGCTCTCTATTGGAGGTGTTTTATACTATCTTAATGAGACTGACCGGTTTTTCCCGGAAGAGCTTGCAGATGCCGAATTATTGGAAAAGGGGAGAGTTGTGCTTCCTGACGGACGCATTGCAGAATTTGAAACAGAACAAACCCGCATTCAGCAGTCGGTTTCAGGCAATCTCACCATTAACAGCGATACGGTAAAGGTGAATGAAACCAATAAAAGTTCTGAAAGAACATTACTGACCCATGTCATTGTACCTTACGGAAAACGCACGGAGATTATTTTGACAGATGGTACCAAAATCTGGCTCAATGCCGGTAGTCAGCTCTCCTATCCGGCTAAATTTTCAGGAAATACCCGTGAAGTGTACCTCTCCGGTGAAGCATTTTTTGATGTGGAGTCTGACCCCTCAAAACCTTTTCAGGTAATAACAGGAGACTTGAAAATCAGGGCTACCGGCACACGGTTTAACGTTACATCCTATGCCAATGAAGAACAATCGCAGGTGGTGTTACTCTCCGGCAAGGTGGATGCTGCAAAAAATAAACGGTTTGCCGGTTCAATGGAGATGAACCCCGGCGATCGGATTGTTTACAGCAAATCAGATGACAATCTGCTGAAAGCGAAGGTGGACGTTGAACTTT
>JAAYIT010000347.1 GCA_012523295.1 Porphyromonadaceae bacterium | reverse complement strand
TGCTGATAACGCTTATTTCACTGCCATTCTTTTTCAAAGACAAAATAATGGACATTGGAAAACAAGAGCTGAACAAACATCTTAATGCCGACGTTGACTTTAAGAATCTGAAACTGAATTTTATACGTGGTTTTCCGGATGCCACTCTTCAGGTAAAAGACCTGTACGTAGCCGGAATTGATGATTTTAAAGGTGACACGCTGCTTAAAAGTGATTTCATCCATTTGGTTATCAACCTGAAAAGTCTTTTCAGCGATACGGGATATGAGGTGAAGAAAGTTGAATTTTCTGATACAAAGCTATTCGCGCACGTGCTGAAAGATGGACGGGTAAATTGGGATATTTTCAAAAAAGACACCACTCAAATTGAGAAAGATACGACCAAATCAAATTTCAAACTAAATCTGCAGGATGTAAAAATAAACCGGACGGACATTACCTATCTCAGTGATTCGGGAAATGTGGCTGCTGTTCTGAAAAATTTGAACCTCGCGCTGAAAGGTGATTTCACTGCCGACAGCACGCTTTTCACTACTAAACTAAAGGTTGACACGCTGGACTTTTGGAATGGGGGTGTGAAATTTGTCAATAAAGTGATGCTTGATGTTGCCGCGGACATTAACGCGCACTTGAAACAAAAAAAATACTCGCTTGCCAATAACACAATGAAAATCAACGCGATACCTCTTACTCTAAACGGTTGGGTGCAGCTTGAGGACAGCGCTACCGTGATGGACTTGACATTAGACTCGAAAGACGTTGATTTCAAATCGATTTTATCGCTTATTCCCGCTATTTATTCCAAGTCATTTGCTTCGCTGAACGCGGGTGGAAAGGTTGACTTAAGCGGATTTGTAAAAGGAAAAATAGAAGGAGATAGTTACCCCGCGTTTGATCTGAAATTAGCGGTTGCTGATGGAATTTTTCAATATCCGAAACTTCCGAAATCAGTTCAGAGCATTCAGTTCGCTTCACATCTTACAAATCCCGGCGGCTCGTTAGACAAGACAGTTGTGGATGTGTCAAACCTTTCATTCAATATGGGCGGTAATCCGTTTTCGGCAAGCGGAAAAATCGTCACACCGGTTTCCGATCCCGATTTTGACATAAAAGCACTTGGAAAAATCAATCTCGGGATGATAAAAGATGTTTACCCCTTAGAAAAAGGGACAAATCTGAGTGGATTACTCGATGTAGATATCACTGCAAAAGGTAAAATGTCATATGTAGAGAAAAACGCATACGAAAGTTTCAGATTCGGAGGAGGAATTAAAGCCAAAGACGTGATTATCAAATCAGATGGAATTTCGCAAGATGTGGTTGTGAGCAATGCCGACATGCAATTTAACGATCGGTATCTGAATCTGACCGACCTGATGATGAAAATCGGCAAAAACGATCTTACCGCTGCGGGAAAAGTGGAAAATTACTTAGCGTACGCGCTACATAAAAAAACGCTGAAAGGAGATTTCAAAGTAAACTCCAACTACCTGAATGTGAACGACTTCATGCCGGCAAAGGAAAAAGAGAAAAACGATTCGTCGCAAATGTCGGTCATCAAAATTCCGAAGAACATTGACCTTACCCTGACAGGTAATTTCAAGGAATTTATATACGATAAAATGAATTTCAACAATGCAGATGCCTTGCTGAAAGTGGCAAACGGAAACTTAACCATCCAAAAACTGAATGTAAACGCATTCGGCGGATTGATGGCGCTGACAGGACATTATTTCTCTGAAAATCCGGACAAGCCGAAGGTCGATTTTGAAATAGACTTAAAAGAGATTTCATTTGCAGAAATTTTCAGCCAAGTAAAAACGCTTCAGAAAATCGCTCCGATTTTTGACCAGGCGGCCGGAAAATTCAATTCAAAATTGTCATTAAATACCGATTTACAGCAAAACATGATGCCGGTTCTCGCGTCAATTTTAAGCAATGGTTCACTCAAAACCAGCTCTGTAGCTTTCAAAGATGTAAACGCGCTGACCGAACTGGCAAAATCGCTGAAGCTGGATAACTTAGCAAAAATGGCGCTGCGTGATATCGCGTTAATGTTTGAAATTAAAAACGGACGGGTAAACACCGAACCTTTCAATATCAAATTAGGAGATTACGCTATGAATCTTAGCGGCTCAACAGGTCTTGATCAGACGATAGATTATGCCGGAAAATTCAGACTTCCGGATAAAATTAATGCCGGAAAATTCCAGAATATCGGATTCAATATCGGCGGAACCTTCAAAAAACCAACTGTTAAGTTGGATATCATGATCACCGTGACTTCGATTGTGGAGGAGAAAAAATCAGAAGCAATAGCCAAAGCAGATTCGATAAAAACTGCTGTGATGGACAAAGGTCGTGAAGCCCGTGATAAAGCACTTCTTGAGGCTCAGAAAAGGGCAGACGCTATCTTAGAACAAGCTGAACTTCAGGGCGAAAGACTAATAAACGCGGCGAAAGCGCAGGGTGATAGTATTGTCGCGAAAACGAGCAATCCAATCGCAAGGGAATTGGCAAAGAAAGGCGCGGAAGAATTAGTGAAACAAGCTGAAATACAAGCCGAAAATCTGAATAAACAAGCCAGGACAGAAGCAGACAATCTCCTGAAACAGGCTGAAAGTCAATCTGACTTCTGATTGGAATTGTTTAGCTTGTATTCTTAATGATTGTAGTCCGACTAAAAACTGTCTGTAGGACAATTCCAAAAATAACCCCCGGATTTATCCGGGGGGCGAGGAAAGGTCATAGATATGGCAAAACTCTGTAGGAGTTTCCCAAAGACTTAACCGGGGGAACGCCTACAGCGTTATTATTATTTTATAGTGTTATTCTACCCCTAATTGCATTAGGGGTTATTCACGGACAACTTCTACGAAGTTTATATTTGGTTAGCTTATCGTGTTTTATTCTAATTC
>JAAYIT010000346.1 GCA_012523295.1 Porphyromonadaceae bacterium | reverse complement strand
TGTCTTTTAAGGTTTGTAATCGTCTGCAGAGCAGTTGATACAAAGCTATAAAAAAAAAGCACAAATGTTGAGTAAACGCACTAAATTTTCATGCTCGTGGGTGTTGGAAAATCATGTGGGTTTCATATTAATTATTCTTACTATAATTATATATTGGAGTGTCATAACATCAAAAAATCGTTTATTAAATTGTGGTTTATATGCTTTCACAATGTTTTTTTTGAAGCTATGAAATTTATTGAATACAAGTTAAATTTACTCCCCAGATATAGAGAAAATCCTGTTGCAAGTTTAGTTGTGTCATTTATTCTGATATTTTCTTATTTTGGTTTTATTTATTTGTCAACTTCACTAATATTCACAAGTTGGCGACACAAAAAATTTTGAAAACCCCTGCTCGCGCAGATACCCCGTCCAACGGAATTACGAGATATGTGCGTACCATATTTTCCGTCCATACGGATATGCTGAATAAATAAGCAAATAGTGCCGCTGGTCAGCGGGATTTTCATAACCCCGCCTTAAAATTCTATGAGGATTTGTAATCCGGATTATAAATCCCTGCCTGCGGCAGGCAGGCTTATAATACAAGAGCCGGGATTACCGCTCGACACTTCGCTTGGCTTGCCAAGAAATCCCAGCGGCCGGCTGCACTGGCTTTATGAAATAAAGAACAAATTCGGAAGGGGACGTGCTTTGGACAATTGCTTGTTTTCTTGTTTACCCCACTTTACAACATCTAATGAGCTACATGCCCAACAGCGAAATTTTCTTGTTTTTGCCATAATAAAAAAGTTTACTGAAACAAAGTTCAATAAACTTTTCTATAACTCTTTCTATTAATAAGATACAAGATTGTTTACCAACTATTTTGACCATTATACAAAAAAAACAGCATTTTCGAAATGCTGTTTTTTTATCTCTTCAAAATTTAATAAAATTCTGTTATTGCGCGTTTTTAGCTTTTTGCACGATTGCGGAAAAAGCTTCCGGATGATTCATAGCTAAGTCAGCTAAAACTTTACGGTTCATTTCAATTCCGGATTTATGCAAAGCGCCCATTAAGCTTGAATATGTCATACCCTCTTGACGAGCAGCAGCATTGATACGCTGGATCCAAAGCGCACGGAAATTACGTTTTTTGGTTTTACGGTCGCGATAAGCATATTGCAAACCTTTTTCCCAAGTGTTTTTGGCTACGGTCCACACATTCTTGCGACCACCAAAATATCCTTTAGTAAGCTTTAATATTCTTTTTCTTCTTCTACGTGAAGCAACGTGATTGACTGATCTTGGCATAATTTAATGAATTTTTGATTGTTAGCGCCGTACTTTTTACGGTCTTTGGTGCTATACACTCGATTTAATAATTAAGAAAATTAGTTTCTAAAAATTTGACTTTCAACAGCATTAAACACGAAGCATTGATTTAACGTTTTTCTCATCCGATTTGTGAACCAAACCTGTTTGAGTTAGATTACGTTTTTGTTTCGTAGTTTTTTTTGTTAAAATGTGACTTTTAAAAGCATGTTTTCTTTTGATTTTTCCTGTTCCGGTAAGAGCGAATCTTTTTTTAGCACCGCAATTAGTCTTCATTTTTGGCATTTTACTATATAATATTTATTTTTTTAGAAAATTCTGTTATTTTGTTTTCTTCGGAGAGAGCATGATTATCATTCGCTTACCTTCCAACTTCGGAAGTTGATCTACTTTCGCATATTCTTCTAAATCATTTGCAAATCGGAGCAGAATCTCCTCACCTTGCTCTTTGAAAAGGATTGAACGTCCTTTAAAAAACACAAACGCTTTTACTTTATCACCATCCTGGAGAAATTTAACAGCATGTTTCAGCTTGAAATTATAATCATGATCATCTGTTTGCGGACCGAAACGAATTTCTTTTACTTCAATTCGACTCGATTTTGCCTTATTCTCTTTTTCTCTCTTTCTTTGGTGATAAAGAAATTTTTGATAATCAATAATTCTACAAACCGGCGGTGATACAGTGGCAGAAATTTCCACCAAATCCAATTCCAAATCATCGGCAATACGCATGGCTTCCTGGAATGACACTATTCCCTGCTCAACATTATCGCCTACCAATCGGACTTCCTTTACACCTCTAATTTTTTCGTTGATACGATGAGGCATCTCTTTTCCTCTACCTTGACGCGGTCTGAAAAATTGTTGTTTTCCTATTGTTTGTTTCCTCCTGTAATGATTTAATTATTATAAAAAACTCGTTTATTTTTGAGCGTGCAAATATAAGGTATTATTTTGAAATGGCAAAATTTTTTACACTCTATTTTTCTATAATGCCCAAGGGTCAAGACAATTAGAAATAAAGCAGTTAAGTGTACAAACAGTATGTATTAAATTGATTGTACTCTACCGATAGAATCACAAATTGGCTATCATGTGAATAAACCAACTGAATTCAAGAACAGTGATAAGTAAAAAAAGCAGAATTACAACTAAAAAAAGTCATTTATAGACTAAAACTCGCAAACTTGTAAAACCCTACCCCAAAATTAACGGCAAGATCACTTTTTTCTGTCAGCATCAGATAAAAAAACTACACCCCACGACAAGCTTAAATTCCTGGCATAGAATTTGCAGCGTTGACTTATCAAATTATGCAGAATTCTGCATGAAAATGTTAAATATGAAGAAAATAGTCGTATTGTTGACTATAGTAATGCTCTATTCATCAGGAAGTTACTTATTTAGTCAACAAAAAGTAAAAGCTTCTTACTACGCTAACAAATTTCACGGAAGAAAAACTGCAAGTGGTGATTTGTATCATAAAGACAGTTTGACATGCGCGCACAAAACGCTCCCATTTGGTACGATTCTAAAAGTTAGAAATCCTAAAAATGATAAGGAAGTGTTTGTGAAAGTAACCGACAGAGGTCCGTTTATTAAAGGCAGAACAATTGATTTATCTCTTGCTGCCGCAAAAAAACTTGGAGTAATCCACCACGGAGTCGCTACTGTCGAATTTACTCGAATGGAAAACCTTGATAGGATTCCGATGGATGAAAACTACGAAGAAAGGATTGTTCTGCAAGATTCATTGATTATTGACAAAATTGCTCAAATGGATTATATCGTGCTAAAACCGGATAATACGGCAATAGCAAATGACAGTATTAAGTTGTCCGCTAAATTTGCAGAAATTATTGATAGAAAAATTTAATTTTTCAAGCCCGACAAACCGGGATGTATCAATAAACCGTAAAGTATCTCTTCGGATTAAAATCTTATAAAAAATCTGACATTTTTTTATGTCAGATTTTTTATTTTATTCTTCATCGACAAAGTCATCAATTTCCTCTAAATCAAAAACTAATAGCTGCCTGTTAAATATTTCATCTAACGATATCTGAAATGTTTCTGTATGCTGAACTCCTTCAATCAGTGTCAAGTGCTCCAAAATAACCTGCAATAAGTGGCGATTATCCTTAGCATAAATCTTTATGAACATTGAATATTTTCCTGTAGCATAGTGGCATTCCACGATTTCAGGGATTTTCTTCAATTCTGAGACAACATAATCAAATTTTTTGATATCTGCAAGCACTATCCCAATATAGGCGCAGGTTTGATACCCGATTTTATAATTATCAATGACAAATTCTGAACCTTTTATAATTCCAATATTTTTCAATTTTTGGATGCGCTGATGAATCGCGGCACCCGAGACATTACATTCACGAGCTACCTCCAAAAAAGGAATTCGAGCATCTTGTGATATTAGTTGTAAGATTTTTTTGTCTAACCGATCAATGTGATGATTTGCCATACTTTTTTATGATAAAAAACGAATATTAGTTAGAGATTATTATTTTAGTCAGACAAAATTATTCAATTTATTTTTATTTTCCTAATAAAAACGAGCAATTATAACAAGGAAATTCAATTTTGGTGTAAATTTTATCTATACTTACCACCGAAACTGTCTTCTAATATGCTCAGATAGCTTTTATAGCGTGACTCACTAATGTAACTATTTTTCACTGCTTCCAAAACAGCGCAATCCGGCTCATGTATATGTGTACAGTTATTGAATCGGCATTTCTTTGAAAACTCAAAAATTTCCTTGAAAAAATGACCGACTTCGTAGTAATCCATATCGATTGTCCCAAATCCTTTTATTCCCGGTGTGTCAATAATAGATCCTCCGGAAGGCATTTCAAACATTTCAGAAAAAGTTGTGGTATGCATCCCTCTATTGTGATATTCGGAAATCTCACCTACCTTAAGCTCTAATTGCGGTATCAACTGATTGATTATGGTCGATTTACCGACACCCGAATTTCCGGATAATAAAGTAATTTTATCAGAAAGATAGTTTTTCAATTCGTCTAAAGAGTTTTCCTGAATTGCTGATATTAAAAAAACCGGATAACCAATCAATTCGTACAAATACTTCAACCCATTCGCGTATTCAATTTCATACTCGTCATATCTATCTATCTTGTTGATAATAATGCTGGCAGGCACTTGATAGGCTTCAGCAGTAGCCAAAAAGCGATCTATGAAAATGGTTGAAGTTTCCGGATAATTAATAGTGACAACTAAGGCGACTAAATCTATGTTGGCTGCAATTATTTGAGAATATTTTGAAAGATTCGAAGAGCGGCGGATGATATAGTTTTTACGGTCGCAGATTTCATAAATCACTGCTCCACCTTCATCCTGAATCGAATAGAGCACCTTATCACCCACGGCTATAGGATTCGTGCTCCGTATGTCTTTTATACGAAAATTGCCTTTGATTTTACAATCAATTAATTCGCCGGATTCACTTTTGACCGTGTACCAGCTGCCGGTATTTTTTACAACTAATCCTTGCATTTATATATCAACATATTGTTCAAAACATATAAAACACCAAAAATGGGCAAACAAGAGTGAAAATATAGATTTAAGCTTAAATCTAACTTGGTTGAATTCACCTCAGATTTTTTGTTAACAACGCGTTGCCTAAGATGAATTTTAAGGCTCTAAAATGTCTTAGAATTGATTAATAACAAATTCGAAGCTAAAATAAAAGCGATTATTCAAAAAAACAACCGCTTATAAAATATATTATGGTTCGTACATGTTGAATTTACTAAACAGTCATAATCTCTATTTCTTTTTCAGCCAACAACTCTTCCACTTTCTTCACATATTTATCGTGTAATTTCTGAGCTTCATTTTCAGCATCTTTGCCGGCATCTTCGGGAAGACCTTCTTTTGTCATTTTTTTCACCGCTTCAATAGCATCTCTCCGCGCGTTTCTGATGCTGATTTTAGCTTCTTCTCCTTCGCTTCGCGTCTGCTTTACCAACTGTTTTCTCCTCTCTTCAGTCAATGGTGGTATCGCCAAACGGATAACTTCACCATTATTTGCGGGAGTAATTCCAACATCGGAACTCAATATCGCTTTTTCCAACACGGGAATCATCGCTTTTTCCCAAGGTTGAATCGCAATTGTTTTTGCATCGGGCGTTGTTATATTCGCCACATTGCTCAACGGAACCGTAGAACCGTAATAATCTACTCGAATACCGTCAAGTATCCGCGTATTCGCTTTTCCCGCTCGTATATGCGCCAGCGATTCATCAAGATATTCGATGGCTGCTTTCATAAATTCTTCTGCATCCTGCAGTTGTGCTTGTGTGTCCAACATAATATAGTATATTTTTTAGACCCTCTCCATCCCTCAAAAGGGAAGCAAATGAAGGTCAATTAAACTTCAACAATAAATATAAAACGCGTAATTAAAAATCGAAAAAAGAGGAAAATGGTATTAAACCTATTTTAATCTTGTAAATACTGCCTGTTACTACTTGACCAATGTCCCAATGTTTTCACCTGAAATCACTTTTTTCAAATTACCGACAGTATCCATATCAAAGACATAAATCGGCATGTTGTTTTCTTTACACATAGTTGTGGCGGTGAGGTCCATCACTTTTAAGTTCCGACTATATACCTCATCGTAAGTAATTTCATCAAATTTTGTTGCCGTTTTGTCTTTTTCGGGGTCAGCGGTATAAACACCATCAACGCGAGTACCTTTCAGCATCACATCAGCTTCTAATTCAATGGCCCGCAATGAAGATGCCGTGTCTGTTGTAAAATAAGGATTACTCGTTCCTCCCGCGATTAACACCACTTCGCCCCTTTCGAGGCACTCAACAGCATATCTTTTACTGTAAAATTCGCCAATCGGCTCCATGCGAATAGATGTTAACACTCTTGATTTTGTGCCATTTGCAAGAAGAGCTGAATTAAGAGCCAGGCTGTTGATAATCGTAGCAAGCATTCCCATTTGATCTCCTTGCACCCTGTCATATCCTTTCTTTGAACCACTCAGTCCACGAAATATATTTCCGCCTCCAATAACAATTCCTACCTGAACACCCATTTTAGCTATTTCAGCTATTTGTTCGGCATACTCTTCAAGGCGTACAGTGTCTATCCCTTGTTTCGTAGTGCCGGCGAGTGATTCGCCACTTAATTTTAGTAAAATACGGTTAAACTTTACCATCCCATAAAATTTTTTAATAGAACAAAAGTAAGAATTTTGGTTCAGATTTGCAAGAGGAAATGAAAGATAGTTTCATGATGCGACACAGTGCAGCGTCAAAGAACTTTAAGCGGCTTGTTGTCTATTACTTACAAGGCTGAAATAACAATATAATAATATCTACATTTAGAATACTTACTTTCCGGCAAAGAGTCTCTTTATTCTGAACACTTATCACAATTAATTATTTTTTTCTAAAATAAACTACCAATATCAACGTTTTCTATAAGAATTCAAACCTGAAAATATGTCAGCAAAACGATTTGGTGTTTTTTCCGTTATAGTCTTTTTTATTTGTGCATTTAATCTGAAAGCGCAGGGGAATCTGCCGTTTGTAGATGACAAGCCAATCCATTTTGGATTTTCTTTAGGAATGAATTTCATTGATTTCGCGGTAATTCCCGCCAATGTGAATGAAGATGTAAGCGTAACATCGATTATTCCCGGATTTTCTGTAGGCGCAATCAGCGATTTAAGGTTGAACAGATACCTGAATCTACGATTTACACCTACACTGATGCTGAATCAAAGAAATATTGACTATACCGATGGAACAAGTGCAAACCTGCTTTCTGTTCCACTGTATCTGCCGCTTTACCTGAAATACAGTTCAGAAAGAATTACCAATTTCCGTCCTTACATTATTGGGGGAGGCGGTGTGTGGATAGATTGGGGGAGAAATAAAGAAAAAACTGTTTTGCTCAGAACTTTTGACGCGCTGCTTGAAGCGGGAGTAGGATGTGATATATACTTTTCATTTTTTAAGCTTTCTCCGGAATTGAAATTCGCTGTGGGTCTAAATAATATGATAACACCTCTTGACGAGCGTGATTCGGGGGCACTCCTCAATCCACAGACAATCAAGCACACCAACTCTATCCAAAAACTGACAACTAAGATGATTTCGTTGTCTTTTAATTTTGAGTAAGAAAAAACACTGCGATATTAAGACGCTAAACGTATAATAATCAAAGCAATCTAAATGTATCAACCGCTTTTTTCGCGGCCATAAATGAGCTTATTTCTTTATGAAGAACCTGGTCTTCCAATTGACGCAGCAATTGGATAATGTCTTCATTGTGATAAAAGTCAGCTTTCAAACTCTCATTTATCGATTCATACATCCAGTATTTTGATTGCTGATTTCTGTGTAATTCAAAATAACCATTCTCTTTAACAAAACTCTCAAAACGAGTTATCATTTCCCACACATCGCTGATTCCGTTTTTTTCAATCGCAGAACAAGTTACCACATCGGGACTCCAGCCGGATTTGCCAAGCGGGAAAAGATGTAAAGCATTTTTAAATTGACGACGTGCCAATTTTGATTTTTCAATATTATTTCCATCGCATTTATTCACAGCAATCCCATCCGCCATCTCCATTATACCGCGTTTAATGCCCTGTAATTCATCACCTGTGCCGGCTAATTGAATAAGCAAAAAGAAATCAACCATCGAATGTACGGCTGTTTCACTCTGCCCTACCCCTACAGTCTCAACAAAAATAGTATCAAATCCGGCAGCTTCACATAAAATAATACTCTCACGCGTTTTTCTCGCTACACCGCCAAGCGAACCAGCTGATGGTGAAGGCCTTATAAATGCATTTTTGGCAACAGATAGTTCCTCCATCCGGGTTTTATCGCCCAAAATACTACCTTTCGTACGTTCGCTGCTTGGATCAATGGCAAGGACAGCCAATTTTCTTCCTTCGTGAATTAAGTACATTCCAAGAGCTTCTATAAATGTACTTTTACCTGCTCCCGGTACACCTGTAATACCAATCCGCATAGAATTTCCGGAATACGGAAGACATTTTTCAATTACCTGCTGAGCTATTTTTTGATGTTCCGGCAATGCGCTTTCAACTAAAGTTACAGCTTGACTCAAAACAGAGAGTTCTTGATTCAGAATGCCTTGTACATACTCTTCAACAGACAAGTGCTTTCTTTTTCTTTTCGGCTTTCTGTACGGATTAATGGTAGGGACATCCGAAACACCCTCATTAACAATTAAGCCTTTGTAATGAGGGTCATTTTCAAGATGATCGTGTTGGTAATGCATAGTTAAAAACGCTTGTTTTCAAAGAGAAATTAGCAGTAAATAGATCTTAAAGCATGCGGAATAATTCTTCAAACCGGATATGAAAAATCTCCTGATTTTGACTTACAAGATACTATTAAACTGTGAAATCAAATTATTTTACTTTCTTAAAATGGCAAAATGCGGACTACAGCCGCATTTTGACGAATTTCACCTTATGAGATTTCTTTTTCTGTTTTCGGTCAATCGGCTGTTGTTTTAAATTACAGAAAAATCAACAATATACACTACTAACGATTTGTTGGGATCGTTTGTTTGAACAGTAAAAGTTTTTTTGTAATCACCTTTTGGAAGGTATTTCGAGTCGATATCCAAATGAATATTTTCTGTTTTTCCGCCGCGGATAGTAGTACGATTCGGGTGAATGCTGATGTCGCTGTTGTTATTCACAATCCGACGAATTTCTAACGGATTTGTTCCAACATTTTTAATCGCGATTTTGCCACGAACTTTGCTACCTTTTTTGATTCTCCCGAAGTTCAAATTATTTGACTTAATCTCCATAATAGGAGCCTGACGCCTATCTGAACTACTTAGTTTTGAAAAATCTTCTGTAATATTACCAATGATATTGATTTTGAAATTATCATTTAATTGCTTGTTTCCATTCAAAACTACAAAAACCGCATCATTTACAGGTCCCCATTCTGTAGCTTTTTTAGAATCGATTCCGATGTTGATAACCCCTTCCTGATTTGGTTGTAAAGATTCAGGTGAAGCGCTTACAGTTAGGTAAGAAGGAATGTTTGTAAACGATACTTTCAGTGTGGAGGTTCCATTGTTTTTTACGGCGATAGCACGAGATTGAACCGAACCTTTAGACACATTTCCAAATTGAGCAATTTTATTATTTAATCCCAGGTTTCCGATTTGAATCGGATAATTACTCGCTGAACTTTGCGTAGAAGTTGAAGAATTAGCCCTGGGAGTAACATTTCCTGAAATTGTCAGTCTTTCCATTTCATTACTCGCGTTGGTGTAAACATATACTTCTTTGCTGAATGCTCCGGGTCTTCCTAAGGGATTGTAAGTGGCTGTAACTGTTCCTTTTTTTCCCGGCTCAACAGGAGTTTGTGTCCATTGTGGAGTAGTACAACCACATGAGGCATTTACTCTCTGAATTATTAGCGGCGCCGATCCCGTATTTGTAAATTCAAAAACATGCGAAACACTGCCGCCATCTTCTGCAAATTGTCCGAAATTATGCGTTTTATTAGCAAATGTAATAGTCGCTTTTTGGGCTGAAACGTGCGCTACAACAGAAAAAACAAATAGTGTAGCCAGAAAAACTAATTTACGTGTCATGATTATTTATATATATATTTTTTTAGTTGAGAAAGAATCTTTCGCAAAATTACAAAAAAATGCAATAAAAAGTGCAATTTATATTTTAATCAAATTAAAATAGGTTAATTTCAATCTCAAAATAGCATTAAATCCACTTTTTGTTAGAATTTGAGATGGTAAATC
>JAAYIT010000345.1 GCA_012523295.1 Porphyromonadaceae bacterium | reverse complement strand
CATCAGCACCAGCATGCACACGGAAATAAACTTCAGATTGATTGGTAGAAATAGTCTCGACTTTCACCTCTGATTTTCCTTTCTCAGCACCAATGCATTCGTCTTGAGAAATAGCGAACCCATCTTTCGTTTTTTCGATCGACAATAAAGCGTAATCCATTCCCATAACAACGAGTCCGGCTCTTTCACCTTCAAAACGCTCATCCGGAATGAACTTAAACTTAACTGTAGAAGTAAATTTATCGGATGGAAATTTCTGCAACAATAAGTTTGGCACATCCCAAAGATTCTTGTAGTTTTCCGGAATCGGAACTGAGAATAGCGTGAGAATACCCCTTTTTGCATCTGAGAAACTCCACCATTCGCCCGGATTCGCATGCCATTGCCACTGCAATCCAAGTACATCGGAAGAGAACTCATCGCTTTCAGCAGGAGTTTGTCTCGTGAAATTTCCCGAAACTTTCGGCTTTTTATATTCCGACACCGGTTCGCCAATGCCATCATTATCCTTATCAATGCCGATTACAGGGAATCCGTTGCTTTTCCACACCATCGGCTGTAGATGCACTATGCGACCGTAAGCTCCTTTATCCTGAAAATGAAAAAACCAATTTTCACCTGCCGGTGTATCCACCCACGCACCTTGGTGAGGACCGTTTACGGATGTTCCGCCTTGAGCCAAAACTACTTTCCGATCATACGGACCATACGGACTTTTGGATTTCATCACCACTTGCCAACCGGTTGCAACACCTCCGGCGGGAGCAAAAATGTAATATTCTCCGTTTCGTTTATGAAATTTTGCGCCTTCTATTGTCGGGTCAATAGCATGTCCATCATAGACTGTACGACTCGGAGTTATAACTTTCGTACCTTCAGCATTCATCTCCGCAACTGCCAATATACTCTTAATCCCCGCGCGACTTCCCGCGTATGCATGCACTAAATATACGCGACCATTATCATCCCAAAGTGGACATGGATCTATAAGACCTTTTCCGGGTTTTACCAAAACGGGCTTGTCCCATTTCCCGGCCGGATCTTTTGTCTTGACCATAAAAATCCCATAGTCCGGATCACCCCAATAGATATAAAACTCATTGTTGTGATAACGGATTGCCGGAGCCCAAATTCCATTCCCGTGCTGAGGTTTTGAAAACTCATCAAACGGCTCTAAGCTTTCAACCGCGTGACCAATCAACGTCCAGTTGACTAAGTCTTTCGAGTGCAAAATAGGTAGCCCGGGAATTGCATTGAAGCTTGAAGCTGTCATGTAGTAATCATCTCCGGCTCTACACACATCCGGATCAGAGTAATCGGCGTGTAAAATCGGATTCTTGTAATTGCCATTACCTAAATCAGCCACCCACGATTTTGAAAGTGTGGTTTGAGAGAAAATAGTTGTTGAAAAAATAAAAAACAATGAAAGAATGAAAGTTTTTCGTAACATAATAGAATATATTTGGGTTTTATTGGTTAGTTTCATAAATCAAAAAAGCATCTTCTCCTATGCAGTCAATGAATCAGATAAACTTATTAACCGTTATTTTTTAATAATACGTCCCGAAATCACACCGGAATCAGTTTCAATTTTAACAAGATATACACCTTTTGACAGACTGCTCAAGTCAATACTTGTCACATTATTATCAACCTGTTTCAGGATTTGTCCATTGATTGATAAAATTTCAACTTTATCAATTCTTGAATCAGCCGAGAGATGCAATATATCGGTCACCGGGTTTGGATAAAGCTGAATTTGAACAGACTCTTTTTCTTTCAGTCCTGTAGATACATATTCGGTTTTCATGTAGAATAAGAAGCTTGAACCACTTCCTTTAAGTATGGTGTGAGTTCCTGCCGGAAATTCATTTATCACAATAATCCCATTTTGTGTTGATGCCGGTCTGTAAGTAACACCATCAATTTTAATATCTCCGGTATAATTTTTATTAAATACCAATGTCAATGTTGATATTTCGGTTGTCGTAAATGAGATATTTGTTGATGACTCCATTTTCAAACATTGCGTAAGCGATAAATCATCATAAGTTACTGTACCGTAGCCGGTTGAAAGATTGCCGGAAATTGAATAAAACGAGCTGGATTTCCCATCAGTCGTGAAATTATGAATAAACGTACTTCCTGAGCCGGCAATGGCAATTGTACCTGAAGCAGTGATAGGAGTCCCTGCTGTGCCGGATGTTGTAATGGAGTACGACACACCGGCTGTCGGGGTTCCGGTTATTGTAACCGTTTTTTCATCTGCATTTTTCTCAAAAATAATTCCGGAAGCCGGCAATCCGACAATTGTCACATCCGTAGCATCGCCTCCCCAAGTGAATATTATTGGTTCGATAGGACTTCCCTCCGCGACAGTTTGGCTGTTATTTCCGGTAGAAGTGAGCGTCTGTGAACTTGGCGATGAGGAAGCATCACCCTGAACAGCCACTAAGCTTGTTTTGTAATTGGTCAAAGCAGATTTCAAAGCCGGATTCACATCATATGAAGTATCATCCACGGCGTTGTTAAAAGTCCATTTGAAGTCTCCGCCCTGAACACGTCCGGCATGAAGGATAACTTTTTCTTTAGCCGTTTCCGGATCATCTATTACAAGGTCTTTCACATAAAATGTCGGATCGGTATCAAAATTATTGTAAGTATTTCCACCTTTTTTTGATTTTACGGAATTACCGACTAACTCACTACGTGATGAAGCTACATAAGCATCGAATTCAACCGGATAATTTGTAACATCATACGGCACAAAACGAGCTTGTCCGCTCATTGAATTATTGTATGCTTTTATTATTCCTCCATCTTCACTTGAAAATATTCCCGTTCCGTTAATTATATCAGATCCTTGCATCGAAATCAACATTGGGTATTTACAATTTCTGAAAAAATTACCTTCTACAAATACAGAAGAGCCCATAGTAGATCCGACTCCATATTTGGAAATTCCATCGTAATAATTATTGTAAACATGTGCAGAATAATAACGAACGCGCGGATGACGAGAATCGGAATGGTCGTACCAATTGTGATGATAGGTTATAAAATAATCTATTGTAGTATTTTCACCCAAGCCGAGTAAATTGCTTTTTCCGGTGTCCCAAAAGTGATTATACGAAATTGTAACGAATTTTGAGCCTTTTACATCCAAAGCTCCATCACCTTTTGCTTGATCACCGGCACTTCCGGCATGACCGTAAAACAAATCACAATTGTGAACCCAAATGTATGAATTGTTTTGTTGCAATCCGATATTGTCACCTTCGCCACTATCGCAATTCATAAATCCGATGTTTCGAACTTCAATGTTTGTGGCATTTTTAATCCTTAATCCCCAACCATCAGCTACCGCATCATCTCCAACTCCTTCGAAAGTAATATAACTTGCGGTGTTGTTTTTATTTTCAATCACAATATCACCGTTGAGCATATAATCTAAATCGGTAATCTGACCAACCAAACGAACAATTAACGGACGGGCATCATTTCCTTTTTTAAAACCATCCAGTATTTCCTGAAGACCGACACAAGGATTTGAATTTGCTCCGGCAACGTTCATCGAGATTATATTCTTATTATTTTCGGTAATGTAAATTACTTCAGCTCCATCTTTCGGAGTTCCGTCAGCCTTGTAAGCTCCGGGCATCCGACCGCCATGAAATGCGAATCCCGTCCGATCATGCGGTAAAACAGTAAGAGACGGAGTTTCAGCGCTTTCACTTTCAACACCGGAAATGACCGGAACAATTTTCACGGTATAATCTCCGGCTTTCAGTCCCGGAATATCTGCACGAAAATAGGTTCCATAACTTCGAATCAACTGATCGTCAATTTTCTTATCGACAAACCCATTTCCGGAATAATATACGTTGTAACTTTGAGCTTCAGAAATCGGTTCCCATTTCACGGTAAGACTTTCGAGCCAGCCAAATGATTCTGAGATTACAAGCGCTTGAGCGTTTATCTGAAAAAGTGAAAACAAAAATAAGGTTACAATAATTGATGTGGTTTTTTTCATTACTTTTTAATCTGTGAAAATGGTATCAGATAATATTTTTGATTATAGAAAAAGAAAATGTTTCTTTATACTGATTTTAGGGGAAACTCCTACAGAGTTTTGTCATATCTTTGACCTCTCACCTCCTGGATAAATCCGGGGGTTATTTAAGGAATTGTCCTACAGACAATTTTATAATCAGTCAATAGTGATTATATTTAATTGAGTGTCGCTACAAATGACACATCATACATTTAACATGACGTTAAGAGCGACACACTCTTTCGGATATTAGCGTTTCCAAAATTCATTTTTGTAGCTATTGATTTGATCATCACTTAGATTTCCGGAAACAATCAGTTTATGTTTGAAAACAACTTTTTCACCCGGCTTTAGTTCGATTCTTGGCGTTTCTGTGGTTTTATCCATCGCTTTTCCGCCAAGATTGTTCAGCGCGAAAAGCCCGTATTCGCGTGCGTGAGGCCAAGCGGGAAAATAGGGATTTTTCTTGTGGTCAAGCATTACGATTGTAATCAGTTCATTATCTTTTTCAGCTGCCACAGCTACCCATGGAGTGCGTTTTCCCCACACTTCACTTTCTCCTTTTTTCCCTTCAGCATTTCTGTATAAACCATTCACGCCGTCATTATTTATAAAAGGATTTTCAGCTAATTTGCCATCCTCTCCTATTCGCTTTACCGGCTTATCAAAAGGCGCTTCGAAAGCTTTATCTATACGCAACCCGAACATTCCTTCTTTGCTTTCATTAAGTGTAACTCTCTGAACTGCTTTCAGTTCCGTAATCCTTTCTACAGCTCGAGTTCCATCTTCCTCGCCACTAAAAATATAGGTTGTTTTTTCAGTCAACAATTCGTTTTTTTCATTATCAAGCCATTTTGAAAGGGTTACAAGCCTTCCTCTTTTGTTACTTATTTTAATCAGTTTTACGTAGCGAATTGTGCCGTATTTATGTTTCAATTCCGGTTTTACGGCGAAGGAATTATTCCAAAAATCAAGACCGTTTACATCACCGTGATTAAACCAAAGTCCGTAGTGATGCGGGTGGTCTATTCTTTCAAAAGGTCTCGGATTCAATGGATAACCACGTGTTATTTCAATTCCTGAGAGAGTTTTAATGGGATAGAGACAAGGACGCTCAAGATCGTCTGAATAGAGAAATGAGGTGAAATAGGTACCGTTTATCTTTACTTCTATCTGGGATTTATCGTTGTGTTTGATAAATTCAATTTTGGCGGAAGCTGATGCAATCGTCAGCGAGAACAGAGTAAACAAACTGATAATAAAGAAAAATCGGATTCTCATAATGATTTTTTAGGCTACGAAATCAATTTTTCAAAATAATACAAAAAAAACCAATGATAATTCCTGATTCGGGTTATCATTGGTTCTCTGTTTT
>JAAYIT010000038.1 GCA_012523295.1 Porphyromonadaceae bacterium | reverse complement strand
GTGGACGTTCCCCGCGATTTTTCTTAGAAAGATGATCCCTGTAATTTGGAGTAAAAGTTTTTCGAGTATATACATCACCACAATGTCGTTCGTTTCGCAATATTTGCGTGATACTGCCTGATGTCCACTTGATATTGCCAAGATAAGAACGGCGTCCAAGAGCAATAAATGCGTTTGCAATCTGCTCAGTTGAATACCCATACAGATACATATAGAAGGCAAGCTTTACAGTAGGAGCTTCTTCCGGGTTGATTTCTAACTCTCCATTTGAATCATGGGTATATCCCAGTAGCTTAGGAGTCAGGGGAATACCATTATCCAATCTCATGCGCAAAGAGGTTTCCATGCTTCGGCTTCTTGTGTGTGACTCCTCCTCTGCCATGGTAGCCAGAAAAGTTAGTGCCATCTGCGAATCTTCTTTTAAAGAAAAGATGCTTTCAGATTCAAAGAAAACACCAACCGGAGGTTTGAGCGCTGCTAAATCTCTAACAATACCAATACAATCCGTGACATTACGTGCAAAGCGCGAAACGTTTTTGCAAACAATCATGTCTATCTTTCCGGATTTACAATCGGTAATCATGCGGTTAAACTCATTTCTGTGCTTAAGTGAAGTGCCGCTAATACCCTCATCGGCATAGATTTTGACAAGTGTCCAGTTGGGATGATGTAAGACAAAGTCCTCGTAGTACTTTTTCTGCAACTCATAGGATGTTGTCTGCTTCACATCATCTGTTGAAACACGAACATAGATCGCTACATTTTGATTAATATCGTTGTCATAGTAATCCGTTTGTTTTCTTTCGGGAATATATTCGTAATTTTCACGGTCAATGGTTGTCTGCATTCTTCTACGAGTCTTTTCAATGGCTTGCTGTTTTTTAATGCGTTTCTGCTGGTCAATCATGCAGTAAATCCCTCGCTTTGTATTCATCATCCGGAAGTGTCTTCCAATCGGGAGAAGGCAGAAAATACGTATCTCTTAAATCCTCCCGGTAATAAGATGCGAGAGTAAAAACATCTTCTGAAATAAAATAAATGCCAATAGGATGGTTTTGGGCAGCAAGCAAACGGGCACAAAGCGTTATTTCATATATCCTTTTCGATACATTAGAAACCTTCTGTGTGATAATCAAATCCACCTTACCGTCAAAGCAATCATTTAATAAACGGGTCCACTCAGGAGATGATTCCATATTTGGTGTCCCGGAACCTTCATCTATATAAAAATCTACCAGCGTCCAATTCGGACAAAGATTAACTGTGTCCGTAAACTGCTTTTTGTGATATGAAAGATAATCTTCATACTTCGTCTGATTGAAATATCGAATATAGATTCCAACCTTGTATGGCACTTCAGTACTCGGTCTTTCGTGACGGATACGACCCAACCATTCTTTATGTTCTGTGATCTTTCTCGATTGTTCTGAATCTTCACTAAAAATGATAGAGAATTGCGGTGTTTCCACAATCTCATTCATCTTTTTAAATATTTCAATTTCGTTCATTGTAATTACCCCCGTGATAAAGTAATCTTCTAATTATTTTATCGCGGTTTTCCGGCAAAATAAATAAACCACAGGTCAAGAACATGACTCGTGGTTTATAAATAAAAAAAAATAACAGGTCAGACAACCACCCTGTTATTTATCATACATATTCTTATTTGAATGCATGGTAGCTTTTAATTCCTTAACGATTTTGATGATAGAATCAATTTCATCAGGGGTGCAGTCGCCGAGAATTTCTGCAAATTCATTCTGATATAAATTATTCACCTCGGGGATGTCCGGACGAATCAGCACATCAGTGGAAATTTGCATAGCTTCTGCAATACGAGTGAAAGTGGCCAGCATCATTTTAGTTTTTCCAAGTTCAATGTCGCTGATATGAGAAAGGCCAATGTTTGCTTTTTCAGATAAATCCGCTTGCGTCATACCTTTCTGAATGCGAATCTTTCTAATTCTTTCTCCGACTTCTTTATATTCCTCTTTGACCTTGCCATCCACCATCACACCTCCCCCACTTCGTCTACAGGCTATATCTTATTAAAATTATATCGGGCATAGCCCATAATTTATATAGTCTGCAATACAAGTTATATTCCATGGGCTATAATGATGCCAATAAAATTTTTGGAGGTATCAATCATGGCACTTAATTACATATCAATCGGTCAAAAAATTAAAACTATCAGAAAAAGAAAAGGTCTTTCTCAATTGTCTCTCTCTGAACTGATCGACCGTTCCCCGACATATGTGAGCTACATAGAATGTGGGATTAAAAGCATGAGTCTGGAGGTTTTGGTCCTTATTGCAAATGCATTAAACACCTCTGCCGATGAGCTTCTCATGAGCAATCTAGAAAACACCATCAAAGTTTCGAATCATGAACTAACAGCAGTCTTTTCTGATTGCAGCGACTATGAAAGAAGGGTTTTGATTGATATCAAAACGGCAGCAAAAACATCTTTGCGTGAAAACAGGTTTTATTCCCGTACCCACAGATAAATATTATATAAACGAAAAACAAGAGGTGCAATCTACCGGAGGTCAAGAAATAAACCTTTGGTTTATGAATGAAAAAATGCTGAAAGTGTATCGGAGTTGGAAAATTACATTTTCACAAAAACCGATTACATTTTCAGCAAAACTAATTATCTTTTCTATTTATTTGGTATAATGTCTTTGTTGACTTAATGCCATTCACTTGCTTGTTCCATGCCATTGGAGTGAGGGTCATGATGCCATTCGAGTGCGGTGTTTTGCTTCTTCATCGCTCTCAAAACTTAAAATTTTAGCAAGCATAATTTCTATCAGATTTTGTAGAACTTAATCTTTCGTTTCAGAGGAACCAAATCCCCGAAAACCCTTGATATACAAGGAATATAGCGGCATAAAACAAAAAACCACCTTGAAAAATCTTGCGATTTTTTGGGGTGGTTTACTCTATATTGTGGGAGAGCGCTTGAATGGCATTCAAGAGGTCAGCGGTTCGATCCCGCTTATCTCCACCATCAGGGACGCCGCTAATCATAAGGTTAGCGGGCTTTCTTTTTGTTTCAATTTCCTTATGCAATTTCTTTAAATACGACAGGTTCTTCGCTCAGACAGAACATGAACAACCTTGTCTATAACCTTGTCCAGTTTTCGTGCCGTATATCCCGTCTGCCCATCACATAAATGCTTGTGGCGTTTACGATTTATAGCAGACATAACGTGTGCGAGGTTTAATTGTGACTTCTCCGTCTTTGCGATGAGATTTCTTTCCGTTGGTTGTAATTGTCATTCGGGCAATGGAAAGAATTATTTGTAAAAGCAACGGTTTTTTGGTATAATAAAGATACTCAATTGTCGCAATGAATTATTTTATTAAAACACAGCATTATAAAGGGCAGAATAATGGAAAGAAAAACTATTACCGAGGTAGTAGCGGCACTGATTTGGGACAACGGTAAATTCATGATTTGCAGGCGGCCTAAGAACAAGGCAAGGGGGCTTTTGTGGGAATTCATCGGCGGGAAGGTTGAGCCGGGTGAGTCAAAAGCACAGGCGCTTATTCGTGAGTGCCGTGAGGAGCTTGCGGTGACGCTCTCTGTGGGTGATGTTTTTATGGATGTCATTCACGAATACCCGGATATTACAGTGCATTTAACGCTGTTCAATGCACAGATAGCGCAGGGCGTTGTTCAAATGCTCGAGCATTTTGATATCCGCTGGATTACTCCCGATGAAATTCCGAATTATGAATTTTGCCCTGCGGATGATGAGATATTAAAAAGGATAATGAAAATATAACAATTAATACAAGTGGATAATGGAGGTCAGCATGAGAAGCATTGAAGAAAAAATACAAACCTGCCTTTTTGAACTGCAGGATTTAAAATACCGTGACTTTCAGTGCAAGCTGATGCCGACCGTTGAGCCTGAAACGGTTATCGGCGTGCGGATTCCTCAGCTTAGGAAGCTCGCAAGGGAGTTTTCAAAAACGCCGGAGTCAGAGGAGTTTTTAAAAATCCTGCCACACAAATTCTAAGAGGAAAATAATCTTCACGGCTTTCTGATTGAAACAATGAAAGATTATGATAAGGCCGTGCGCGCTTTAGATGCCTTTCTGCCCCATGTGGATAACTGGGCGACCTGCGACATCATTCGCCCAAAGGTGTTTAAAAAGCACCTTGCGGAGCTGCTTGAGCAAATCAAGGTCTGGATAGAATCCGATTGGACATATACCATTCGTTTCGCAATCGCAATGCTCATGAGCTATTATCTGGACGAGCATTTCATGCCTGAATATCTTGAGCTTGTTGCCGGTGTGAGTTCAACGG
>JAAYIT010000344.1 GCA_012523295.1 Porphyromonadaceae bacterium | reverse complement strand
TTTTGGAAAAAATTATTGGCATCGGAAGCCGAATATCCATATATGTTTGTGTGAAGTTTAAACTGATGTTTTTTATTGAATTGCTCTAAAACTGAGTCGAACTCTTTGGCTGTACCAACGCCATTTACATAAATATTTTTCTCACTATCCAAGCCTCCAACCATATTGAGGTTTATCATATATTTAATTTTGGAAATGGGAATTAGCTCTTCTTTTAGGAAAACTTTTGAACCCAAATACTGGTACTCTTCGGCAGAAAAAGAGACAAACACAACAGAGCGTTTTAGTCGTCTTCTGTTCTTAGAAATTTTTTCCGACAAATCAAGGAGCATAGCCACCGCAGAGGCATTATTATTTGCTCCACTATGTATGGCAAATGTATCTGTTTTGTGCGGATTTAGATTCAAATCGCCATATCCAATATGGTCGTGATTGGCTGCAATAATGATATATTCATCTTTTAGAACTGGATTGTTGCCTTCAATTAAACCAATTACGTTAGAAGCTGTGGATTTTTCATATTTTAGCTCTGTGGCATTGGCTATTTTAGCTGGAATAAACACACCCTTTTTCTCCATTGGATGGTTATAGTTTTTCTCCACATTATCGAAGTTTATTCCATAATTCCAGAACAATTTATTGGCTGCTTTTCTACTTACATTTATGGCTATAACACTCTTATCTTCAGAACTTTGAGTAATTCTAAGGGGCATTAAATCATCCTCTTCGCTAAGATATTTTGGAGAAACTAAAACAATACCTTTTGCACCTCTATTTCGAGCCATTTCTATCTTTTGAGCATCGGAAGCAAAGGGGTAGAATTTAGAGTTTTCATTTTGTGGATCTGGCACTCCGCGTATCACCACAACCCACATTCTGTTAATATGAAAAGTGCTTGGATAGTCGCACCATTTTAGGCTATCGGTCTCAATATCAAAGCCATAGCCTGCAAAATAAACATTTGCAAAAAGCGAGTCGTTTTTGGTAAGATTTATGGGTAAATAATCTTCGCCCAATTTATAATCAATATTGAATAATGAAAATTTATTTTTCTGTGTAGCTTCAACTTTTGTTATCACCTCAAAATTCAGAAATCCATCTTCGCCAAGAAGTTCCAAATTTTGCTCTTTAAAAACATTGCGTATATATTTTGCTGCTTTTTGCTCTCCTTGAGTTCCTACTTTTCTTCCTTCAAGAGTGTCGGAACTTAAAACTCTAATATGCTTTTCGATATTTTGCGTAGATTTTTGTGCCACTGCACTTATTAGCATGATTTGAAGAAAAACAGTAAAGATAAAAGCTCGATACATTTGCAAAATATTATTGTTTAAACAACTTGTTTACTTCGCCAATGTAGTTTAAAATCTCTTCTCTTCCAATTTTTTTAATAGCTGATGATATAAAATAGGGCGGAAATTCTTCCCAAGTATCTGCAAGTTTTGCCTTATATTCTTCCACTAAATTTTCCATTTTCACTTCGGAGCTTTTGTCGCGTTTTGTGAAAATAATTGCAAATGGAACTTGCCACATGCCAAGATTGTTAATAAACTCAATATCAATATCTTGTGGCGGTATCCTGGAGTCTATCAATACAAAAACACTCATCAAGTTTGGTCTCATGGTGAGATAATCCGACACCATTTTCATCCACTTTGCTCTACTTGTTTTAGATATTTTGGCATAGCCATATCCGGGCAAGTCAACCAAAAACCAATTTTTATTTATTATAAAATGATTTATCAACTGCGTTTTCCCCGGCGA
>JAAYIT010000037.1 GCA_012523295.1 Porphyromonadaceae bacterium | reverse complement strand
CAATGTCCAAAGTGCTCAGTCACCATTCCTTTTTCGCTCGCTACTGCAATTTTCATCATTTTAGTTTTCCTCCATTTTTTCTAATATTTTTGCAACCGGCTCAAGCCAATTGCCATCGAAAAGTTCTATCATACCTTTGTCACAGGCAGCTGAAATTTTGGGGTCGATAGGTACCGAAACCATTAAACGCAGAATATGACAAGAATCAAAGACTTATTGATTTGATTAAAAAGCCTTTATGGACGGCGACGGGCAAAACTGCAAACGATACGCTAAATCCTGATTTGATATCAATCAAGGACGGTCAGTTCATTATTTTCGACGCGAAGTATTATAACGCACAGCTTGAACATGGTCATGTTCCCAAGGGGCAACCTGGCATCGAGTCGATCACTAAACAGTATCTCTATCAATTGGCGTATCAGAAGTTTATTAAGGATCACGGCTTTCTTGCTGTAAAGAATTGCTTCCTTATGCCGACAGAAAACAAAGAGATTGAGGATCAAGGTGAGGCATCGATGAATATGCTTTCAGCACTTGGACTACAGAATATAAAAGTTCGCTTTCTACCTGCTCATATAGCATATGAGTATTATTTATCTGGAAAAAAGATGGACATCTCTTCTCTGAACCTATAAATATGGCAGCACACTTACGCGATGGGTGCGCATTTTATATTGGCTGAAAGTTAAGTCTTACACAGTAAACGATAATCCATAAAGTAAACCTTTACTTACAATGCAAACGAATACCCCACAAAGCAAACCTTTGCTTTTGAGGCAGTCCGCAACAACTCCTGAAAACAAGAAAAACCCGCTTTGGAAATCACTCCAGGGCGGGTTGTTCTATAGTCTGAGATTCAAAATAACCTTGAAATCAAGGCTTTTCGACATAGAAAAAAGGTAGCAGATTTCTATCAAAATCTACTACCTTATTTGGAGAAGGACACGAGTTTAATACAAAATGCACACGGTAGCCTTGTTCCCGTTTGTTGAGTGAACACCCCTGTCGTTTCCCGTTTGTTCCGTGTGCTGAGTGTGAACACAGCTTTTTGTAACCCATAAACCAGAGGTTCACTTCTTGACTTCTGGTAGATTGCACCTGCCATTTTGGTTGTTTATAATAATTATCGACGAGAGCGAGTGTAATGCTTATTCTCTCGAATAGAAGCCTTTGTTGCCGTGATTACATCAAATAGAATCCTTATTTCATAGTCACTGCAGTCTGAAAGGAGTGTGGCAAATTCATGGTTGGAAACTTTTATTGTGTTTTCAAGATTGTCCATTAAAAGTTCATCCGCCGTAGTGTTTAATGCATTTGCAAGAAGAATAAAGGTGTCCAAACTCATGCTTTTGATCCCACCTTCTATGTAGCTGATATAGGTTGGGGAACGGTCAATTAGTTCGGAGAGATTCAGTTGCGAGAGTCCTTTTCTTTTCCTGATCGCTTTAATCTTTTGTCCAATTGAGATGTAATTGGGTGCCATGGTTGATACCTCCAAAATAAATTTATTGGTATCATTATAGCTTATAGCCTATAACTTCTCTTGTGGACTATATATTAAATAGGCTGTAACCGATATAATTTTATTGAAATATAGTCTGTAACCGAAGTGGAGGTGTGATTGTGGAAGATAAAAGCAAAGATGAATATAAAAAGGTCGGTGCAAGAATTAGAAAGATTCGCATTCAAAAAGGTATGACCCAAGCGGATTTATCAGTCAAAGCGAATATTGGCCTTTCTCATATAAGTGACATTGAACTCGGCAAAACAAAAATGATGCTGGCCACTTTCACCCGAATTGCAGAGGCTTTGCAGGTTTCAGCTGATGTATTGATTCGTCCCGATATTCCAGAGGTAAATAATCTGTATCAGAATGAGTTTGCTGAAATTCTCGAAGATTGTACCCCGGATGAAATAGATGCTATTATTAAAATTGTTAAGGAGCTAAAAGCCACCATGCACTCAAATAGAAACATTTGAAGTTTGACAGGTTAGAAACCGTTTCTGACCTGTCATTTATTTTGCCTTTTATAAACCACGAGTCAAACACTTGACTTGTGGTTTATTCCTTTTGTCGAAAAATGTCTATATAATATTTAAGAAACTATTTTATTTTGGGAGCAATCGCTATGAATGAACTGGAAATATTTAAAAAGCTGAATGGTATTGCGGAAACACCACAATTCTCCATTGTTTTTGGCGAGGATTCCGAACAATCAAAGAAGATTGCAGAACATAAAGAGTGGTTGCAGCGTATCCGTCACGAAAGACCGAGTACCGAAGTTCCATATAAAGTTGGAATCTATATTCGCTATTTCAATCAAACGAAATACGAAGATTATCTTTCATATCACAAAAAGCAATTTACCGACACGGTTGGCCTTTGCCCGAATTGGGCGCTGGTAGATTTTTATATAGATGAAGGTTCCTCGACTCCCAATATGGAATCTTCACGCGAGTGGAGCCGTTTGTTGAATGACTGCTTTGACGGCAAAGTAGATTTGATTATCACGCAGAAAGTTTCCAATGTATCGAAAAGAATGCAAGAGATAACACTCTGTGCTCGTTTGTTGGCGGCTCAAGAACATCCTATTGGTATATATTTTATCTCAGAAGATATTTTCACCCTCGCTTCCTATTACCGGGAAGATTTAAGAGACACCTATTTCCTGCCTTCTCCCGATTGGCAGATGCTTCCCGATGATGAAAACAAAGCGAGGGGTATGCTGCATGATTGATAAACAGAAACGACTGCAAAAACAGCAGGATATAGAAAAGACACGTAAGAGAATGCAGGTTACCGTTGATCCTGATAATTATGAGTATGTTCCCGCAAAGAAACAAACGGATTACTACGACAACGATATAAATCAGCGTGTGGCTATTTATGTTCGTGTTTCCACTGATGATGTGAAACAGACAACTTCCTATGAGTTGCAGAAAAAATACTATGAGGATTTCGTTTTACATCATCCCAATTGGACGCTTGTGAAAATTTTTGCCGATGAGGGTATCAGCGGCACCTCTCTGAAACACAGGGATGAATTTAACCGAATGGTTACCGAATGCAAGGCCGGAAAGATTGACATAGTAATCTGCAAGAATGTATCCCGTTTTGCCCGCAATGTAACCGACTGTATTGGCATTGTCCGGGATTTAGCGGCGTTGAAACCACCGGTTGGTGTTTTCTTTGAATCTGAAAGCATCTTCTCTTTGAAGGATGACTCTCAAATGGCTCTGACTTTTCTGGCTACTATGGCAGAGGAAGAATCACATACAAGAAGCCGAAGCATGGAAACCTCTCTTCGCATGAGATTGGATAATGGTATTCCCCTAACTCCCAAACTCTTAGGATACACTCATGATGCCAATGGTGAATTGGAAATTAACCCGGAGGAGTCTCCCACGGTAAAGCTTATTTTCTATATGTATCTGTATGGCTATTCTACAGGGCAGATTGCGGATACGCTCATTGCTCTTGGACACCGCTCTTATCTTGGGAATATCAATTGGACAGCAGGCAGTATCGTTCAAATATTAAGAAATGAACGGCACTGTGGTGACGTGTACACCCGGAAAACTTATACACCAAACTACAGGGATCATCTCGCAAAGAAAAACCGCGGAGAGCGTCCGCAGAGCAGATATTTCAATCATCACAGAGCGATAGTAACAAGAGACGATTTCATCGCCGTTCAGCGAATGCTTGATAATGCTAAGTTTGGAAACAAGTCCATCCTGCCAGAGCTTCGGGTGATTGACAGTGGTATCTTAAAAGGTTTTGTAACTATCAATCCCCGGTGGTCGGGATTTAAAGAGGCCGAATACTTTGGAGCAGCTAAAAGCGTATACCCCACACTTGATACCGAACAAGAGTCTGTAACGACCGCAGAAGAAGATGAGTACCAACTCGAAGTGGATGCCGGGGATTTCGACTTGCGTGGGTTTGAAATCACCCGCTCTGAGTTTTTTGATTCCGGTCGCCGACCGACTGTGACTTTTGGAGACAAGAAAATCAAATTTAGTATGGAGTGTGTACGAAAGTTTGGTGAAAAGAATTATATAGAATTGCTTATTAACCCTATTGAAAGAAAATTTGCGATTCGCCCCGCTGATAAGAAAAACCGAAACACTGTAATGATATCTAAGGTTTCCAATACGAAATACTATCCTCGTGATATATCATCAGCCGCGTTCAGCAATACCCTCTTTTCTCTGTTTGGTTGGAACACCGACTGCAAATACCGAATCATTGGTTCTCTGTATGAGCAGGATTGTGAATTGGCTTACATTTTTGATGTCATCAATTCTGAAGCCTTATTCAAGCCTTATGTTTTAACCAGAAAGGAATTATCTGAAGAAGGACAGGTTTCCATCCAGCCATTAACACCGTATGGCAAACGGATACGGGCGATTCCAGAGGAATGGACTTCTTCGTTTGGAAAGCAGTTTTATCTGCACGAACTTTCGCTCGCTGCTCTCGAAAGTCAAAGTGAGGATGATTGGAAACTCCGCTTAGAGGGACAGCTTTTTAGAACCGGCAAAAAGGTAGTTGTGACAGAGTTTGATGATTTAAAGCAGTACATCAAACAAGCACTGAATAGAGTCACACCACAGGAGGCATATCATGAATGAAAACAAAGAACAGCAGATACAGTCAGATGGTTTACAGGATGTGAGGGATAATTCTAAGCCAATCGACCCCACAACATCGAATAGCGCACCCGTCCTTTCTAAGAAAGATGAGCTATTGGAGATGGGTGTATCATTCGATTTTGATGGATTTCAAGTTGTTCGGCGTGAATTTTTTGCTCACTTGAATGAACCGTCGGTATCTTTTAATAATTACAAGTTTTATGTTAATACTGCTTGTCTCTCAAAGTTCCCTGAAACAGATCATGTGCAAGTGCTTGTCAATCGAAGAACTAAGATTCTCGCTCTACGCCCTTGCGAGGAAGGCGAAAGAGATTCTTTCATTTGGTGCAACAAGTCTAAAGGTAAGCGCAAACCTAAACAAACAACTTGCAAACTGTTCTTTGCAAAAATCGTTTCACTTATGGATTGGAATCCGGATTATCGGTATAAACTTACCGGAAAGCTCGTCCATGCAAACGGGGAATACCTTATTGCCTTCGATTTAACTGCTACCGAAGTGTATCAGCGGACATTTCTTGAAGGTTCGAAACCTAAGACATCAAAAACTCCTGTATTCCCTTCGGAATGGCAGGATCAATTTGGTTTACCGTTTAAGGAGCATCGGCAATCAATGCAAATCAACACATTTGACGGTTACGCTATTTATGCGATAAAAGACCATTCCAAGATGAATGTAGGCTCACCTGCTGAAGAACAACAGACTTTAGCACCAAATTTGAATAATGGGGGTACAGATGAATGAATGAGTCCTCTAACCTTTCTACACAAATATCAATCGATTTAAAAAAATATCGTATTCGAGTACATAAAGAATCATTGCATTTAATCGGTGATCCAAAATACATCCAATTTCTTGTAAACATAGGTAGCAGACTGGTGGCAATTCGGGCAGTTGAAAAGGAACATGTCGATCTACAAACACATAGCATTGATCAGACCCGCATGGAGTCGGAGTCTTCCCTTGAGATATACAGTCGTCCTTTCATCGAGAGGCTATGTAAAGAATTTGATTGTTTCGACGAAGGGAATTCGTATCGCTTAACAGGAGCAGCGGTTCAATCTGAACGAATCGCTGTTTTTCCCCTTGATTCGCTTCAAAAAATTGATTTTTAAGGGAGATGTTTATGGAAAATAAAACTTTACAAACCCTTAAAATCAACAAGGACTTCGAAAATTTAATTCGTCCTCTGCAAAAGAAAGAATATCTTCAGCTTGAAGCAAATCTTTTGGCAGATGGCTGTCGCGATCCCATTATCACGTGGAATGGATTTATAATTGATGGTCATAACCGGTATGAATTATGTACGATGCATAAGATTCCTTATGCTGTTACCCAGATGGAGTTTGATTGCAGCGAATCTGTTATTGCTTGGATTTGTGCTAATCAGCTTGGCAGGCGCAATATTACCGAAGAAACCCGGAAGTTCCTAATCGGTATGCAGTATGAATCGGAAAAACTGGCTCATAACCTTAAAAATACGAGGGGTAAAAATCAATACGGTGAACCCGAAGGTGACGTGTCCTGTACTATATCTGATTCCAATGAGGAAACCCAGGGTTCTCTTTCCGGTCATATCACAGCCCAGCGTATAGCACAGGAAAATCAAATATCGGGTGGTACAGTTTTGAAGTATGCAATATACACCCGAGCGTTAGAAGCCATTGGTCAGAAAGCTCCTGAAATGGTTCCAAAGATTTTGTCAGGCAGATACAAAATATCTCATAAAAATTTGGTCGATTTGTCTGGGCTGACTTCTGATGAAATTAAGAAGGTTGGACGTAGAATGGAGCGAAGCCAGCAGCCATTTGTTCAATACAACAGAACACGGCAAGAAATTCAACACACATTGGGACAGACAAGTCCAAACGTCACCACATCGACCCCCTCCGTAAAGGATATGCCAACCTTTGACCCGGATGCTGAGATAACCGCTCTAACACTTACAATTCCATCATGGGAAAGCTCAATTAAACGCACTCAAACAAATACGGATTATGACAGGGTTTCTGATTGCGCCAAAGATAAACTTGTGGGAACACTCATAAATCTTCAACACGCAATATCAAAGATGCTGTCCGCAATAAAGGGGGTGGAGTAAATGGACGATTTTAGCATGTATGTGCCTAATGTTCATTTTGAACAAATTCCAATTCGGAATCTTGTTTCTAATCAAGAATATCAACGCAATTTATCCCGATCTCATATTGCACGGGCAGCCGCAAGCTTTAATTTATATCAGATAAACCCGGTTAAGGTCAGTCGTCGTGATGGTATCAACTATGTTTTCAATGGTCAGCATACGATTGAGATTGTAGCTCTTACATCCGGCTCCAGAGAGACTCCGGTGTGGTGCATGGTTTATGATGATTTGAGCTATGAACATGAAGCGGATATTTTTGCCAATCAGATGAAATTTGTAAAGCCGCTTAACCCTTACGAGGTGTTCATGGCGAATATCGAAGCCGGAAACGACGATCAGCTCATAATCCGCGATTTGGTAGAATCTTATGGGTTAAGCATAGGAACTAAAAAAGGTCACGGGGTAATCTGTGCGGTATCAACTCTTGAATTCATTTATATAAAATACGGATACCATGGTTTAAGCCGTGTTCTTCGATTAATTATCGGAGCATGGGAAGGAGATCTCAACTCTTTTTCTGCCAACATATTAAACGCTGTTACAAGGCTAATTGTTATATATGAAGATGCCATAAACGACGAGATATTCAAAGAAAAACTGGGAGCCGTTTCAGTGAAACATCTTGTCCGAACAGCAAAAGAGAGGCGGCCTGGTTCTATGGGCGTTGCAGAAGCTATGGTGCTTGAATACAACGGAAAAAAGAAGAGCAATAACAACCGTTTATCCATTAACAAATTGTATTCCCGTGAGCATGTTATTTTCAAGGCATTGGATTCACATGACGATATGCTTAATGACGAGGCAATCAATTTCAATGAAGCGGAGAGTTCTGAGAATAATAATATAGATATGGAATAGATAATGAGCATCACACTTCTATTTCCCTCTATCACTTTAAGGCATCGTACCAAAATGTATACGATGCCTCAAAGTGATTACCAAAAAATCTTCACATACTGTTTGTTTTTATTTCCACACCGTTTTTGAAACGGAACATGATTCTGCCGTCACGGTTCACCGTTGCAGTATCGAGGAGTGTTATCCAAAGGCGCTCGTTCCATTCCGCAACCACCAAAGGCTGCTGTTTCAGAGTCTTGGTGAAAGCCTTCAGTTCCTTGCTCTTACGCACCCTTTTTGTCTTTTCGGCTTCAAGAGAGGTGTAGCGTTCTAACGCGTCATTGTAGCGCTTCTCAATCCGCTCGGTTTCAGTGGCATAATCTGCCTGTGATTGGGCAATCGAAGCGTTCTTCTTT
>JAAYIT010000343.1 GCA_012523295.1 Porphyromonadaceae bacterium | reverse complement strand
TGCCCCAAACCCCACTTCATTTTTTGTCTTGACACAAAAAACGAAGCAAAAAAAGTCAAGACTTCGCCCGCCTCACTCAAAAAATTGGCGTTCAAACGGCTAAATCGTCCAAACTCGCCCCAAGTGTATCGGATTTTGAAACCTATTTACAGGCTCAAACAAGGACGATTCTTAACGCCGTTCTCTCTGATTTTTTGGCTCGCCGGACGAGGTCACTCGTTAGCAAGCCTTTTGAGACTATCAGATAGAGCTTGCGAAAGTTTTATAATCAATTGTCAACTGTCTTTATTAAAATTTTAAAAACTTACGTACCCTTCGTGTTAGGGGATTAAAAAATGCTTGTAATCGGAATTGCCGGAGGAACCGGATCGGGAAAAACCACAGTTGTAAAGAAAATTTTAGAGCGTATTCCATCCGGTGGAGTTGCTTTGCTGCCTCAAGACTCCTACTATTGGGATAGTAGCCATTTGCCGCTTGAAGAGCGCTTGGAGATAAATTTTGATCACCCCGATTCGATTGAATGGGAGTTGCTTATCAGACATATTCACGATTTAAAGTACGGGAAATCGATAGAGCAGCCTATTTATTCCTATATCACTTGCACCCGTGCTGAAGAAACAAACACGATTCTTCCGCACGAAGTGATTATTGTCGAAGGAATCCTTGTACTTGGAAATCCAAAGTTGCGAAAATTGATGGATCTGAAAATATTTGTTGATGCAGACCCGGATGATCGGTTGATTCGTGTTATCAACAGGGATATAGTTGAGCGTGGAAGGTCTGTCAATAAGGTCATGGAGCGATATATGCATACGTTAAAACCCATGCACGAGCAATTTATCGAGCCAACAAAGCGATTTGCTGACTTAATCATCCCGCAAGGCGGAAATAATCATATTGCAATCGATATTCTGACAAAATACATTGAAAGAAATTTAGGAATGAAACAAATTCAAGTGTGAGTTTGCAGGCTTGTTGTTAAAAAAATACTTATTTAGAGCCGACACACCATTTTCATTTTCTGACTTTTTGTTTTTCAGAATGTCTAACTTTTTTATAAAAAATGCTCCATATTCAAAAAATACTATTCCTTGATATAGAGACAGTTCCTTTGGCAAGAAGTCTGACTGAATTGTCTGAAGATATGCGGCAATTGTGGGAGGAGAAGTTTGAGACTTTGAAGAGAAGAATGCCGGATAGATTCGAGCCGGATAACACGGCAAAAGAAGCCTTTGACACAAATGCGGGAATTTACGCTGAATTTGGGAAAATTGTATGTATTTCTGTCGGATTTATTTCCATTCAAAATAATGTTAATACATTCAGAATTAAGTCTTTTGCAGAAAAGGACGAGTTGAATCTCTTAAAGGAATTTTCACTATTAGTCGATCGTTTTTTCACTACGAGCGAGCATAATTTTTGTGGACATAATATAAAAGAATTCGATATCCCCTATATTTGCCGGAGGATGCTCATTAACGGTATGCAGTTACCTAAAGCGTTGCAAATCAACAATAAAAAGCCATGGGAAGTCAATCTTATGGATACGCTCGACTTCTGGAAGTTTGGCGATTATAAAAATTACACTTCATTACGCTTGTTATCAGCAGTTTTAGGTATTCCTACTTCAAAGGATGACATTGATGGAAGTCAGGTTGGTGAAACCTATTACTTGTACGATGATTTGAATAGAATTGTAACTTACTGCCAAAAAGATGTCTTGACTACAGCCCGTATTTGGTTGAAAATGAATGGCCTGCCAGATATTGATTTGAAAGATGTGCAGTATGTTTAATCTAAATTGAAAATCTATCTTGCTTAGAAGATTGTAATTTTCTTAATAGATTTCTACCGGTTTCTTGTTTTGAGTCAGCGTAAAACGAACGAATTTTCGCATAATTTTTCATTGTTGTTTTATTCCGTCCGCAATGCTTTTAGAAAGTTTTTTTTCAAAACCCTCGCGCTAATTCTGATTGAAAACATTTCTATCAGAATTAATGTCATTTTGATTCTAAGAAACCAACCACAGACAGCGAATCTCCCCTATAAATTCCCTCTTATAACGAAAAGGGACAATAACAAAAATCAGCGAAATACCTGCTTCCCATTTCAGAAAACAGACAATCCGAAAGTTGTTTTTTCTCCTTTTGTATGTTAAGTGCAGCTACGAGAATCAGATAATTCTCGCAGCGCTTTTTACCATTTCCTGAGGGCCTAATTCAAGGCTTGTTTTGCTGTACTCTTCATCGAAATGACGATAAGATTTCATCAGGTTGCTGGATTGTAGCGTGATGATTTTTGACTCATTCACTAAATTCAAGAATAAAATACTGCTTCGCGTGTTTGATTCGCTTTCTTTTGCGCGTTTTATCTGACGTTTGGTCATTTTGGAATTCAAAGTGAATATCGAATCTCTCATCTCATATACTATGTTATAGTCTGAATAATTTCCGGAGTCAGCCATTTTTTTGAACTTGGTATATCCATCCGACAACACTTTATAAATAGTTTTCAGGTCTTCAGTTTGTTCTTTTGAGAATGCCGAGTGATTGTTGTCGATGTGCATATATACCGATTCGCTTATTGCTTTCAGTGATTTTGTAATCTCGTAGGAATAGTCGATCAACTGTACATATTCCTGCTCCAAATCGAGTGCGCTTATCTGAATCGTTTCAAGTGTCGGTACCACTTCATAGTTGCGCTTATCCTTGTATTTTTGATACAATTCGTTGGATTCATACATAATGTTTTTGGATACTTTTCTATTCTCATCCCGCATGCTTTGAATGGTTTGCTCAAGGATAGATAATGTTTTACTCAGTAAGTCATGCACATCTTTTTTGCTTGTAAGCACCATTTGCTCTTCGCTGGAAAGTACTTGTAATTGACTTTGTTCTTTTTCCTTCCGTTTGGTATGCAGTTTTCCTGATTTGAATAGAAAAAACACCAATAGCAGCATCAGTCCTGCAATAGCGATTTTACCGCCCCACATGAGCAAAAGTCCTACAGAAAGAGCCGCTGTAAATGCAATTAAAGCTGTCAGTAACCATCCTGCAACAACTGTAAGAACACCGTTGATTCTATAAACTGCACTTTCTCGTCCCCAGGCACGGTCTGCAAGTGAAGTTCCCATCGCCACCATAAAAGTTACATAAGTAGTTGAAAGAGGTAGTTTTAAGGAGGTTCCTAATGAAATAAGTAATGCCGAGATGGTCAGATTAACCGAAGCTCTAATTAAGTCGAATGAAGCTTGATTTTCTAACTCTACATGTGCGAATCTTCTGTCAATGAAGTTTTTAATCGGTACAGGAGTAACTTTATTAAAGGTTTTGCTCATATTAACTGCGCCACGTACGATGGATCTTGACATGGCGGATGAAGAAAAACGCTCTACTCCTTCACCTTTGCGGGCAAGATTAACTTCCGTTTCAGTAACACTTCTTGATTTCTTAGAAAACCAGAGAGAAAGCACCATAATCGTACCTGCTCCAAGTAACCATTGCCAGTTTGCAGCAACAGGATTACTCAGCGCACTCATATAAAGCGAATCGACAGAACCACCGGCTGCTACTACTTCTTTGGCAATCTTGAATGAATCCAAACCCGCCATAAATACGCCGATAAAGTTCACTAAATCGTTTCCGGCGAATGCCAATGCTAATGCCATTGTTCCGGCAAGAACGATCACTTTAAGAATTTTTACACGGAAAACAAATTGGAGAAATCCCATGAGGACAGTCCACCCTGCAAAGGCGTAAAGAATTGCTTTTCCCATATGATTTTCCAGAAAATACAGGAAATTATCTGACATCAATACGCTGCCTTTCAGCCCTTTGAATATGGCGAAATAAGTAATGGCTGTAAGCGCTATTCCACCCCAAATGGCTCCGAGGTAAAGGAAGGTTTTGCTGTAATTAAAAGAAAAGATCAGGCGGGAAAAGTACATTATAATTGTTCCCACGACAAAAGCCACAGCAATGGAAATAAAGATACCGCTTATAATGGCCAATGCCTTACCGCTATTTATGTATTCTCCCAGATGACCACCATTCTCCGAAGTCCAAATAGTGAAAAGTGATACAGCAACTGCCGCTCCCAGAAGCTCAAAGACCAATGAAACGGTTGTGGAGGTCGGAAGACCAAATGTATTAAACAAGTCTAAGAGCACCACATCAGTTATCATCACTGCCAAAAACAGCATCATGACAGCAGGGAAAGTGAGTTTCTCGGGATGAAAAACTCCGCTTCGCGCTATTTCCATCATGCCGCTTGAAAATAATGCTCCGACTACCACACCCACTGAAGCTACCGTGAGGATAAGCCACAAGGGAGCTACTTTTGAACCGATACTTGAGTTAAGAAAATTTACAGCATCATTTGCCACACCTACCACCAAATCTAACGCTGCTAAACCGAGAAGAATAATAACGATTATTAAATAAATTGGATCCATTCTTTTTTATTTATGAATTTATATACTTTGTTAAAAATCCGTTGATTTTTTAGAGTGATAATTTTCAAAAGTATGAATTTTTGGCAAAATTAAGAAATCTATGTTTCAAATATGTTACAAAATTGAGTTATATCTTTAAAAATATACAATTTTTTTACGTTTTTCATTCAGAAAAAAAATCGTAAATTTGTTGATTCGATAATATTAAAATCTACATCGCTAAAT
>JAAYIT010000342.1 GCA_012523295.1 Porphyromonadaceae bacterium | reverse complement strand
GGTCCAACACCTCATAAAAGTAAGTTCCCTTGTAGTCAAGGAAAGTGAATCCAATCATTTCGTACGTGTCTTGTTTTTCTGATATTACTTCCGTTTCGGAAAACGGCAAGTCGAAAAGGGACCGGGCATCCATAGAAAAATTTTCAGCCAGAGTTTTCTCATGAATTTGAAATGGAATTAGTAGAATATCGTCGAGTACTTCTTCATTTGGGAAGATTTCAAGCACGATTTCTTCTGAGCTGTTTCTGTCACCATGCCCAAACCAAGGCTTTCATCCGAACGATTATAGAGATAATTCAAAGCCATCTCACCATCAACAAAAGCCATCATTACAAATGTATCAAAGTTTGGGTAATATCCGATGTCAATTTTAGCATTATCGGAACTAAAAACAGTTCGCACACTATTATTCATCCATTCATCATGAGGTTGACCCCATTCAAGGTGGTTAATTCGAATGGAGGCTGATTCACTATCAAAAATAGCCTGATTTTCATTGTCCAAATGAAAACCTAAACCTTCCAAGCTTCGCTTTAATGTGAAATCTTTAATTTCCAAATATGGGTAAATCTCCGCAAGCGGAAAATAATTACTTATTTGAGAACCAGCCAGATATAGCTGTTTCAAATTTTTTAGTGGGCTAAGCACTGCCACGTCGCTTATGGAAGCATTATTTAACACCAAAATTTCAAGGTTATCCAAATTTGAAAGTGGAGCATAATCCTCAGCCATACATTCTGACAGAACCAACATCTTTAAAGATTTCAAAGAAGAAAGCGGAGAGATATCTGAAATTGGATTACCCGAAAGATTCAATTCTTCTAAGTCAGTTAAATTACCAATAACAGCTACATCAGAAATTTCATGGTCCGAAAGATCAAGGCTTTTTAGATTTTTGAAGTATTCGAGACCCTGAAGATTTAAAATCTTTTGGTCAGGATACAACTCTTTATGCCATTGGTTGTTCAGGTTTAAATATATAACACCCTCTGCTTCAATTTGACTGATGAAACCTTCAGATCTACCCATTGCAGCGTGTACCAATGCTTCCAACAGTGGATCGGTAATCATGACAATTGATTCATCAATTGGTTCCTCAGCTTTTGGTGTCGCCGGTGAAATCGTTTGAGAGTGAATATCTGACCCGGTTTCAGAAGAAATTGGGGAACATGATGTAAAAGCAGCCATCGCCAGGATAAGAACCAAAAAACCAGGAATTATTTTTTTCAGTGTAGTGCCTCACAAAAATGTGAATCAAAAAAGGGGGGTAAGTTGTTCGTTAATTTTAGCACGAATAGAATTATTAGTAAGAAATAAAACCACATTAAACGAGGGATAGATAACATTGATACCATTTTTGAGCTTCTTTTGTGAAGTATTATGGGTTATGTATATGGTATGGTCGCTGTTCTGATGGGTTTTCAATATGAAACTATCATTTATATGATTAGCTGAAATCCTTCAGTTACGCTCAATATAACAAAACCTTGAACAAGCTATCAATTGCTTCCAGCAGCACTTTTGAGCTCCTGACTCCTAAATGCTATCCTACGGTCATCATTCCCAGATTTTTAAACCTCATTATTCCCCAATCAAAAACCCCCATTCAGGGGGCTTGAGGTGGAGATGGCGGGAATCGAACCCGCGTCCGAAAGATTAAGCTCTCGAATCTCTACGAGCGTAGCAGAAGATTTGGTCTCGTTCGCCTTAAGGTGTTCTG
>JAAYIT010000341.1 GCA_012523295.1 Porphyromonadaceae bacterium | reverse complement strand
TAAGAAGTTAAGTCAAATTAAGGTTTCATTAAGGATTTAATATTGACTTAATGTAAATATATTTATTTCTAAAAGTCCCTTAACTTCTAAATGAAATCTTAATGTTTTATTTTTGTCACACGAAATCAAGTAGAACCAAAATAATTAATGAAACAGCCATTTAAGATAAATCTTAATCCCGAGAGAATGGTTAATGGCGTGTTCCATACGACCTTGATGTTAAAAAATAAATTGTAATCGTATGATAAAACCAACCAAACAATAACGATCCTTGTGTGCTGTTAAAACTTTTAAATTCAGGAATGTATATACACATTTTCATGTCAGAGAGAAACCCGACATTATCAGAATAAAAAGTAATTGACTGATTTGGGACTGCATTTAAATTGGTGGAATAGATAATTTGAGTTTGATCAAAAATCAGGAATTTATTTTGATCTGGCTAAAATGTTTGGAGCGGTGCCGCTTGTGTTGAAGCCCGAACCGCAAAACCTGCCGAAAGCTGACCCGGAGGAACTGTATGCTCAAATAGCTGAAGACCTGAAATTTGCCGTTGAAAAATTACCGGCAGAACCTTACTCCGTGAGTGACATTGGGCGTGCAACCAAATGGGCTGCACAGGGATTTTTGACACGGGTATTTTTATTCTACACGGGAGTTTACCAAAAAGAATCACTTCCGCTTCAGGATGGAAATGTAATTACAAAACACCAAATAATCAGCAATATGTTCCCATTAATATTTTCGTGAACGGGCAACCTGAAAATATGAGCGTTTCGCTGTATAATGCGCCATCGGATTTTATGTTGAATATTACGCAGGAAACTGTCTTGCTTCGTTTTGCGGATGTGCTGTTGATGGGAGCGGAACTCGGCTCAAGTAAAAGCCAAGAATACCTTGACATGGTTCGTAGCCGGGTAAATCTGCATTCAATTCCTGTAACATCAGAGAACATAAAGTCTGAAAGACGCTTCGAACTTGCTTTCGAAGGGATACACTATTACGATTTACTTCGCTGGGGCGATGCTGAAACGGAAATCAATAAATTGAAAAACATTCCGGTCAAGAATCAGAACCAAAATGCCCTTTATTCTACCACATTTCGGACAGAAACCAATGGCTTCCTTCCAATTCCTAATTCTCAAATCCTTCTTTCGGATGGTGTGCTGAAACAAAATGCAGGCTGGGAGTGAATCGTAGGTGTTTTAGCTCCGAATTCTGAGTTTTGAGCTCAGAAACTGTCAAGCAGTCCCGCTCTGAACAAAGGAATGAACAACGCTTGGTTTTCTAAACTAAGCTCTTGTAACTTTCAGACAGTTGTTAAGCTGTTGTCTCGTAATCCATTCCTCCTGCTCGATTGTTTACATTCAACCATTTAATTTTATCTAAAAATGACCTTACATTTCAATCAAACAAGATTTTCTTTGTATCTTTGAACGTTTTTTTGTTAATCAGCTAAAAAATTAAATCAAACATAATGAAGAATTTCCGATTTTTGAATACTATCACAGGCTGGATAGCTTTTGCTGTAGCTGCGGTGACATATTTAATGACAATTGAGCCAACCGCAAGTTTTTGGGATTGTGGTGAATTTATTTCTGCAGCTTATAAATTTGACGTCGGACACCCGCCGGGAGCACCTTTCTTTATGCTCACCGCTAAGTTTTTCACGCTTTTCACCTCCGATGTTACAAAAGTGGCTATGTTAGTAAATGCCATGTCAGCTTTGGCAAGCGCGTTTACGATTTTGTTCCTCTTTTGGACAATCACTTATCTGGCAAAAAAAGTAATAGGAAAACCGGAAGAGGAATTCTCAACGACCAATATAATCATCATTCTGGGTTCAGGATTAGTTGGTGCGTTGGCTTACACGTTTTCAGATACATTTTGGTACTCAGCGGTAGAAGGTGAAGTGTATGCTTATTCTTCGTTGTTTACGGCTGTTGTGTTTTGGCTTGTTCTGAAGTGGGATGAAAATGCCGATAATCCCGGTTCCGATCGCTGGTTGATTCTCATTGCCTATCTGATGGGACTTTCCATTGGAGTCCACCTGCTCAATCTGCTGGCAATTCCTGCCATTGTCCTTGTCTATTATTACAGAAGATACACACCTTCCATCAAAGGAGTAATTTCTGCTATGGCAATTTCATTCGCTATTCTGGCGTTTGTTCAGTACGGATTGATTTCAGAAACAATCAACTGGGCGACTCGATTTGAACTGCTTTTCGTCAATACTTTCAAACTTCCATACAATACAGGACTGTTTTTCTACTTAGCACTTGTCATGGGTCTGCTGGTTTGGGCGGTGTATGAAACCCATGCGAACAAGAACTATACGAGAATGATAATTGCCTATATGCTTGCCATTACGATGGTCGGAATACCGTTTTTAGGTGGAAGTATTTTGATTGGAGTAATTATAATTGCCGCGTTGCTTCTATTCTTTTTCTACAAAAAGGATAAAATTACCCCCCGTTGGCTCAATACGAGCGCGCTGATGATTGTACTGATGCTAATCGGATATTCCACTTACACAGTTATCGTTATTCGTTCAGCGGCACAGCCTACCATGGATCAAAACTCGCCGGACAACGTGTTTTCCCTTCAATATTATCTCAATCGAGAGCAGTACGGTGACCGTCCGCTCTTTTATGGTGGTGTTTACAGCGCCCCTCCAAAACTAAAAGTAGAAGGAAATACCTGCACTTACGATGCTGATAAAAAACCTCTTTACGCTCCGAAACCGAAAAGAAATCCTTCAGAAAGAGATGAATATGTAGTGGCGGGTCATAAATTCAACTACAAAAAAAATGATAAATTTATGATGTTATTCCCACGAATGTACAGTTCGCAAGCTACTCATATCAATGCTTACAAAATCTGGGGAAATATAAAAGGCAGAAGCATATCTTATGATTTTTGTGGTGAGCAACGCACTGAAATTAAACCCACTTTCGGTGAGAATTTGAGATTTTTCTTTGATTATCAGGTGAATTTCATGTACTGGCGCTATTTTATGTGGAATTTTTCAGGAAGGCAGAATGACATTCAAGGCTCCGGAGAAATAGAGCACGGCAACTGGATTACAGGTATTAAATTCATTGACAACATGTTAGTCGGAAATCAAGATTTATTACCGACTGTGTTAAAAGAAAATAAAGGCAGGAATAAATATTACATGTTGCCTTTATTGCTCGGTTTAATAGGTATATTCTTTTTGCTTAACTCCGGTAAAAAGGCAAATCACGCTTTCTGGATTGTCCTTTTGCTGTTTTTTATGACCGGATTGGCGATTGTAATCTACCTGAATCAAACTCCATATCAGCCGCGTGAACGTGATTATGCGTATGCAGGCTCGTTTTATGCCTTTGCTATTTGGATTGGACTTGGCGTGATGGGAATTGGGAAAATATTTGACAGATTCCTTCCGAAAAATCTTAGCGCCATCATTGCCACAGTAGCATGTCTTGGTATTCCGGCGCTTATGGCTTCAGAAAATTGGGACGACCACGACCGAAGCGGAAGGACGACTGCACGTGATTTCGGACAAAACTACCTGAATTCGGTTGATGAAAACGCGATTCTCTTTTCAAACGGCGATAACGACACATTCCCGCTTTGGTACAACCAGGAAGTGGAAGGCGTAAGGACCGATGTGCGTGTGTGTAATTTGAGTTATTTGCCAACAGACTGGTACATTGATCAGATGAAGCGTGGCGCTTACGAATCAGCTCCACTGCCAATTTCTTGGGAGAGAAAAGACTATATCACAGGTACAAATGATGTCCTTTCCGTTCAGGATTTGACAAAAGGAGAACCATTCAACATGATTGATGCTTTTGAAATAATCAAGAGCGATGATAAGGATTTCAAAATTGAAGGTGACGGATTTTTCCCTTCAAGCAAACTTTTCCTAAATGTAGATCCGGATCAGGTCATTGCTACAGGAACTCTACCGGCTGAAAGAAAAGATGAAATTCTACCTCAAATCACATTCGATCTTCCGCGAAATGTATTCAAAGGAGAAGCAATGGTATATGAAATGATTAAGGAAAACCAATGGAAACGTCCTATGTATATGTGTGTTACCGTTGGTGAAGAATACTATCCGCAGAGTTTGCCAAAGTATTTTGAGCGTACGGGACTTGCTTTGCAAATTCTGCCGGTTGCACAGCGCGACAGCAATACAATGAATGTAAATACGGATAAAATGTATGAAAATATGATGACCAAATTTAAATTTGGTGGAATTGAGAATCCGAAAGTTTACATTGATGATAACATAATGCGGATGTGTAAAACGCACAGAATCGCGTTCTCATACTTGATTGAAGCATTGATCGCCCAAGGTGATACTGCGCGCGCGAAAGAAGCTTTGCTTTACTGCGATAAAGTTATTCCGTCTCATAATGTTCCTTACGATTTCAGTTCAAACATGTTGGCATTCTACGCATACGAGGCAGGTCTTGCCGATTTGGGCAATAAAATCTTGGACGAAGTGGGGAATAGAAGTGTGGAGTATCTTAACTGGTACGCGAGTCTTAAAACTTCACAACGAAATGTAGCAAGCAATTCGATAGGTCATGAAATGGCTGTTCTGAATAATGTGTTGCAAATCAGCAGTCAGAGCCAAGCAAAAGAGATTTTTGATAAATACATAAAAGAATTCGAGGCATTCGCGACTAAATTCAACATGAAGTAATGCGTCAGATTCCCGGAATAATAAAAAGATTTTGGAAAACTCCGGTTTGGAGGATGAATCCTTCCGAGAAGGTAATTTATCTTACTTTTGACGATGGCCCAAACCCGATTGTAACACCCAGAGTGCTTGATATATTAGACAGGTATGATGCTAAAGCAACATTTTTTTGTGTGGGAGAAAATGTGGCAAAATATCCGGAAATTTTTGAAGAGGTAAAAAAAAGAGGCCATGCTGTCGGAAATCACACGTACAACCACTTAAAAGGGAATGAAAACTCACTTAGTTATTACGTTGAAAATGTAAAGAAAGCGGATGAAATAATCAGTAGTCCCTTGTTCAGACCACCACACGGGCGTATCTCTCTGAAACAAGCCAAAGCGTTAAAGAAGGATTATAAGATTATCATGTGGGATTTCATAACCTATGATTACGATAAGCGAGTAACACAAAGCGAGATAGTGCCGGAGGTGAAAAAAAAGTCCAGAAACGGTTCCATAGTTGTTTTTCATGACTCGCTGAAAGCAGAGAAAAACGTTCTCTCCGCACTGCCCCGAGTCCTTGATTTTTTGACAAAAGAAGGATATGAAATGAGGGCTTTAATCATAGATGATAAAAAATGAATTTGAAGATTCAAGTATATTCTTTAAAAACTTTCGTCAAAGACGCAATATAAATTGCATTACTCCCTTTAGAATATGATTTTTGGCATGAATGAATCAATTCTACATTTTGTTTGGCAATTTCGGTTGTTTGAAATGCAGAAAATGCAAACAACAGACGGGCAAGCTGTGGAGGTTATTGATGTGGGGAAGTTTAACACAGATGCCGGACCCGATTTTTTCAATGCAAAAGTCAAAATTGATGATACGCTGTGGGCTGGGAATGTTGAAATTCATAATCTAAGTTCAGATTGGCATGTGCATGGGCACAACGAAGATAAAGCGTATGATAATGTGATTTTACATGTTGTCAGAAAGTCAGATAAGGATATCTTCAGAACAAGCGGAGATAAAATCCCTCAGTTGGAGCTTGAAATACCGGATTATATCCTGAAGAATTACAACGAATTATCTGCTTCTAAAAAGTGGATCTACTGTGAAGATAGGATTTCTGAAGTTCCCTCTGTTTTCATAAATAGTTGGAAAAATGCACTGCTGATTGAACGATTGGAGAGAAAATATTTAGAAATTGAGAATCTTTTGAGCCGTTCCAACAACCATTGGGAGGAAGCGTTCTATATCTTACTGGCCAGAAATTTCGGATTCGGAACGAACAGCCAAGCTTTTGAACAGACTGCGAAGTCGTTGCCTCTGAGTGTCTTGGCGAAGCATAAAGACAACTTATTTCAGTTGGAGGCGCTCCTGTACGGGCAGGCAGGTTTTCTTGCAGAAACTGAGGACGATACATATCAAAAAGAGCTTCAGAGAGAATACTTGTTTTTGCGGACAAAATACAAGTTAACTCCGATAGATAGTGTGCAGTGGAAGCTGCTCCGATTACGCCCGGATAACTTTCCGCATATCAGGTTAGCACAATTTGCTGCTTTGATTCACCGCTCAACAAAACTTTTCTCTAAAATTCTAAACATAGACAATGTCAAAGATTTGAGGGCGTTATTTATATGTGAAGTCTCCGAATATTGGCAGAAACATTATCTTTTTGGTAGAGAAAGTAAGTTTTCAAAGAAAAAAATAGGAAAAAGCTCCATTGATATAATTTTAATCAATACGGTTATCCCATTTCTATTTTCTTATTTCAAAAAGAAAAATCAGTCAACTGAATTGCCAATAAGAATCTTAGAAGAAATTCCTGCTGAGAATAATTCTATTATAACAAACTGGAAAAGGCTTGGAGTGGTTGTTGAAAATGCTTTTGATTCACAGGCTCTTATCCAGTTGAAAAGAGAATATTGTGAAGATAAAAAATGCCTGCAGTGCAGAATAGGGCACAGGGTGCTGAAGATATCTCCAACCCGTTAGTTAAGATTTGTATTTCTAATTCTGCTTATTATTTAATTTTTGATTATCCCGAAATCACCGAATTTATAGGTTTCGGGTCTATTTCAGATGACTTTAAAACAAATAATTTTCATATTCATTTCAATTTTCGTGATTTATGCCTGTGCAAACCGTGGTCAGGGTCCTCAAGGCGGAGCGAAAGATGAGGTGCCTCCCAAAGTGATCAAATCCACTCCGGCTGATAAATCTGTCAATATTTCAGGGAAAAAGATAGAAATAGAATTTGATGAGAATGTTGTTTTGAAAGACATTGCTAAAAATGTAATCATTTCTCCGCCGCAACGAACAAATCCGGAAATACGGGCATACGGAAAGCGAGTTGTTGTAAACTTGAATGACTCTCTTGAGGAAAACACCACCTATTCAATCAATTTTGGGGATGCGATTGTAGATAATAATGAAGGAAATATTTTGAAAGATTTCGTTTTCTCTTTTGCAACTGGAGATCAGATTGACACGCTCCAACTTTCGGGAACGCTCATTAATGCTGAGGACTTAAATCCGTTGAAAGGTATTATAGTCGGTGTTTACAGAGACTTGAGCGACTCCGCTTTCGTTTCCAAACCATTTAACCGAGTAACAAAAAGTGGAGATGAAGGAAAGTTTACGGTTTATAACGTGAAAGAAGAGCAATACCGTGTTTTCGCCTTGGACGATCAAAATCGGGATAATTTTTATCAGAAAGGAGAGGGCGCCGGATTTATTGAAACCGTGTTTGAGACGAAAATTGAAAATTATGTTCGACAGGATACCGTTTGGAAAGATAGCGTAACTGTTGACACAATTCATTCTGTGGAGTCAGTCAGGTATTTGCCGAATGATATTGTTTTGAAGTTTTTCAAAGATGACTCCAAACGTCAATACTTAGCAAAATCGGAACGTTCGGCACCGCATAAGTTGGATATTTTCTTCAATACGGAAAATGAAGAAATGCCCGAAATAAAACCGTTAAATGTGGATTGGGAAAACAAAGTTTTACTCCAAAAAAACGCTACATTGGATACGTTATCTTATTGGCTTACAGACTCTACGCTGATAAATAAAGACACAATCAGGCTCGAAGTGAAATACCTGAAAACAGATTCAGTCTTTGTACTTCAGCCCGAAACGGATACGCTCAATTTTTTTATGCGTCGGACTGCACGCCCTGCCACTACCAAAACCGCGAAAAAGAAAGAGTTTCTTACTATAGCGACCAATCTCACATCAAGGTTTGATGTGTTTAATTCGATTAATATCCAATTCGACACGCCGATAAAATCCATTGAAGAATCTAAAGTTAAATTCTCTCAATTAGTTGATACAGTCTTAGTACCCTTGGATGTGAAGTTGGAAAAGGTCGATTCGGTCGGTATGAACTTTAAGATTACTCATAAGTGGATTCCGGAAGCTTCATATCAGCTTGTAGTGGATTCTGCCGCATTTTTCAGTATTTACGACCTCCACAACGATAATTTTAAAAGCGAATTGAGAATCAAATCGTTGGATGACTATTCGAGTCTGAAACTGCACTTGGAGAAATACGACTCAACAGCTGTTTTCCAGGTGGTAGATAAGAATGATAAGGTTGTCCGGACAGTGCCAATCCAACAATCAGTCACCAATATTCCCTATCTTGATCCCGGTGATTATTATGTGCGCATGTTTCTTGACCGGAATGGAAACGGTAAATGGGATACAGGAAGTATCATTGAGAATAGGCAGCCTGAGGAAGTTTTTTATTACGGGAAAAAACTTACTTTGATAAAAAACTGGGAGTTTGAGGAGACTTGGGATCACACCTCAGTACCGCTATTAGAGCAAAAACCCGAAGAGCTGAAAAAAACAGTAGAGCCGAAAGCAGGGAATTAGAATCCCTCTTTCACAATATATTCCTTTTCGATTCCCAACGACTCAAAAATAGCTTGCATTGCCTTCATAGTAGCTTTAGGTCCGCAGAGATAAATGTATTTTGATTCGCTGTTCCGGTGTTTTTTTATCATTTCTTCTGTTACGAAACCGTGCTCATAGGGCGGAAACTCTTCATCTGAGAGGACATTAATAAAGTTATCACCCAATAGTTTTTCAAATTCTTCTTTCAGAATGATATCTTCATGGGCTTTATTCGCTCACCACTTCTGACCTTTATTAACGTAGTTTTAAGAGTAGAGTTAATCGATTTAACCTTCTACAATTGCTTCAGTCAATTCTTCCAACGTAAATCCGGCAAAATAATGGTTGAAATCCAAGTTTTCAAGAGTCTTTTTTACACTTGCGGTATTGTATTTCGTGCCTTGAAGAGCATTTTCGATAGGGGTCAAATCACTGTTGTTGCCAAAAAATGTACCGTAAAACTTTATACTGTCTATCACAGAATTGTGTATATCTGCAAAAACCTGGATTTTTCCGGAAGTAAATCGTTTTTCTCGTGTAATATTGAATTTCGGATTATTTCCGTAATTCCAATCCCAATTACCAAATCGTTCTTTCCGCCTTTCTTCAATATCATCAAGCTCTTCTCGGGTGAAAACATACTCTTTCATCTCCGGAAATTTTCGCTTCATTTGCTCCAAAATTTTATCTGCGAATTCATCAACCGAAATTTTATCTTTCAGGTGCGGTAGTATGTTGTCAACCACACTCCTGACCGACTTTACTCCGCGGCTTTCAATTTTATCTTTT
>JAAYIT010000340.1 GCA_012523295.1 Porphyromonadaceae bacterium | reverse complement strand
GCTACTACCGCCGAGACCATTTAGGCAATAATCGAGAAGTATGGGTCGGTGGTAATAACAGCACCATTCAGCACACCCAGTACTACGCCACCGGTTTACCCTGGGCAAATGGCACCGGACAAGATGCTCAGCAGCGCAAGTACAATGGAAAAGAATGGATAGAAACCCTTCTATTGCACGACTCTATCGTGTGGTATGCTCGAAGAGCAAGAGATTATAAGCAAAAGAAAGATACCATGCTAACGTGCAATTATATCGCGTGGTGTGCGTATAGTTGATAAGGGACTTGCCATACAATACAATCATGCGGCAGCGTGGGGAAGTATTTTTCTAACTAATTTACCGGATAACTAATTAAGAAGATATTTACAACGAATGAATTATTAATAATTTTATTAGAAAACAGTACTTTATGAAAAATATAATTGGATTTGTAGCAACATTTCTTATTTTAACATCATTTTCAACACAATCCCAAACGGCAGAAATGCCTGTATCGGTGTTAACACCTAATGCTTCAGGGCTTGGTTTATATGGAGATATTCCTGTTTCATTATATACGGGCACGCCGGAGATTTCCATACCTCTTTATGAAATAAAAGAAAAAAGTTTTACATTGCCTATTACATTAAGTTACCATGCTGCAGGTGTTCAAGCTGATCAACATCCTGGATGGGTCGGTCTTGGATGGAATTTATTATCCGGAGGACTTATTTCCAGAAAAGTTAATGATCTGCCTGATGAATTTGATGCCCCTGGGTTTAGATATATAAATAATGGTCAGATTCACAATTTAGGGGAATCAGGATATTACTTTAATTATGAAGTTCTTAATACTGACAACTGGAATAATAGAAGTTACCTACAATCTATTGCTCAAGACATGGATCAGATGTTAAAAGACACTGAACCAGACGAATTTTATTTTAGCTTTAATGGATATAGTGGTAAATTTTGTTTAGATCATAACGGGAATTGGGTTGTTCAAAGTAATCTACCATTAAAAATAGTGTTTGATGATGTTTTCTTTGAACCTCCTTTTGAAAAGAAGGGAGCAGCAGCACAAAACAGCAATTTTCAATGGCCTAAATGTTTCAATGGCTTTACAATAATTGTGGAAGATGGCACTAAGTATGTGTTTGGAAAAAATATAAACGCGATTGATTTTTCCATTGATTTTTTTAATCAAGACAATGAAGCATGGATAGCTACAGCATGGTATCTAACAAAAATAATTTTGCCATGGGGAGAAGATATTGTTTTAAATTACGAAAGACATTCTTTTACAAACCAGATGTATATAGCGGTCAATCACGACTTAGGGACTAAGTCTGAAAGCAATGGTTCTATATATGTAGTTTGTGAATCAGCTAATGTTTCTACAGATATAAACCGATATTATGTAGGTAAACTTCTTTCACCTGTATACCTTACAGCCATATTATCTCCAAGTTTAGAAATAAGTTTTGTTGTAGTTGAGTCTGAAGAATTGAGATACGGCAATCATGTCTATTCTTTTCAAGAAGAAAATCATATATATAACCGACATATAAATACTTTTCCATATTATTATTATTGCCCATTTCTACCCTATCTTAAAAATTCTGACACACAACATTATCCTGAATATCTTTCTAATCTCCAATGGCATGAATTAGAAATAATTGAAATAAAGTCACGGTATTCAAATAGTTTTATTAAAACAATAAGTTTTCATTATAACAATTCTCCAAATCATCGTTTACGACTTGATAGTATTACTAATCAAGAGAACAAAACATTTAAATTTGAATATTACAATATTGACAACATGCCACCTTATTTGGCGAATAAGTCTGATCACTGGGGCTATTATAATGGGACCTTTGCCAAGTTAAATGATATAAATTACTTTTCTTACAGAGAGTCAAATTCTCAATTTTCGAAATATGGTGTTTTGGAGAAAATAACATATCCAACGGGAGGATATACTCAATTTGAGTTTGAGACTCATGATTATAGAAAACAATTAAATGAAAAACGGTGGGAAACTCCTATTGTTACATTTACAGCAAACAAATCAGCAGGAGGTGCTAGAATTAAAACGATTAAACATTTTAGTGATTCAAAAACAACACCGGATATTACAAAAGAATATTATTATGTTTCTGATTATCTTCAAAATGGCATTAATGCATCGCAATCTAGTGGTGTATTGGGAGGACAGGTCAAGTATTCCTTTAACTATACTGTAAAAGCATTCAATCATCCAAACATGACACTAAATAAAAGAGTTTTCTCTTCTATTTCTGTTTTACCGGCGTGCAACAATGCCAATAATAATCATGTTGGATATTCAGAAGTAATTGAAAGATTGTCAAACGGCTCATTTAGTCTTTACCGGTTTACAAATTTTGATAACGGATATATGGATGAATCTGCAGATGAGGTTCTGCAGTTAGTACAATCTCCCTATGAACCTTATGTCTCAAGAGCTATGGAAAGAGGAAAAATGGTTTTAAAAGAAGATTTTGATTCGATAGGAAGAAAAATATTCAGTTCTGGTATTGAATATGAAAGAATGAATAGTTTTTACATTAGATCTATGAGAGCAAGATTTAAAAATGTGTGTCTATCTTCGGCGGTTTGCTATGATGAAGGTAGTTCATACAAAATGAGCTTAAGTCTTTTACGTCCAAAAACAGAAACCGATACATTTTTTAATCCATTAAATGGAATTGCAAGACAGACTGTGTTAAGAAATTTGACTTACAACCACAGAAAACTTTTACAGTCTTTATCAAACACAAACAGTGATGGAGTTATTTACAAGACCGAATATAAGTATCCTTTTGATTATTTAGGAAATTCCGTATTAAATCAAATGACTAATTTAAATATCTTATCTCCAATAATTGAACAAGCTGAATATAAAAACACAAATGAGTTCTTGTCTAAAAAAGTGGTTGAGTATAAGGATTGGGGAAACAATATTTATCTACCGGAATTTATTAAAACACAAAATAAAAAACAAAATTCTCTGGAGACACAAACAACATTTCATAACATAAGTTCAGTTGGTAATACAGTATGTTTATCCAATAATGACAACGTGAACACTGTCTATCTTTGGAGCTACAAAGGTCGTTATCTTATTGCCGAAATAAAAAACAGCAGTTTTACTGAAGTAGAGAATGCTGTAAAAAGCATATTCTCAGTATTAAGTATTGAAGCACTTTCTAACTTAACTATTCCTAATGAAAATAAACTTAAAGATGGTAGTTTACAACTTGCTCTTCCAAATGCTCATATAACTACATACACACATTATCCACATAAAGGTGTGTCAAGTATAACAGATCAAAAAAGAAATACAACTTTTTTTGAATATGATGATTTTGATAGATTGAAACGGTCGTATATAATTGAAAATGACCAACAGAAAACAATAGAAACCTACAATTATCATTATAAGACGAATTAATAAATAAAGAACAGAAATTTAAGTCCGCCCCAATGGATATACATGTCGTCGGGATTTCCCTTTCCTTTCGAATATGCTGAATAAATGAGTAGATAATCGCGCTGGTTCCCGTTAGACGGGACAGGCAGGCGGGATTTGTAATCCCGCCTAAAATACTATAAGGAATTGAATTCCGGATTATAAACCCTGATAATATAAGAGCTGGGATTGCCGCTCGATACTTCGCTTGGCTTGCCAAGAAATCCCAGCGACGCATGTCACAGACTTGATATAATAAAAAAACAAATCCGGAAAGACGGAGGTGGGGTGCTATAGTTGACAAGCGATTTGCCTCACAAGGTAATCGTGTGACAGCGAGGGAATAAAGAAACAGCCGAAACTCAATCAATAAGTTCCGGCTGATTTCATTTCATTTCTATCTGAAATTTCAAAAAATCTACCTGCCTGATTGCTTGATAAAATTCCTTAATTCATCATTAAATTCATTTTCTTCAAGCAAGTCTTCCATGTTTATATGAAGACGGTATCTCCAACTGTACATTGAGTTTGATGGGACATTTATTCGCTCATCATGCGGATTTTCACGACGAAGTGTCGGAGAAATTGCGAGCAGATCCTGCATTTGGAAAACTGACCACATGGCAGGCGAATACAGGTGTTGAAGAATAATATCCCTGCATATCCACCATTCACAAAAATACGGAGCCTCACCCCAATGTCCAAGCTGGGAGTTGTAAAACTTCTGAGTAACATCTCTATCCTCTTCCCACCACCCGCGAATCGTGCTCATGTCGTGCGTAGAAGGTGTAATTACCGACAAGTATGGCGCATTGTTGGGATGAGCAAATTCGATTTTATTGCTTATGGGAGCACGCTGTACTTCAAGGCTCAAAATTCCAAGCTCATTCATCACATCCGTTACACACTGCGTCATCATACCGAGGTCTTCACCACAAATCATCATATTGGTAGCACGCTTCAAAGCAGGTAATTTTTCCATTCCGGATTGATACCAATTGTCATCCTGACGATGATAATAATAATGAACATATAGCTCATCTAAACCTTTTTTCGTGTGATCGTCAAGCTCTTGATATGATCTCAAGCTGTGAATTCCGTATCTGGGGTAAAACCGCGTTCCGTTAGAACCTTCCACTTCAAAGAAAAGAACATTGGAAATTAAATCGAACAACCCCCATTTTATTCTTTCCGAGATTTCCCCTTCATTGTAAAGTTTTTCTATGTAAGATTGCTTCTTAAATTTCTCATTCAGTCGAAGCACCCAACCATCTTCAATTTGCAGACAATTCGTTTTCACCCAGGCTGCCTCTTCTCCAAACCAGTCCCAAAGAATCTGATCCGTGATATATGGTTTGCAAAATCTGTTGTAGTCAAACCAAATTCCTTTCTCGGCAAACTCATTGATGTATATAGGAATAGATGGATTTAAGTGACCCATTATTCCCTCAACCTGGGTTGTCGGAATCTGCCAAATCCTGAAAAATCCTAAAATATGGTCGATTCGGAATGTGTCAAAATAATTGGACATTTGCTCTAATCGCTTTTGCCACCAATGGAAGTTATTCTGCTTCATGGCTTCCCAATTGTACGTTGGGAGTGACCAGTTTTGCCCTTTAATCGCGAACATATCCGGTGGCGCACCGGCATTCATGTCCATATGGAATATTTCGGGATGTACCCACGTATCCACGCTGTTTTTATTTACTCCGATTGGGATATCGCCTTTCAGCACTACTCCTTGACTATGAGCATATTCTGTGGTTTTTGAGAGCTGTTTATGTAGATGATATTGTATATAGTAATTTATTGCAACCTGATCAAAATATTCAGAATCAACAGGAGTAATAGCGGCAATTTTCGCTTCATCATAGTGTGCGAACTCACCCCACTCTCTGTAATCATTTGTCCCTTTCAATTCTTTTAAAACACAATAAACGGCATACGGAACAAGCCAGTATTTATTCTTTTCAAAGAACTTCAAATAGTCATCATTCTGCAGAAAGTTCTCTTTTTCAATCATATAGAGTCGTTTCGCGTAGGCTATCTTATAATTTACTACATCAAGGTAAGAAATTAATGGTTTTGAGTTTAATTCAGCTTGTTTGGGAATATATTGGATTTGCAATTCATCCGTATCGGGAAGTTTTCCCATTTCAGGCAGATTGAGATAAAGCGGGTTTAGTGCAAATGCAGAAATAGCGGCATAAGGTAATACGTCTAAATTTGTATGTGTTCCGTTTGTATCATTTAGCGGCAATACTTGAATTAATTTCAAACCAACACGCGCTGCCCAGTCGATAAACAACCTCATATCTACAAAGTCTCCGGTTCCAAAACTGTGTCGTGTGCGGATACTGAATACCGGCAGTCCTACTCCCGCGCCTCTCCATCCGCTATTATTCATTCTTAAAAACCCATCGTTCACCTGCACCACAATATTGTTTCCAATTACCGCGGCGATACGATCAGGCCCTTCTTCAAAGTATAAAAAGCGGTTTTCTACAGAATCAAATATCCCGTACTTATAATGAATCTCATTTTCAACTTTAGTCAAATCCATTTTCAACGACCAAGCGTTGCCGTTTTTTTCCAGAAGTTGCGCCCTATTTACAGACCAACTACCTAATTCTTTACAATTTCCGACTATACAAAGAACCTGATTATCACTGAGTAATGGAGCTTTTACGATAAAATGATGAGAATAGGATTTAGTTGGATTCGTTACTTTATCGGGGTTTTTATCTTTTAGTAAAACTTCCTGAAAAGGCGCTGACATGAACACATTTTCAATACTTCCGGCAGCATTCCAAAAGTCAAAACAAAAGAAATGTTCCAACTTCTCACCGGATACTTCTATTTCCCGATTATTCTCCCACTCTTCCGTAAAACGCCCTGTGCTCTCTTCGAAAAGAATATACTTGTATTTAATAGTTTGACCTTTCTCAACTTTGCACTCCAAGTCACCCACCCAATCTTCATGTCCTTGAAAATTTAACGGAAATGCTTTTCTGAAATCATTATCTCCAAGTTCGGGGATATTGCCTGATACTAAAATTCGTTGACCCCAGCGTGTGAAATACGGTATTTTAAAATGAATTCTCATGGTAGTTTTTTGAAATAAAAGAAACAGATATTATTTGGACTTTGGTAAAATTTAGTATATTTTAGAATTTAGTTCAAAATTACTCCATATATTTGCAATCAATTCAATTAGCAATTAAAAACAACTTTATTTTGATTTCAAACGTTTGCGGATTAACGTTTTTCTACCTGTATTTGAAATCTGTTTCATTATTTTGTTAAAAAAATATGCAAAAGTCAACATATGTTATCACCAAAATGGACTGTCCCGGTGAAGAGCAGTTAATTCGCATGAAGTTAGCCGATATTAAATCTATAAGCGATTTGAATTTCGATTTGCAAAACAGAAAACTCACAGTTATACATTCCGGAAATCATGCTGCAATAACCGCAAGTTTAGAATCATTAAATCTCGACTCTACGCTTATTAATAGTGAATATACAACAAATCAAAAATCTTCAACAGACAATACAAATCAAAAAAGAGCTCTTTGGTGGGTTTTGGGAATTAATTTTATTTTCTTCATTCTCGAACTTACTACCGGTTTTATTTCCAATTCGATGGGATTAGTTGCTGACAGCTTAGACATGCTTGCTGACAGTTTTGTGTATGGTTTAGCGCTTTTCGCAGTTGGTGGATCTATAATCCTAAAAAAAAGAATAGCGAAAACTGCAGGAATTCTTCAATTAATCCTTGCCATTTTAGGTTTGTCTGAAGTTATCAGACGTTTTATCGGGTTTGAAGAAACACCTGACTTCCTGACAATGATTCTAATGTCTTTCCTTGCGCTTATCGGGAATAGTGTATGCCTCTTTATACTGCAAAAAAGCAAAAGTCAGGAGGCACATATGCAGGCAAGTATGATATTTACGTCAAATGATGTTATTGTTAATTTTGGAGTCATCATTGCCGGTATCTTAGTTTTTCTGACCGGCTCAATTTACCCCGATTTAATTGTTGGAATTATTGTTTTTTTAATTGTAGGAAATGGAGCTTTCCGAATTTTAAAGCTCTCAAAATAGTTTTTAACAGGTTGTTTTTCTTTCATTTTTATAAAAATTCATTTCTCTTGATTTTTAATTATCTGACTATCAACACTTCTATTGATATTAAATTTTGTTCGTTAAAATCTTTTATATTTCATTATATTTTCTGTAATTTTGTAAAATTATTACCAACCCAAACATCCAATTAAATCATGTCGGAAGCAGCAACTTTGTTTAAAGTATTTTCAGGTACTAAAAGTCGCGATTTAGCAGAAAAAATATGTACAAGTTTGAATTGGCCACTTGGCAGAATGAATATCGAACATTTCTCTGACGGGGAATTCGCTGTTTCATATGAAGAATCCATCCGTGGACAATACATCTATCTCGTACAGTCCACATTTCCGGATTCGGATAACTTAATGGAGCTTTTGCTAATGATTGATGCGGCAAAACGAGCATCCGCTTATAAAGTTATCGCTGTTATACCCTATTTCGGCTGGGCTCGTCAAGATCGGAAAGACAAACCGCGCGTATCGATTGGAGCGAAATTGGTAGCGGATATGCTTACCGTAGCAGGTGTGGACCGTGTTATCACAATGGATTTGCATGCTGATCAGATTCAAGGATTTTTTAACATACCCGTTGATCACCTTTACGCATCTACCATTTTTATTCCATATATAAAGTCGCTTGAATTAGATAATTTAGTCATTGCTTCTCCCGATGTGGGCGGTTCTAAAAGAGCAGGTTCGTATGCCAAGCACCTGGAAGTGCCGATGGTGCTTTGCCACAAAACACGTGAAAAAGCCAATGTTGTGGGGCATATGACAATCATTGGTGATGTGGAGGATAAAAACGTAGTAATCGTTGATGATATGGCGGATACGGCCGGAACGCTTTGCAAAGCGGCAAATTTAATGATTGAAAAAGGGGCGAAAAGCGTGAGAGCATTGGTTACGCATGGAATGATGTCAGGACCCGCTATCAAAAATGTGATGAATTCAGCATTGACTGAAATCGCTTTTACCGATTCTATTCCGTTTGATTGTTCAAGGTGTTCGAAAGTTAAGGTTCTGAGTGTTGCAGATATGTTTGCAGATACTATTCATAGGGTTCAAGAGCATAAGTCAATAAGTGAGCAATACCTATTGTGATAATCAGAAAAATGAAATAAATATTGAAAAAGAGAGAATCATTTACTAATTCTCTCTTTTTTGATACACTATAATCCATTTGCCCGGAAGCAATGACTTATTAGGTATTTTCAGCATCGTAACTTATCATCCGGTAAATGCCGAATTTATCTTGAAAACCACCCTAATAATCACACCAAATCTGCTCTTCTAAGGCACTAAAACCTGTCCACCTTCAGATAACTCACGTGCATAACTTTGTCTTTTGTCTCTTCAGGAATATCCATATCCGGAATTTTGCAAAATCTGTGAATTCCGCCAAAAAATTCGCTGCTAAATACAGATTTATAAAAATTGAACGCCTCTTCGCATGTGCCGTTATAATTCAGATACGAATTAATTAATGTTTATGAGATTGATTTTTTTTGCTATTGCTAAATCATTTACCAAAAGAAATTCCCATTCTTTTACCTTGTTTTACTAACACATGATCCGGCGTAACTATTCGTAATTTTCCTGCAACGTCTGCAAGCGGAACATCAGTTATCTTATCAATTCCTTTTACTGACACCATTCTGCCAAATTTTTTATCATGTATTAATTTAGCGGCATGCCCGCCTAACAAAGTACCCAAATTCCGGTCGTAAGGCGAAGGAGAACCACCTCGTTGAATATATCCGAGGACGGTTTCACGCGCTTCAATTCCTGTTAGACGCTCAATTTCACGAGCAAAATAGGTTGCCGGATGGTGCCCTCCGGTGCCTCCTTCCACTTCTATCCCTTCCGCGACTGCTACAATTGAATAGGCTTTGCCGGACTTTTTCCTTTTATTCAACACATCAACTATTTTATCCATCTCATACCCCAACTCCGGCAGCAAAATCACATCGGCACCGCCCGCCATTCCTGCATGGAGCGTAATCCAACCTGCATGGTGACCCATTAATTCGATAACCATCACGCGTTGATGCGAACTCGCTGTAGAATGTAGCCTGTCGATAGCATCGGTAGCAATATCTACCGCCGACTGAAAGCCGAACGTAATATCGGTGCCATACACATCGTTGTCAATGGTTTTCGGAATACCCACTACATTCAGTCCCAGCTCCGAAAGTTGCCACGTTGTGCGCTGTGTACCGTTTCCACCAATACAAACCAAACAATCCAGCCCTAATTCTTTGTAAGCAGTTTTGATTTTTTCACGGTCAGTTTTGTCCGGAGATTTCAGGATTTTCCGAAATTCTTTCTCACGAGCAGTACCCAAAATCGTGCCACCAAGCGTAAGAATCCCGGATAACGAAGTATCCGTAAGAGTAGAAATATCTTTGTAAAGTAATCCCGAAAATCCGTTGTGAATGCCGATTACGTCCATTCCATACTTGTTAATGGCAGTTTTGCCTACACCTCTAATTGTTGCATTAATACCCGGACAATCGCCGCCGGATGAGAGAATTCCTATTTTCATTT
>JAAYIT010000339.1 GCA_012523295.1 Porphyromonadaceae bacterium | reverse complement strand
GTATAAGAGCAGTAGCGGATTTCAAGGCGATTACTTGTCCGCCACCACCAAAGTTTCTTAAATGCACAGACCTTGATTTTACCACTTCACCCGCTATTGCTTTTATACAATGTTGTATGCCCGTGCTTTCTTTTCGTCCGTGCGTTGGGAAAGACACACTTATTGACAAGCTTTGGCTGGCGCGGCTGGTTTGAGCGGCTTGGCAATGTGTGTGGCTTTGAAGGGTTGGCATATTATCTGATTTTATTTTTCATTAGTTCTGTCAGACTTGTTGTAAACGGAAATGCTGATGCTCTGCCTGTCGAATAATTTTCCAGGTTTCTGAAATTCCAACTGACGTTCTCAAATTCACTGTCAGTCACAGGTTCTATTTGAATAACGAGATAGTTATCCTGTGATGGAGAAGGATAACCTTTTCTGATTAAGTCGGCCTTGGAATAAACTTTTGGTCCTTTGCTGACAATCTTCCATAAGTCACCGGAGTCCGTGTCACCTATAGTGTGAAGTAATAAGTATTTTGAACTTACCGTTTCTTTGTCAAGTATGAGAGACCCTGTTCCTGAACCCATTCTGAAATTATATAGTCCTTTTTGTTGAATCCAGTTGTATTGTTCCGGTGAGTTGTAATAACCCACCAAAATAAAAGTATCGTCCGGTATTAAGTCTCTGTTGGTGTTGTAAGGTTCCGGTAGTGGTTCTTTTACAACATTTTCTGATTCAGGCGGATTTTTATAGATGTCAAAAGTTCTGTAAGCAATTTTTTCCCTCTGTGATGCACGGTTTATGAAGTGTTCAATTATTTCAAGAATAAATGCTTTCAGTTCTCCGATACCACTGTCTGTTTTAGATGGTTTTACAGGAAATGCTCCAAGTCCCGGTATAATTTCATGAAATCCTTTTTGGTTGATGGATTTGTCACCAGGGTATAAAACATAAGCACCACCTGTTCTTCTGATAGCATCTTTGTACGCGTGCATCTTAAGCAGGTCTGCATTTTTGTATATGCCTTTTCTGTTTTCTGCTTTTTCTTCGTCAAGGTCGTTGTCTGTGTTCCGCTCCAGAAAATCGGTCAGATTGGCAATTTTGTATTTCGCATCAAAATGAACGTGAACTATGAGTTCCTGTTTTTCCGCTTCGGTTTCTGAAATTCCAAAAGGCCAGAACGAAAGTGTATAGTCAGGTCGTAACGTGGTTGTCCAGCTGCCTGAATCGGGATAAGTTTTCTTTCCGCTGAATGAGCGGTTGTAATTAAAACGAATATTCAGTTTTCTACTTCCTGAGTCATAAACGCCACGAAGTGCAGTAAATTTGCCCTGCTTAATTTGCAGATTCAAACCGTCAGGCGTTTCTTTTATTAAGTCTGAAATGTCTTTGGGTTCTATATCAAAGATGGATTGAAACAAATCGAGCAGTTTGAAAAATAGCCAATATTCATAAAGTGTGGCAATATCTTTTTTCCCTCCGCTGTAAATATCATCACCGCCTTTCCAGATAAGTTTGGCTGCAAGGTCAAACATGAGCCATACACGCAATACTTCACGGTAACCTTCTTTTCGCTGCAACACCGGACTGTTCAGCTTTAATGTTGTTGGTCTTGAAATGTCTTTGAAAAGAGTATGATGCAATTGACCTTCCAGTTCACGAATCAATAATTCTGACTCGTTTTCCATTTTCTTGTGTCTGAACTCTTTTGCCTTGTTGTTTATGTCTGTGCAAAATTTCAGGAAGTTTTCAAGCGCATGTTTTATGAAACGATTCTCAGGAGTATCAACTGAATCTGTTTTTCTGATGGTTGTGATTCGTTCCGGCAATGTACCTATGCCATAGCTTCTCAAATAATGACTTTCAGGCAACTTAGTTCGCTTGCTGCCTTTCAGTATTTCTTTAATGTTGGTGTTTGAAAATCTTCTTGCGTTGCGAATGTCTTTTTCTTCCGTGGTTTCTGTCCATTTTGTTACGGGTGCAGTCACAATTCGGTGAATAGCTTCGGCAAACTCGTCAGTTCCAATTACTGACTTAATGAAGGCAAATTTCTGATAAAGTGTCTGACTGTCTTTGGTGTAATCAATTTCAAAATGTTGCGAAACGGGTGAATTTGCCTGCAACAAAAGGTCCGTACATTTTTCGGTAATCAGTTCCAGCATATCGCGGTAATCATCGCGATAACCTGATTTTATTGATTGAACCTCTAATTCGACTTTGCAGCATTCCTGATTGGATTCTTTTTCCAATAATGGAATCGAAAGGGTTCCTACGAAAATATTTGGAGAAATTGTTCCCAGATTTTTGGTTCTCTTGTGCTGTTGTATGATGTTTTCGCCAACATCACCCAAAATAAAATCAGGGTCGCTGATTTGAAAATCATAGTAACAACCTTCGACCAGTTGAAATCGGGCTTCATTATGCTCACTAGAGTTTTCTTCTGCATCAAACAACGAATCAGGCCTGCGGGCATCTATCCAGAGCCGTAAACCTTCCTGAATGGAATCAAGTTTGATTTCTATGTTTGATACTGACTTCATTTATTACGCTTCAGCAAAACTGGCAAAACCGTTATCAATTGCTCCCCGATACATGCGTGTTATTTTTTCAAGGGAAAGCGGATAAAGCACATTTGCGCCATTGAAATCAAAGTCAGCGTTTTCAAAAACATCTTTAATGATTTTGACATCACCGGCTATGCAAAATGAGCCCAACGTTTCCAATACCGGACACAACTTTCTGCGTGAACCGTGCAGCTTGGGCAATAGCTTCTGTATGATAGCAACATCAATCTTCTGATTTTTTGTAAGGGTATTGTCCAAAACGGAAAGCTGATTTATCAACCTTAGAATTTCAGTTGCACTGCGGTAGCCAAATTCTGCCCCTGTTTTCTTCAACTCGCCAAAAAACTGAACCAAAGCAGCATTGATTTCAGCAATATCTGTGGTAGCAAAATCTTTGCTGGCAGCCATTTCCAGAAAACTTTTGGCCATACCGGCACCTTTTCCGGTAAGAGCATCCATGGTGATGTCCCTTATGTTACTCAGGAAGTTTTTCATTTCATCCTGTGTAACCCTGAACTCAATGGTGTTGGCTCTGTCCAATACTTTAGGGCTGAACATATTGGTGGTTTCGTCAATATTTACGGTGCCAATGATAAACAGATTGGATGGTACCTTCAGTTTTGAAGGAACGCCATTGTCTACAGTACCTTCGGCATACAACGGAATTTCTTCCTTCGATTCCATCACACTCAGAAAGTCGGCAAAATAGCGTTCTACATGGCTCAGGTTCATTTCGTCCAATATCAGAAAGTGGGGCAGTTCAGGCTGATTGTTGGCCTGAATAATTAAGTCCAGCACGCCACTATCGGGCTTTACATATTCTTCCGGTTTCAGTGCATTGGGATAACCCAGCAGGGGCTCACGGTTGGTCCAGTCGGCTCCCACGGGAATAATACGATACTGACTTTCATCCTCACAAATCCACTGCACAAAGGCCTGTGCTAGTTTGGTTTTACCGGAACCGGAAAGACCGGTAAGAATGACGAAGGGTTTTGTGAGAAGGGAAGCGATAAATCTGTAAATAAGTTGGTTTTTATATTTTAAACCAGAAGAGCAAACATCATAAATAAAATTACCTATAGCATTAGAGTTACTTCGCATTAATTTAATAGAAATACTGCCATTATTGTGTTTTTCGAAAACTATTTTATCACCCACATTAGCCTGCATTGTATCAAAATAATCCCCAATTCTTGTTAAACGATACTCTCCATTAGCCTCTTTTTTATAAGGCAAAGTATATTCAAGATTCATACAATCATCCTTAACAGTGATTTGTTTCGGTGGATTGCCAAAGAATTCCTCTGGAACTACTTGAGTCTTTGGAATTGTAATGTATCTATCATGCATACCTGCAGCTCCAATATTTGAATTGGATAATTCTTTCTCAAATTTCATGTTTTTCATAATTTGTCATAAGTGTTTTTTTATCGCTTTAGCAATACCTCTTGCCATTACAGGAGGGACAGCATTACCAATTTGCATGTAAGTTTTCAAATATGCACCAAGAAAAACATAATCATCAGGAAAAGATTGAATTCTTGCGGCTTCTCTAGGTGTAATGCTTCTTATTTGCTTTGGGTGAATGTGTGAATGACAATCCATTCTCAAATGTGCCGTAATTGTTCTTGACGGTTTATCTTCAATTAATTTAAAATACTTGTCTTTAAATATATGATTCCTATGTAAGTATGGCATAATGTGCTTTATGGCTTCACTAGTTCCGTCTTCCCCTTGTTGCAGTGTTTTGTAGATTTCGTAATTTATCTCATTAGCATAACGAGCTTTATGGTTAAAAATGTAATCTATTTTTCTGTTTTGGTTAATAAGTTTCAAATATGAATTTTCAGTACCGTCAAATAAATTTATATCAACTTTTTTTCCAGTAATTTCATCTTCAACGTCTGTCATATTTTTTTCTCTTGGTGCTTCAAGAGGCTTTATAAAAGCCAATGCATCTTTTAAGACATGCCGTTTTATATTCATACAATTAGCTTCAATTTGTTGAAATATTTTTTCAGGTGTAATCTCCCTAGTTTTTGAGACATCTTCTCTAATGGCTATGAAAATTAAACGTTCGCGTTTTTGAGCAACGCCAAAGTTGTCTGAAACTAAAACCTTACAAGCAACTTTGTATGTGTACGATTGCTTACCAATTGTTTTAATGTTACTGTAATCTTCAATAATTTGTTGAGCGTATGGAAGCATACCTCTTACATTTTCCATTACAACAAATTTTGGTGCAATTTTTTCAACTGCTTTGATAAAGTATTTGTAAAGCTCGTTTCTTGGATCGTCAATTATTCGTTGTTGGTTTGCAGAACTAAATCCTTGACAAGGCGGTCCTCCAATAACAACATCAATGTCGTTGTGAATGTAGTTTTCAATATGATTCACAATTTCACGTATATCGCCTGAAATAATTCTATCTTCTTTTACTTCCGGATGATTGTATTTAAAAGTTTCAATACATACATCTTCATTATCATTTGCAAGGTCAATTTGAAAACCTTCTAAACTAAAACCTAAACTTAACCCACCCGCACCACAGAAAAAATCTATTGTTCTGGGCTTATTACTTTTTTCGGCTTTTTTCTGAATTGCTTTCCGTTTGCTTGGATCTAAATTGTCATATAAAGTTCCAATTTCTTTTTTGTGCTTAAGATTGAAATTTATTGAGGACAGAAATTCGCTGTAAAGCGGATTTTTTAAAATATTCCGCAATAATACTTGTTCTTCTTTTGAACCTGATTTAAAAATATCAAGCTGTTTCAGTCGTTCAATTGCTTGTTCAGTAAGTTCATTTTCATTAGAAGATATTTTCAATTTATGTTTCAAAGCAAATGAGTTCGTCAGTTTGACGAACAGATTTACTTTTTCAATGAAAAAGATTTTTTCTTTTGATTTGAGAGTGCTTATATTTTGAAACATACTTATAATTCTGAAAGAGCTTTTTTAATACTTTTCGCAATCGCTTCTGCCATAAGTGGCGGAACAGCATTCCCTATTTGTTTATACTGTTGTGTTTTTGAACCTTCAAAAACAAAATCATCAGGAAATGACTGTAATCTTGCTGCTTCTCTCGGTGTTAATGTTCGTTCTTGTTTACAATCAGGGTGTATAAATTGATTTCCGTCTTTGTATAAGTGTGCAATAATTGTTCTTGCTGGCATATCCCAAAATTGCACGACATAACTATTCCCAAAGACTCTTTGTTTGATGTGATTTAAATCGGGTCTTTTTTTCAGCAAATCCTGGAATGTCCATTTGTTTTTGCTCATTGCGTAATATCTTTTTTTGTCGGAATCGTTGTGGTTACGAGCAACGTGATCTAAAAGTATATTGTCAGTTTCAGTTCTTATACTTTCTAGAAATTCATTCCATTTATTTACTCTGTGTGTTATTTTTTTTTCGCCTTGGCCTGATTTTAAAAAAGGTAAATCAGAAATTGCATCTTCTACAGTTACAAATTTTTTCCTATGTGCTTTTTCGTTATCTGAAGATTCAGGGTTATAATGCGTTTTTATAATACCATTGTAAATCTCTTGTGGGTCAAGTTCAATGTCCTTTCGAACACCAATCAGAATTATTCGTTTGCGAACTTGCGGGACACCATAGTCGCATGAATTCAAAACCATTTCATTTGGATTAGATATAAGTTTATATTCTTGTCCAAGTTTTTTTAAAATGATGTCTACTATTTTTTTGTTTCCAAGTTTTGCTGTAAGCAAGCCTGTTACATTTTCAAATACAAAAATCTTTGGTTTAAAATGGCTTAAAATTCGTTCGTAACTTTCAAATAAAAAGTTACGAGGGTCGTATTGCATTCCATTTTCATCTTTTGCTCGTCCAAGCGATGAATATGCCTGACAAGGCGGACCTCCAATTAGCAAATCAACAGTTTGGTTTTTTATTTCGTTTTCAATTAATGTAAGAATGTTATTATCAGTAATATCTTTTTCAAGTACACTAATTTCATTTTCAGCATATCCGTAGTATTTCATTCTTGTACGAAGACTTTTACATGCATAATGATCAAATTCAACATGTGTCAATGCCTTGAAACCTTGTCTATAGAATCCTTCTGATAAACCACCACAACCCGCAAACAAATCAATGAATGTCAGTTTATCTTGTTTTTTATTGGGCATAATTCAATTCTTCTACTTTAGTAATTAGATGATATAAATTTTCAAGCGTTGTATTTCTTTTCTCCGGTTTTAACTCACATTCCCAAATGACTGTTGAGTTCCATCCGCTTTCTTTCAAATCCTTCATTGCTTTGATGTCCCTTTTTATTGTTTCTTCAATTTTATCCCGCCACCATTCAGTTCTTGTTTTAGGCAACACAAAATACTTGCATCCTTTATGTCCATGCCAGAAACAACCGTTCACAAAAATTACTGTATGATATTTAGCAAGCGTTAAATCGGGTTTTCCTGGCAAGTTTTTGTTGTGCAGTCTGTATCTTATGCCGTGCGCATGGAGATACTTCCTCAAAAGCATTTCTGGCTTTGTGTCAGTTCCCTTAATTCTGCTCATGTTGTAGCTACGGGTTGCCTTGTCGTGTACATCTGCCATACTTATTTCTTAGTGGAAACAATTAACTCCTTGATATCCACATCAAGAATATTTGCAATCTCTGTCAATACTTCAAGTCTTGGTTGTTGTCGGTTTTTAACATAGCCGTTCACCATGTTGTAACTTTTTCCAAGCTTGTCAGCCAACCAAGTTTGCTTAATTCCTTTCTCTTCAAGTACTTCCTTTATTCGGTTCATTTCCGCATAAATTTAAGCTGCTAAAATAGCCCAAATATTTCTATTATCTCATTTTTCAATATAAATATCATTCGTTTCCTTGTTAGTCTGTCCGAGCGTGGGCAAAAAAATAGGCTCTTTTGGTTTTTTTGCGTTTGGCTTGTGGGTCGGCAAAAACCAAATGTGCCTATTTGCGCGTTGGCTTTTTCAGCATGGCATACAACGGATAGCGGTATGCGCAGTACGGGATTTCGAAGCCACTTCCTTATCAAGATGCAGAAAGGCTGAAACGAGCCACAGACGCTGAATTACGCTGTATTCCCCGTATTGCGTATGACCGCATGTTACAAGCTGGCCGTTTTTCAGTTCAATATCTAATCTGTTTATTTTTGCTGCACTGTTTCTCTGTCCGGCGTTGGAACGGGATGGGCTGGAAGGCTCTTGCCGCAAATTTGGAAGGTGGGCTGGACTGCAGGGTTTGCGGCATGTGCCTTGCAGCGAAGGGAAGGTGTGCGTTTGCATTATCAAAATAATTTGTATTGGGTAATTGGTTTGGGATGAAAAGTGCCAATTATCACGAACGGATTTCTGGCTCTGTAATGATGCACTTGTGTTGTCCCTAAAAAGAAATGTAAATCTTTCGTTTTGGCAAAGTCATCATAGTATTTCTTTCTTACATCCTTACAGGCTTTCTTTTCATTGCCATCATGTCGTCTCAGACTATTCCAGTAAAGTTGCCCGGTTTCCCTATCTTCAATCATTAGTTTGCTTTCGGTTCCGGCTACGTCTTTAAACCGATAACTAAATTTATAAGGCAACTTCTTAACAACCTGAAAATTATTGTTCCTGTCTTTTTCAAAAATATTCAGTTGTTTAAATTGTGCCAATTTATCAGCTGGCCATTCTCTTTCTTTTTCTGCCTCATAAACAAAATCTATTATTTCTTTTGGCTTAAAAACAGCCAAAGAGGTGCATATTTCTTTGTTTTTTGCTTCAGCAATAAGGTCTGTAATATTGTGATAAACATTTTTAAGAACTATTTTTCGGCGTTCTTCCCATGTATCACCATCAGGTGGAATATCGCCAACTTTTTCAATGGGTGTTTCATGAGCAACAGGACGGTAACTTTCAGGTCGAAAATCACTGGTGTTTTTTACCAAATCAACTTCTATCCAGTCATATTTGGAATATTGCTCATTGTATGCTTTCTTTCTAAATTGAATGGGATATATCCGAATCCATGAACCGTCTTCTAAAAATCCTGCGGTACAAACCAATTCCTCATATTTCTTTGAGATTGCCGGATATGTTTTAACGGTTATGAGAACTTTGGTTTTTGCCATCAAATATGTCTTAATTCATAGGAAAACCCTTTTAAGCCGGAAATGGATTCAGCTAAATGCTTTCGGTGGCATTGATGTATGTTTGCTTCAAAACATGTAAGGGCAATTCGTTTTTTACTTTTTAATAACGACAGGATTTCTTCTTGCTTTACTGTTACCTGCGGTAGGGTATCTGTCTTGTATATTTTAAATAGTTTGTCGTAATCGGCTTGTGTGTTTAACTCTTGTCTTTTATCCGATTCAATACCAACCTCCGGAATATGGATATAAGCAATACCAACCCCTTCACATGCCGTTTTCAATTGTTTTTTACTAAAACCGTATTTCATGCTAAAAGAGTTTTTGCGCACATCACATAAAACTTTAATATCGTTAACAATTAGCTTGTTTATGTATTGTTCCAGCGATATTCCTTCATAACCAATTGTAAACAAAACAGTCTCTTCTTTACTTGGTTTTTGGCTTTTTACTTTCTCAATTTCCTCATTTGTTAAAATGTTCTCGGCAATTGTACTGTTAATGGCAAAAAACGGATATTGGCGGTAAGTAAGCGCAATTAATTCATCTTTGTTTAAATTGCCGTATTGGTTTTTGAGGTGGCGTAAAGCGGCTTTATCTTTATTGTTCAATTCTTCAAAATAATCTCTTTCATCAATCTTTTTCCAATATTTCATTGATGGTTCTACCAATTTATATTTTGCCATAGTGTTTAAATCGGCATTGGCCTGGAACGAAAAACAGCCGAATTTATAGGGTACAAAATGGAAGGACTTTTTTTCCTGACCTCTTGCCAATAAAAACAATAATTTTTGCAGGCTTATTTTATCCAACTGATTATCAAAAACCTGCAATAATGACAATAATATTTTTCTGCGATAATACATACTGCAAAGTTACAATTAATATAGGCAAAATTTCAAAATCAATCCTTTTTTGTATAATGCTTATCAAATTCAGCTACAATATTCGGGTCATAGAATTTTTTCTTTCCACCCTTTTTGTTTTTAAAATCCAGATACCTTTCACCGCAAAAATGAGGATTCTGCTCTAATTCAGAAATAATTTTCCTAAATGGCTGACCAAATTTAATATCTGAATATCTGTCTTTTAAATGCGGAATCAAATCATCCTTAAAAGTCCATTTGTATTTTTCTGCAAATTTTTCTTCTGAATCAATAGAAACAGTTATTTCGCCACCATCTTTAGAGTATCTAACAGGGATAGCCTTAATAGATTTTGAACGAACAAACTTTGTCTCCAATATAAGACTTATATTGTGTTTTGTTTTTGTATCAGAGGGAAACTTCTTTTCTTTCTCAGCGATGTATTTGAGTAAATTTTGATGCTGTTTATCTTCTTTGTTGAATGAGAAGCTTTCCCATTCGTGGGGATGATAAAAAGACAGCGGCATCAAATAAAAATTGTATTGCGATAAATCATAATCAAACCACTCGTTTACACATTCCACGTAACTTTTGAGGCTTGCTGTACCAATTTCCAGAACTTTCTTTTCAAATAGATTACTTTCATTGAAAAAATGAATTGCATTGTCTCTGATTTCGGTTAAAAGCAAAATATTTTCAGCCAACCGTTCTTCAAGGTTTAAGTTTTTTATTGCCTTGGTTATTTCAATGGTCAGAAAGTTACCTGCTCGATTAGTTTTGTATTTTGGACTTTTATAAGGTGTACCATCCGCTTTTGTTTTGTCTTTATCAATGACATAGATTGATTTTAACTTGTTGTTATTGTCTTTTAGGATTTTGGCTTTTAATAGAACCTCCCAGGCATTTACCATTAAAATAGAAAAGCTTTCTTCCCGATATTTAAAATCCGGTTTATTGTAAACTTCAATAGCCGACAATGCAGCTTGTATTGACTTCTCTAATAAACTATGATGTCGGGCTTTTCTTGACATATTATTCCATTTCTACTGTTTCTTTCTCCGTTTTAAACGCCTGCTTTACCACTGCCTGCATCATTTTTGCCTGATAAACATCCCGTTTTTCTATTTTCTTTTCCAGTTCATCGCACCACGCCATCAGTTGTTTGACTTTGGAAACGATGGCTTTTTGTTCTTCATGAGGTGGTAAAGCAAAACAAAATTTTTTCAAATAGTCTTGACTTATATTTGGTTGGGCTTGTCCCCAAGAATCTGAAAGTATTTTACTTCTAAACGCCCATAAATAGTAAAATAAATAATCTGTTTCGATATTTGAATTGGCATAAAAGCCACAAATTGCTTGGTTGGTTGTTGATGGATAAGTTAAAATGCCCAATTTGCCAGCAGTAGCTCCATATAGAGCAATTAGTAAAGTGTCTTTTGGAAATAAGTTAGTCGAGGACTTTTTATGACCTAACTCAGTAATTTTTTCCTCTGCTTCTTTTGTAATTAGGCCGTCTGTTAATTCGCCTGATTTTAACCATGGGATATTACCATCCCAATAATCTGTATTTCCTCTTGTTGGTGTACCACCTGAAGTAGTATAAAAAAGTTTGCCTAAACGAAACCAAGCCCAAGAATCAGGTGTTTGAAATAGTTTCTCGTCCTCTGAAATTTCTAATAGCGTTTTTTGATTACGAAGGTTATATTTTGATTTTATTTCTTCGTTTTCAATTTTAATTTTTTCATATAAATCAGTAACAGACTCAACATCCGGATTTTCCTCCCGCCACCTTGCAGTTAACTTGCCCTGTACAGCCATTTGCAAAATGCTTTGGCGAAGTTTTGGAATATAATCCTTTTGTTTTATTGTTTCATTTTTTAGCAGGTCAATGTTTTTTGAAACTTCTTGGTATATTTCAGCTAATCTTAATTGCTCCTCATAAGGTGGCAAATTAATTTCAACCTCTTTAATCCGGTTCATGGGAAGTGAAACATTTGCCATGCCTTTCATAAGTGGAACAAATATTCTTTCCTTACCCAGGTCTAAAATATGGTAAAGATATTCGGGAACATATTCCTTTTCTTTTTTAGGGACTAAGGCACAAAGTATTGAACCTAAGGCAAATTTGCCTTCTTGAAAATGAATTCGTTTCATGCTTGCATGTCCATGACCTGTAGATGAAACCAAAGGAATTATAACCGCTTTGCAATCAAATTGAAATTCATTATGCGTTTTGCGTTCTTCCGCAAGTGTAACCATTGGATAGTCGCCGGGAATGGCTTTGGTTATGCCTGTTTCGCCTTTAATTACATGGCAAATATCCTTTATTTTCACAATTCTATTTGCCATCATCAAATTCAATTAAATCTTTTATGTTATGTAGGATTGAGGTGCTTTCTTTAAATGACTTTTCAATTTTTTCAATCAAAAAATCAAGTTCAATATCTTCATCTTCTGCAATACCATTTGGGTTTTTATAATCCAAATCAAATGCCCCGTAATAAATGCTATCCGCCGTTTGTTTGGCGGTGCGTGCACTGGCTTCTGTTTCCTGTAATTTCTTTTCAAGTTTTGCTATTTCGCCATTGGTCTTATCTTCACGTTTAAGTTGTGTTAATTTTTCTTTCAGGCTGTATGCTTCCCGCTTTAATTCCTTTTCTTTTTCGTAATGTGGTTTGGCATTTTGCACCGCTTTTTCAATGACTTCTGAAAGATTTATTTTCCATGAAACTTCGCTTCCTGCCTTGTCGGCAGACAGGTCTTCTCGGTTTTTCCACCATTCTTTTTCTTTGTCAAACTCTTCTAAGCGAATGGGTTTGGTCATGGAATACCCTTTACTGCCTTCGGGTAACTGGTGTTCGTAATACCAGATTTCTTTGGTGGCAAAATCTTCCGGTTCTTCTGCCGGGCTGCTCACTTTTTCAAAAAACAATAAATTGGTAGCTACCGATGCATACGGTTTAAAAACTGAGTTTGGTAAGCGGATAATGGTGTGCAAATTACAGTTACGCAAAAGCATTTCCCGTATTCTTGCTTTAATGCCATCACCAGTCAATGAACCATCCGGCAAAACAATGGCTGCCCGTCCACCTTGTTTCAGGTAATTTACCATCATCACCAAAAACAAATCGGCAGATTCTTTGGTGCGGAAACCAACCGGAAAAGTCGATGCCGTTGCATCGTCCACATTTCCACCAAATGGTGGATTGGCAAGAATTACATCCACCCTGTTTTTGGGTTTTATGGATTGGTTGCGAAGCAATGAATCTTCGTAAGAAATATCAGGAACTTCAATGTCGTGCAAAATCAGGTTGGTAACGGCCAACATGTGGGGCAAGGGTTTTAACTCCATGCCATGCACGGTGTTTTGCAGTTGCTTTCGTTGCTCAATGTTTTCAACACCTGCTTTTCGAATATGCTCAATAGCTGCCGTGAGAAATCCACCAGTACCGCATGCCGGGTCAAGCACTTTTTCGCCCAATTTTGGGTCGGTAATATCTGCCATAAACTCAACAACTGCCCTTGGTGTATAAAATTCGCCTGAACTTCCGGCAGACTGTAATTCTTTCAGCAAAGTTTCATAAACATTACCAAAAACCTGCAAATCTTTGGAGGCATGAAAATCTATTTTATTAAGTTCGTTTACAACTTGCCGGAAAAGCTGTCCGCTTTTCATGTAGTTGTTATTGCCACCAAATACATCACGAATTAATTGTGCCCGCTTGTCTGTACTTTTCAGATTGGCTAAATCAGAAAATAACTGCCTGTCAATAAAATTGATAAGTTCATCTCCGGTAATTCCTTCATCATCGGCAGCCCAATTTCGCCATTGATATTTTTCAGGTACGGGTGAAACATATTCCCCTGTTTCGTCCATATCCTCCAAATCCTCATCTTTGGCATCAAATATTTTCAAAAAAAGCATCCAGCCCAATTGTTCCAACCGCTGTGCATCGCCGTTTACGCCTTTGTCCTGGCGCATGATATTACGAATGCTTTTTATTACACTGTTTACGTTCATTCTTTATCGTCCTCCTTGTCGTTTTCTTCGTCTTCCCATTCCTTTTTTATTTCGTCCCATGATTTCAGCTTTTTCCGCCTTTCTTCTTCGGTCATGTTTTCTATTTCCTCGGCTGTATCATTTATTTTATCCAATTCAGCTTTGATTTCTTCTTCTTCAAAACCCACAAATGTCATTTCATAAAGGCAATGGGCAATTATTTCCAGTTCGTTAAATGTTTTTAAGGTGTTTGCGCCAATATCCATTCCCAGCCATTCGTCCCAGGGAGTAAATTCAAGAGCCAATGAAATATTTGCTTCATCCGTATTCTCTTTTGGATTATTGTGATATCCTGAAACATTGACATAATCTGTTTGGTCAAAGTCATCCTTTTCCCAGCTTACCAAAATAGAAATATCCTTTTCCTTGGGCTGTAGCATTTTTAGTTTGCTAAATACTTCCTCATAACCCGAAATGTTCTTTTTTTCATCGGGATAAAGCTTTAGCAAAACCATCTCAACGCTTAGCCAGTTATTGCTTTTTATAATATCTCCAAACTTCATTTATGCAGTTCTGTATATTTCGTTTTCTAATTCTTTAATTGCTTTAAGATAATCCTGCTTATCGCCAAAATATTTAAAAATTTCTCTCGGAGTACTAAAATCATTTAAAGGTTCGAGTTTAAGTATCTGCAAACTTTCAATGTTTTCAACGCCTTCATCAGCATACTTATCAAGCAGGTTTTCTAAAACATGTCGGGCATTTTCTCCATACTTTGCAAAGTAATTCCGCTTTTTCACATTTTCTGCTCTCTCTTTCCGGGTTAGCGGAGGCATTTCAAAGGCTACGTGGCAAATTAAATCAAACGGGTCTAAATCTTTTCCCGTTTTCTTCTCCACTTCTTTTTGTAATTCAAAAAGCAAAACTCCTTGTTCTTCAAGTTCTTCAATGATGGCTTTTTTCTTCTCGGCAGATTTCCATTTGTTCAAAAAATCATTGAGGCTTTTAAACTGCTTCAATACATTTTGCTTTGTAAAATCTTCTAAGGATTGGGTGGTAAGTTTTCCATCATGCCCATAGTATTGCACCCTTTCGTTTAATACCCGGACTTCAACATCATTTACATAAATTTTTCGTGATGGCGGGTCGCCAATTTCTCCGCCTCCGGTTTCATTACCCGAATCTGTGTTTGTCTCCTGAAAATCTTCAGGGTTTGGTTCTTCATTTTCGTCATCGGTTTGGTCGGTGTTGTCAGGTTCCGGCACATCAATATCATCATCTTCGCCAAATCGTTCATCCTGAATGGGTGGTCCGTCAAATTCAGGGTCTGAAAATTTGCTGGCATTATTCCTAAAATCAATAATGGTAAAGAAATATTTACCAAACTCCGGTGATAAACGTGTTCCTCGTCCTATTATTTGTTTGAATTCTGTCATTGAGCCAATATTGGCATCCAAAACAATTAATTTGCATGTGGGAGCATCAACACCAGTGGTAAGCATTTTCGAGGTGGTTACCAAAACAGGGTAACGTGATTCTTCATTTTGAAAAGGATGTAATTCTCTTTTGCCTTCTTCATTGTCCCCGGTAATCTGCATTACATACTTTGCATTTTTTGTAACCAAATCCTGATTTTCATTCCGCAATGCTTCTGCCATTCTCTCGGCATGGTCGATATCTACACAAAAAATAATTGCTTTGGCAAAACGGTCATTTTTTCTTAAATATTCCGTTAGTTTCTTAGCGACTATTTCTGTTCGTTCATCAATCACCAGATTACGGTCATAATCCCGGATGTTGTACTCCCTGTCCTCAATTATATTCCCGTCTTTATCGGTTTTACCATCTTCCGGTCGCCAACCTTCCAAATCAACATTTAATCCAATTCGCAAGACTTGATAAGGAGCTAAAAAGCCATCATCAAGGCCCTGTTTCAATGAGTAGGTATAAATTGGGTCGCCGAAATAATCAATATTTGAAACTTGTGCTGTCTCTTTGGGTGTAGCAGTTAATCCAATGTGGGTAGCTGAATCAAAGTATTCTAAAATTTCTCTCCATGCACTATCTGCAGAAGCACTTCCTCGGTGGCACTCGTCAATCACCACCAAATCAAAAAAATCACGGGAAAACTCACGAAAAGCGTCATTATCTTCGTTGTATCCAGTCAATCCCTGGTACAATGCAAGATAAATCTCAAAAGATTTATTGATTTTCTTTTTTCGGATAACAGTCATCGCTTCTCCGAAATGCTTAAAATCTCCTGTCACCGTTTGGTTAATCAGAGCGTTTCTGTCGGCAAGAAATAAAATCCGCTTTTTCATTCCGCTTTTCCAGAGCCGGTAAATTGTCTGAAAAGCAACATACGTTTTACCTGTTCCGGTTGCTAAAACAAGTAAAATCCTGTTTTCACCTTTTCCAATGGCTTCAACAATCCTGTTTATGGCAATTTGTTGATAGTATCGGGGCTTTTTGCCTGAACTGTCAAAAAAGTAGTCTTGTTCCGCAACCGTGGTTTCGGTTTCTTCCTCTATTCCTTTTAGTTTCTTATATCGTTTCCATAATTCTTGTGGTGAAGGGAAATCGTCAATATCAATTTCTCGTTCAACTTTTCCGTTTGAGGCAGTAAAATCATGCTCAAAAAATCCATCACCGTTTGAGCTATAAACACAAGGAACGTCCTGCAATAATTCACGATATCCTAATGCTTGTTGAATCCCTTGCCTTACTGTGTGTTTGTTGTCCTTTGCTTCAATGATTGCAACAGGAATATTGGGTTTATAGTACAAAACATAATCAGCCCGTTTTAATTTTCCACGAGCAAATAGTTGCCCACGGATAAATATTTTTCCATCAGTCAATGCAACATCTTCACCAAGTTGGGTCATCTTATCCCATCCAGCTTTTTCAATCGCCGGGGTAATATATTTAGTCCGTATGTCTTGTTCTGATAAATCCTTTTTTGAAATCATATCGTAATTAAATTTCCTGTCAAAATACAAAAATCGTTTCAGTTAACGCGAGCGGGTCGGCAAAAAAAGCATGTGTGTGGCTGCGAAGGGTCGGTTGCAGGGAAGGGCAGCCACACTCTTGCTTTTGTGGGCTGGCTTTTCC
>JAAYIT010000338.1 GCA_012523295.1 Porphyromonadaceae bacterium | reverse complement strand
TCAACCTTTTTGTTAAGGTGTTTGCACTATTTGCACTATTTGCAGCGTTTTTTGATAGTACAAGAGCGCATTTTTGCTGCAAATACATTTTTTATTGTTAAGGAACAGAGTTATTACCACTAATACCGCCGTCTTTTGATAGGGCATGATTACTGATTGGGTGGTAATACCGGCGTTTGTTCCCGTGAGGCATCTGGGGCAGGTTATTATTGCAGAATAATAGCACATAAGTTCTGTTTCTGCCAGCAGAAAACAGGTAATCCCAGCGCTACGCTTTTGGGACCGGAAGGAAGTGAGAACAGTAAGGAACGGAACCAAAATGGCGGATTGAAAGCACGTGAGGTGTGCGATGGACAAGGTTCAAGGTGCTTTCAATTACGCCCTACAATTTCCACTGACGTAAATACTCCCTTGGATTGTCCCTGCGTCCTGGGAGACAGGGGTAGCTCTTACCAACAGAACCAGGGCAGGTGAGACCAGCTGGAACTGGGAATCATTCTGATAAAATTGCTTGCCAATTTATCGGAAAATCATAATCTTCAAAAGTGATAAATGAATACGTTAGATCACGCTCTATCAAATTACTTAGAAAACGTTGCCAATCATCAGAATTCGACATGCGCTTAATGATTGCCAAAAAAATGAATAACTTGGTCGATTCTTTAGGAAGCCCCCAATCCATATCCGGAAACCTTTTAGGAGTGACAGGGATGTTCCTCCTGAACAAATATCCAGAATGAGCACAGATATTTCTTAGGACAGCTAATGAGTGAAGCCAACTTTTCAGATACTCGTCTGGAACTCCAAAACACTCTTCCGCAATCTGAGACCGGTCGACCTGCAAAAGATTTGAGTAAAACGAAGACAATGTCCCAATAGAGAGAAATTCAACAGCTACCCAAATTGGAAAAGTGCTATTGTAATTATTAATGTGATGTTTTATAACTGGGTTTTTCCCATTTCTAAACAATTCTCTAGTTACTTTGTTAAGGTTTTCTTCCCAAAGCTTGGTATTTTCATATTTATTGTATTGGTATAAAATATCTGCATCGTACTTTGTTGCGAGGAGATATGATACGCGACAACGAAGGTGGATTTCTATGGGTTCAATTACAGAAAAAATTTGGTGCCTCAACCATGCATCATTTCTAAAAATCTGAACAATTTGATTGAAGGTTGTTCCTTCTGTAAAGAAATCTGGATTTTCATAAGTTTTATGAAAATACGCGTTTAGCAAGTAATAGTTATGTCGAAACAGGAACTCTTCAGCTTCTGACTTGTCTTCGACAATTAACCCTCGCGACTCGAGTAAATTTATCTGTTCAGAAATCGGTAAAGGTGGTTTTAATTGCATTTCTGGACCCTTTTAAAAAATGACCAGCCTTGGTCCGCATACCTTTCGGCATAGGCGTGGCTGGTTCTGTTGCCAATAGTATAACAAACTATTAGCAAATTATCAAGAATTTGAATGGGTTCAATACATATGAGACAGATCATCAGAGATCAGGTCAGGATGGTAACGTTCAATATACCGTCTGGGGCTGAGATTGTCCAGAGCCCGATGAGGGCGAATATTGTTATAAACCCAC
>JAAYIT010000337.1 GCA_012523295.1 Porphyromonadaceae bacterium | reverse complement strand
GTAAGTCAACACCACTACGGCAGACTACAAATCGGTTTCCTTCATTGAGATTGAACATAGCTTTTTTAAGGCAAAGTTCGCCCTTTGAAAGAATATTGAAAAGACGGCGAATGTGGGATGCTTACAATCTACTACATTCATTTTTTTATGAGGAGCGCGCTGATAACTCGCGAGATTTAACAAGCTGTTCCATTTAAAAAAATAAAAAGGAACTTTTCGCAAAGTCCCTTTTTATTTATTAGGTATTAGTTTTTCTTAAGGTATAAAAAAGATTGTGTTGTTTGTTTTCGAAAGCAAAGTAAACACAAATTTTGTTGGTAAGCAAAAAAAAACATATGTTGTACAGCTACTTTTTTGACGTTTTGTAGTAATTTTTTGTCAAAAGTACCGAAACAATTTAATTAAATTTATTTTGATAGGGATTTATACGTTGATATACAGCAACTTATGAAATTGCTTGAATTTTAACATATGAGCAATTTGTCAATTGAAAAAACATGCCGATTTTTCATTAAATCAAGTAAAAAAATGGCTGACTTAAAAATTTGAAATATCTTTGCAAAAAATTTACTTTAATTTAAAGTCTCTATGCGGAATGCCTTTTTTGTTTTTGCTTTGTTGCTGTGTGTAACTCTTTCGGCACAAAATTTTCAAGTTCATTATGATTTCGGGAAAAATCGAAACTATGTAACCACAACCTTCGAAATGTTTAAGCTTGATGATTGGGGCAATACGTTTTTATTCGTTGATTTCGACTATAATTTTGGCAATGAACGTCATCCATCGTTGGCTTATATGGAAATTGCGCGATGCTTCACTCTCGGGACATCTCCTTTGAGTGCGCAGATTGAATATAACGGAGGGTTAATGACGCTGCCTGAGGTATCAGGTGTTGCAGGTATAGCAATAGAAAATGCCTATCTTGCAGGGCTGGATTATGGTTGGAGCAGCGAAGATTTTACGAAATTTCTCAATTTCAAAGTGCTTTATAAATATATTCAATCGAGAAATCCCGTTTCTTTTCAATTGACCGGAGTTTGGACTTTGAATTTTTTCAATGATAAACTTACATTAGCCGGATTTGTCGATTTTTGGCGCGAGGATTGTCTGAATTTTTACAAACCTAATGGTGAGGAACTCACAGAACCTAAGCGTACAAAATTTGTTTTACAATCCGAGCCGCAAGTTTGGTACAACATATCACCTCACTTTGCTGTAGGAGGAGAAGTGGAAACAAGTCATAATTTCGCATCTGTAAAAGGGTTGAAATTTTGCCCTACGCTTGGAGTGAAATGGACTTTTTGAAACTACAGGTGTCAGCGAAACAACTGCCTGCTTGTGTAAGCCGGAAATAGTCTTTTTCTGAAGCTTTCATGAGTTGTGTTACATAGATTATATTGCGCTTATTTGACACTACGAAATCAATTTTGTTTTAATTCGTATCTTTGTTGGAAATAGTGATGTCTGAATAATTTCTGAAAATTTTTCTTTCTTATGCAAAATATCTTCATACTCGTTTTTATACTAGTTTTATCTTCATGTTCGAAAACAACGAAATCGGCAAATCAGACAGACCGGAAAATTGAACAAAACTATGACGTAGAAGTTCCCGTTTTCTCTTCCGATTCGGCTTATTCTTTTGTTCAAAAGCAAGTTGATTTCGGACCTCGAGTACCAAATACAAAAGAACACGCTGCATGCGCTGAATTTCTGGCGGAGAAGCTGGCTCAATTTGGTGCTGAAGTAACTGTACAAAAAGCTGATGTTAGAGCATTTGATGGTACAATATTAAAAGCAAAAAATATTATCGGTTCATACAATACGGATAATGAAACACGGATTTTGCTTTTTGCACATTGGGATACAAGGCCTTGGGCAGACTACGATGCAAATCCCGACAATCACAACACACCGATACTCGGAGCAAATGACGGCGGGAGCGGCGTGGGCGTATTGTTAGAAGCAGCCCGGCAGTTTGGTCTGAAAAAACCGGAAGTAGGCATAGATATTATCTTTTTTGATGCTGAAGATTATGGCGCGCCCGATAACTTCGCAAATCAAAATACTGCCGATTCATGGTGTTTGGGAAGCCAGTACTGGGCCAGAAACAAGCATATCCCCAATTATAGGGCAAAATACGGCATTTTGCTCGATATGGTCGGAGCTTCTAACGCGAAATTTTACAGGGAGCAAATTTCCGATTATTATGCTAAATACGTAGTTGACAAAGTCTGGGATAAAGCAGCGAAGCTTGGATTTTCTAACTACTTTATCAATCAGCCAGGCAAAACAATCACAGATGATCATTTGTATATAAATCAACTTGCAGGCATCCCTTCGATTGACATCATTCACCAGGAACTTCATTCGGAAACCGGGTTCGGAAGTTTTTGGCATACTGTAAATGACACGATGGATGGCATTGACAAAAACACGCTCAATGCAGTTGGGACAACACTACTTCATGTGGTTTACAATGAAAAATAATAGCCGGAAAATACTGTTGCTGGCGGTAAATTGTCAATTCTTTTTTTTTAACTCAAAAACAAATAAACCAATACTCATAGAGGAATGAGATACAATAAAATAGCTGTAAAAGTTGGAAGTAATGTGCTCACACGTACCGATGGCACATTGGATGTCACTCGCATGTCTGCTTTGGTCGATCAGATTTCTTTTTTGTTTCGAAAGGGTGTGAAGGTGATTTTGATATCATCCGGAGCAGTCGCATCGGGTCGAAGTGTGCTGAAACCTTCAAAGAAACTCGATATCGTGGAGCAACGCCAGCTTTTTTCCACCATCGGACAGGCAAAACTTATCAATCATTATTACGAACTTTTCCGAAATCATAATATTGTTGTAGGGCAGGTGCTCACGACAAAAACCAATTTTGACGGCAGAGTAAATTACCTAAATCAGCGAAACTGCATGAGTGTGATGCTCAATAACTGTGTGATCCCGATCGTAAATGAGAATGATGCAGTGTCAGTTTCGGAGTTAATGTTTACGGATAATGACGAACTTTCCGGGATGATAGCATCCATGATGGGCGTACAGGCATTAGTGATTTTAAGTAATGTTGATGGAGTTTACGATGGAGCACCGAAAGACTCGGGCTCTAAAGTGATTCGTGAAATAAAGCGTCATGAAAAACTGTCTGATTTTATCCAAAATTCAAAGTCTGAATTTGGCCGCGGCGGGATGCAGACAAAAGTATCAATAGCACAAAAGATTGCTGACGAAGGGATAGATGTCATTATCGCTAACGGAAAAAAAGAAGATATACTGATCGATTTGTTAGATAGTGAAAAAGATACCGTATCCACACTTTTCAGAGCTTCTAAGATAGAAGTTTCAGGAGTGAAAAAATGGCTTGCACACAGTGATGATTTTGCGAAAGGAAAAGTTTATATCAACGAAAATGCTGAAAAAGCGTTATCGGGCAGTAATGCTGTCAGCCTTTTGCCGGTGGGGATTACAAAGATTTCAGGAGTTTTTGAGAAGGATGATATTATAAAGATTTTTTCTGAAAAAGAAAAATTCCTCGGAGTAGGAAAAGCACAGTTCAATAGCGAAAAAGCGAATCAAATCATTGGAAAAAAGAACCAACGACCATTGGTTCATTACGATTATTTATATTTGGACTAAAACTCCTTTATGCCTCCTCTCAATGGGAGGTTTTTTTTGTGTGATGTGGGAATGGATTCGAAATGTCTGAATTCTGTTTTTCAATGATAATAACTCTTGAAAAAGGAATGGGATTTAACTTCTTTTCCTATAATTCGCAACAGCCGCGCCAATCACCACTACTGAAAAAGCCACGATATAAACCATATCTTGCCAAATATCCATAAATCCACTTCCTTTAATGATAATAGCCCGGACCGCGTGCATAAAATGAGTCATCGGAATTATATTCGCAAGCACATACGCCCAACTCGGCATACTTTCAATATTTGTGAACAGCCCGCTGAGCATGATAAAAATCATTATGAAAAAATAGGAGATAAACATCGCCTGTTGCTGCGTGTTGCTGATAGTAGAAACTAATAGCCCGAATCCCAAAATTCCGCTTATATACACAACTCCGAACAGGTACAATGTGCCGATATTTCCTTCAATGTGAATGTTATAAACAACACGTGTTATCAAAAGTCCCAGCGTATAAACAAAAACGCCGATAATCCAGAACGGTACAAGCTTTCCGATTACAAAATGAGTCCGTTTCAGTGGAGTCACGTTAATCTGTTCAATCGTGCCAATCTCTTTTTCTTTCACGATCATGAGCGTCGTTATCAAACCGCAGATCGTCGTTATCAAAAGCACTAAGATTCCCGGTACCATATAATTTCTGTAGCTTGTAAGCGGATTGTACCAAAACGAATATTTTATATCCACAGGAGCTCTCAGCGCCTCTTCGCCAAGCCATTCCACAGCAATTTGGGAATTGAAATTCATCAAGATTGAATTCAGGTAACTTGTCCCCAGCCCTGCCTTTACGCCATTTATAGCATCTGCCATAACAGAAACATTAGCTTCACCGTTTCGTACTAAATCACGCTCAAAAAGGGGCGGAATTTGTAAAATCATATCAATTTCATTTTTCCCAATCTGACGCATTGCCGTTTCGTAAGATGAGTTTACATCATAGAGTGAAAATAAATCGGTAGAAGCTATTTTTGAAGTAAGACGACGGGAATACGAGCTTTGATCATTGTCCACAACCGTGATTTTCAGGTAGCGTACATCCAGATCCGCAGCAAACGGAAGAACTATCAGCTGAAAAACAGGCATTGCCAATATCATGAATAGAACCATTTTATCCCGAAAAATCAGGATAAACTCTTTTCTTAGCACAAACCAAAGTACACGCATAGTTTATTCCAATCTCTTATTAAATTTTCTTAAACTTATTATCAGTAAAATTACCATCATCCCAACTAAAACAAGCAACTCCTGCCAAATTCCGAAAAGTCCAAGCCCTTTCAGCATAACCGATTGAATAATAAGAAAATACCATCTTGCGGGAATGACGTTGGCGAGCCACTGAAATATCAAAGGCATATTTTCTAACGGAAATAAAAATCCAGTGAAAATCATAATCGGAAGCATAATAGCCACAATGGAAATCAGCATTGCTTCTGCCTGCGAATTAGTTACGTTGGAAATCATCAGCCCGAAAGCCAGACAGGTGAGTGTGTACACTACGCTAACTAATGAGATAAGCAGCAAGCTTCCCCGGATTGGCACGTCGAGCAGAGAATAACTCATCCAAATCACGACAGCGAAAATCGCAATTGAAAGCACAAAATAAGGTATAGCTTTGGAAATCAACACATAGATTGGGCGAACGGGAGAAACGAGCAGAACTTCCATAGTTCCTGTTTCTTTTTCGCGTACCACGGCCACTGAAGCAAGCGTAGTACATACTATCATCATTATCATGGCTATTACGCCCGGCACAAAGTTCATCGATCCATTGAGAGAAGGGTTGTAGAGCATTCGGATTTCCGATTTTATCTGCATCATGGGCTGATGACCGGCAACTGGTTCACGAATAAAATCAATGATAATGGCAGTCAGGTAGTTAACTACGGTTTTTGCAAAATTCGGATCAGTCGCGTCGGTAATAATTTGAATGTCTGAAGGATCTATCTTGCTGCCGGAGAAATTTTCCGGAAAAACAAGAGCGCATTGTGCTTCGCCATTTTTGAAATATTTCTCTAAATTTACGGTGTTTCTCTCAATGTGAGTCACCGTAAAATAGCTGCTTGCGTCTATTTTATGAATTAATTGTTCACTTACGGCATCATTTTTTGGATTTACAATCAGCAAACGGGCGTTTTTCACTTCATTGGTCAGCGCATATCCAAAAATCAGAATTTGAGCAATCG
>JAAYIT010000336.1 GCA_012523295.1 Porphyromonadaceae bacterium | reverse complement strand
TACCACAGCCAATGGTAAACCCCTCCAGGAAACAAACCCTTTTGCCTTCCTGGGAAAGCTTCCGGGCAGTGGCACAGCCATTGATCCCGCCCCCCAGGATTATAACATCATAGTCAGCATTGATTTTAATCACCTTCTATATTTGAAAATGTCATCCTGAGGCAAAGCCGAAGGATCTTTTGTACTGCTTGCAGTACATTGTAATTCCCATGACGGGGTTATATCATGCTGAGGACCAAAGGGGCGAAGGATCTTTTATTTTTAGTCGCCAGCGATACATTGTCGTCCTCGTTGGGGGAAAATTTTTTCACCCAACAAATTTCCTTACCACTTCTATGACTTTATTCCTTACTACTCTATTTTCATTCCATATTTATTATTGTATTTCAGAAAAGCTTTTAAGTCAGGGTTTAACTTAACGATATAGTCATCAATATATTGTTGAGCAAAAGGAGCAACCCAATACTGACTGCCTTCTGGCGGTTCTTCTCCACAGTCCAAATAGTCTATGTGAACATCGGCCATTATCAACGATGGCTTAATTAGAATCATAAACGCGAAAAAAGCTCCTGTAATATAATGAATATCAGCAGACATCTGCGAAAGGCATTGATCATCACTTGTTGGTCTTTTTGGACTCAACAAATTGTTTTCTAAATATCTCCTTCCATTATTATGCGTATAATTATTAAGACGGCGAGATATCCTGTCAAAAATGGATTCCAAATCATTTTGTGATATACACTGATTAATATCCGAATCTGTTCTTATAATTTTAAGGTAATTCCCAAATTTTATATTCCGTGTATATTCCCCATCAACATTATTACGAAACCAAGCATCCACTGCTTTCTCATCCTGAGATTTTCCCGAATCACTCTGTAAAAACACAAATACCGAATTAATAAATTCAACGAATTTTGTTTCGTTCATTTCATCCAATTCTATTGCATTTTGACCCGAATCAAAGCCTGCTCTCCTTTGAGCAAGGACAGATATTATATATAAATATAAGAACAAATCGTCTCTATACTTTCTCAGCAGAACATTTGCATCTGAAAAACAACCGTGAAGGCAGCAATATTCGATATTATTTAATGTTCTGATTCCCGATAGTAAGATTTCGCAGTCAAGCATCCCAATTTTTTCTTTCTGTATGCAGAATGCTGGTTGAAATGATGTGGCACCACACATGGCATTCAAAAGGTCTTTACCAGCCTTTATACTTTCGGCAAACTCCTTATACATTTTGGCAGATTTAATTATATTGGCCTCTCTTATTCTATCGATTGGCGAATCGTAACAATCATTCATGAATGTTTTCCTCTTTTTCCGAACATATTAAGATTTAGCACCTGGATTCATATCCGGAGTATCTCTATCACCTATAGGGCTCTGTAATTCCGGAATGGTGGCTCTCGTTTTCCGGTACACTGGCTCTCACTCACCGGAACAATGGCTCATTTTACTCTGGAACAATCAACTTTATCGTAGGACTGGCCTTATTCTATCGTACCCATGGCCTTATCCGATCGTAATACACATTGAGCTAATTACCCCTGTATTTTCCGTGTTAGATAAGATAATTTGTTTTTGAACACTATTTCAAACGTTATGTACAACCTCTGAGCAACAATACACAAACAAAAAAAGCATATATAAAAATTAAATCAAATCTCTTCAGGAACTGTATGAATTTCAGTTTTGTTTTTATTCCTTCTACAAATCTAGCGATTCATACCATTCTAATATTTTGGTGTTATGGTTGTGTTTCACACGTTCAATTGGGAAAAGTTCATCATACTTTTCCTTCATAAGTTGATGCAACTCAGGAGAAAGCGTAGCCCCTGAACCATCATGCTGAACATTCTTTAGCAAAGTCAAAAATGCAAGTATCATATGCTCTAATCGGTCAAACAAAGGAATATTATCAATGGCTATTTC
>JAAYIT010000335.1 GCA_012523295.1 Porphyromonadaceae bacterium | reverse complement strand
TTCTCTATGTATTTCTCTTCCAATAATCTTGCAGAGCCTATTTTTAATCGTTGACTCAACATAATCCATCTGCTCAATGATTATGTATCTTCTTTTCATTTTGTGTGCGACTGCACAAGTAGTTCCTGAACCTGCAAAAAAATCAACAACGATATCATTTTCATTGGTTGAAATTGATATTATCCTTTCTAATAATTCTTCAGGTTTCTGTGTTTTGAAGTCAACACTTTCTTTTGCCATAGGGTTTACATGGAAAATGTCAGTCCAAAGATTATTTAATGGAACTCCTTTTAAATCATTTAAATATTGTTTGTATTCTGGTTTACTTGAACCTTTTAACCATCTAACTTGTCCTTTTTCTTCAAGTGCTTTATACTTGTCCTGAGAGTAGGTAGCCATATATTGCCATCTATAATTGCCATATTTATCTTCTGCCTTGAAGCGTTTCAAGTAATCTTCACCATACTCTTTGAAGATTTTATTGAATTTAGGAGAATCTGTTTTTGAATAATATAAAATTGAATCAGTATCATTGCTTAGCTTATTAGCCATTCCTTTACTGCTACCAGTATTTGTAGTTCTTTGCCAAATAATTTCATTTCTAAAACAATTCTTGCCAAACAATTCATCCATAAGGACCTTGCAATAATGAACTTGATTATAATCTAATTGAATAAAAATACTACCATCATTTGATAGTAAAATCTTTGATATTTCAAGCCTAGTTTTCATGAATGAAATCCAAGCTGATTGATTAAATGAATCATTATATTGAAAACTATCGTTCCCCGTATTATATGGTGGGTCTATATAAATAAGTTTAACTTTTCCAGCATATCTTTTTTTTAAAGAGGCAAGCGCCAATAAATTATTTCCTTTAATAATCAGGTTATCTCTATCACTTATTTCTGTTACTTCGTGTTCACCCTGTTGGTCGTACTTCTTCCAATTGGTAAAAACTTTAGGGTCAAGTAGTCGGTCAATTTCATCGGGGGCAAGCGTCTCGTTCCAAAATATTTCGTTACGTTTTTGGTCTTCTTTGGTTTGTCCGCCTTCCAAAACGCAATCTTTATGTGGCCATGCCAACACTACATCGTTTTTAGTGGTAATGTAATTGTCGGTTGTGCCATCGTTAATAGTTAACCCAATCTTGTTTTTAAAAGCGGTGTAACTATCGGGCAAAAAGGATTTATTGTTTACAAATCGCTGAAATTTAATTTTGTCAAATACCAAAACACCTTCTACATCGATAAAAAAGTGGGTTTTAAATGTATCGTGCTTAATTAAGTACTTAATCAGTTTTGGGTTAACTTGAAGTGCCATTTCAACAATTTTGTTCTTGTTTAGTTGTCCGTCAACAACCAAAGCATCTTCATGTTGTAGTATATTTATAAGTTCATTCTGTAAGTTCTGCATAATCTAAAAACCTTATTTAATAATATTGCAAATTAACAACTTTAGGTTCAATAATTGGTAGGAAGTACGCCTAATATGAGCTAGTAGGAAAAAATGTGTCCTATACGTAATAGTGTTTTAGATTATTACGGTTTAATGCATTAATCTAATTAACAAAAATACGAAATATTTTTGATTAGTGATTAAATAAAATTGTACACACATATCTATCATTTATTTGATCACAAATATAATTGGATTCAGAGGCGACGGCAATTATTAAGCTCATTGGGATTCTACCAACTGGAATTCATGGATGAGGGTTAGCAGTGAGGGGTTGAGGTCAATCATTTGTTGGAGTGTGGGGCTGAATGGTGCGGTTTGTTGGGGAGCAGGATCGTTTGTGGTTTGAGGTTGGAGAGTAGGAACGGGTGTTTT
>JAAYIT010000334.1 GCA_012523295.1 Porphyromonadaceae bacterium | reverse complement strand
TGAAATTTATATTTCAGGCAAAGTTCAAGAAAAAATTCAAATCGAAAAATATAAAAATACTCTTGAAATCACTTATAGAAAGGAATTTCAGAGAATTAAAAAATTAAACAACCGGACACTAGTGATTCCTTGTACTTATTTAATCAAACTCACCTTTACTAAGTAGTCCATCTTGAGGGTTAGTTTCAACTGGATTGAGGGTCGAACGCCGACAAGGATGATGTGCAACTCGTCATTTTCCAGTTTGTCTAATAGCTGGGGATTTACGATGGTAAAACGAGCTATGCCTTTTTCCACTTTATCGACTTTTGCCACTAATTGATCTCGATTATCAAAGTACAACTTGGCACCAATAAAGCCTTTCATGTCAAAACCATCAGGAGTGGTTTCTTCTAAGGTTCCCTGCGTGATGAGAAACGACTTAATGTTCTCGAACGAAAATCCTCGACTTTCTAATTCGGCGGCAATGTTTATTTTCAACACCCCGTCGTAAAGCACTTCTTCACTTTCAGCCTTTACGCGCGCAGGAGCTTCATTCGCATTCGCGGGTTGCAGCACAAAGGTTACTGATTGGTCTTTTACCGGAATTTCGGTACTCAGTACGTCTTCTACAGCCTTTTTACATGATGCTGCTACGAGCAGTACCATAAGTAGGCAAATTGATGTTACTAGATTTTTTTTCATTTTGTAATTGGTTTTAAATAATTTTGAAAATATAAACTTGGTTTTTTATGTATCATTTTTCTCTGAGATATTCCCTCACTTTTTTATCGTTGGCTTCATATTCCCACGCTATGGTTCGATAATTGATATTATTGTCGCCTTCTCTTACCCACATGATGCTGCGGGGTCTGACTACTTCATAGATGTCGTGTGGCTTTATTTGCAGTTTTCGCCCTTCCACCGTGTAGGTAAACTTGCCCACCATATTGCTTTCGCCGCTTCCGGTGTTGCTGTTGAAACTGATTACTTGTTTTGATGCGGGTTTCTTGACCCATGAGCCGTCGTAGTTTTCTTCGCGTTCATATTCTTCCCATTTACCATCGAGCTGCTCCGGCTTGATTACGTAAGCGCTTGCCACCGCCGTCAGCAATTCGGCGCATCCGCTTAGCGACAACAACGCTATCACAACTGTGATTAAGATTGTTGAAAATTGTTTTTTATTCATAGTTTTTTATGCGAATTTTACGGATTCCGGGTTCCGGGTTCCGAGTTCCGGGTTCCGAGTTCCGGGTTTCGTGTTCCGTGTTTCGTGTTTCGTGTTTCGAAATATTGTAATTGTTCTTAGTTTACATGTGTTTTGAAATTCACTCGATCAGATTCATTGTTTATTCTAATGTTGTATTTCACCTACGCGGTACTTACTTTCCGTGATACTCTTCACCTTTATGATTATTCACTTCCCAGTTTCTCGCTTTGGCTGTATTTACTTGGGATACGCTAATTTCGTTCCCTTCGCCACTGCCGGAATCTGTATTTACTATAAACAGCCAACTCGTCAAAGATGGATCTCGTTTCGGAAGATTATTCACAAACGCTCCCATTTTTTCGCCTTTTATTTGATTGTTGTAACAATCTATCCAACTTAAATTAACGTTTTTCAAAAGATTCAACTCCGTGAGTTTATTGTGCGAACATGACAGATTGTGCAATTCAATATTTTTTGAAACATCCAATGCGGTAAGTTCATTGTGATAGCAAAATATAGCAGTGACTGTTCCGTAAATCGTAACGGTTTTTGCACCCAACGTGTACTCAACGAAATCATTTTCAAATTTTGTCACAGCTTCTCCGGGATCTTTCTTTTTGTTGTTATTCAGATCTATCCAGACATTGGGTCGGTCTTCACTCAATGCGCGTAAATCTAACCGGATTTTATCGCCTACGTTTTTGGCGGTGGTGAGAGTCATACTTAGACCCTTAGTGTCAAAATCGTCGTCGCATCCCGTGAAAATTAGCACGGCGAATACTAATAGTAGTTTCAGTGTTGTTTTCATTTTGTTATTTGTTTTTTTAAAGAGTTATGTGTTTTGAAATATTTATATGTTAATTCGCAAAGCTTCCAAGCTTGTGTTTCGTGTTTCGTGTTTCGTGTTTCGTGTTTCGTGTTCCGTGTTTTGCATTTCAACCCCTTGCAGGGTCTTCGACCACTCCAAGGGTTGGGAAAGGCATAACCGGTTCTTGGTTCTTTTTGCTTTTTACTTGATTCTTTTTACTTCACTCTTTTCCTTTTTGTTTTGATTTATTTTGCCAAAAAAAGCTGCACGTGATAATTAGACTTATTTGGCTACATATATTATTTCCCAATTTTTGTTTTTGCCTTTCTCCTTATAGGCATCGGTAATCTTATTCGTACCGGGGTTGGAGTATAAATATGCTTCCGCTTTATCTGCGTCTTTACGTTCGGGCAAATCGTCGATTATTTTGTGGAGTGTTGCGACTTCTAATTTATTCTCGGAGCAGATTAGTATAGTCAGCGCGGAGTTTTTGCTTACGATCAACTCAGTGAGTTTATTGTTATAGCAAAACAACTTGTAAAGCGCGGTGCTTTTGCTTACGTCCAACTTGGAGATCAAATTGTCATAGCAATATAGCTCGGTCAGCGCTGTGTTTTTACTTACGTCAAATTCGAAGAGTAAATTATTCGAGCATTCGAGCAGGGTCAGCGCGGTGTTTTTGCTTATGTCCAACTCATTGAGTAGATTATTGTAGCAATATAGCTCGGTCAGCACGGTGTTTTTGCTTACGTCTAACGCGGTGATTAGATTGGATTCGCAATTCAGTCGGGTTATTTTTCCGTACAGCGTAACGGTTGGGGTGTTGATAATGTAGTTTTTACTCGATTCAAAATTAATACTTGATTCGCCCGGGTCTTTTATCCCGTTGTTGTTCAGGTCTATCCACACGTCGGCTCGGTCGGCATCGGCGGCTTCCATATACAAGCTTATTTCATCTTTCTTTGTTTTTGCGGTGGTGAGCGTGATATGGGGCGTAGCCAATTTGGTTTTAAAGCTATCTTTCAGCCACGTTTCTTGTTTCTTGTTACCGGGATCCCACGGGTAGGTTACGTTCATTTTTAGTTCGTCTTTGGTGCGTTTGGTTATCTCGCAAATGATCTTCTCACCGGTGGCGTAGTCGGTCAGGGTCAGGATTTTTCCTTTGCTTTCCCAGTGAAATTGGATAAACGAGGGGTATGATTTCCCGTTGGCGAATAAGGCTACTTTTCCTGAGCCGTCGGTGTTTATCAGCGTCCAAAATTCAGTGCCGACTGCATCGCCTGTACGTTTCCACTCGCCCGCTAAGCTTTCGGGCGTAAGTATATCGGGATCGGTCTTTTTACAGCCCACCACGATAAGTAGCGCGGAGAGGAGTAGGAGGATAAGT
>JAAYIT010000333.1 GCA_012523295.1 Porphyromonadaceae bacterium | reverse complement strand
TAATTTTAAAATTTTAAGACTATGAGAAAAATTACTTTATTTTTATTGGGCATGATGCTTTTTGCATCTTCCTCGGTCTTTTCGAGAGCCTTTGACGGCACCGAAAAAATGTTTTTAAGGCCATTAGCTGTAAATTTCTGGTTAGATGCTTCTGCTAAAGTTGGTTTCTATTTCTTCAACTCAACTGGAAATGAATGGACAGAGGTTACACATATTGTTGGGGCAGATGCGGATCAAATCTGGGGTGCAGTAGTTCCGGCAGGAGATTGGACTCATGTTATCGTAACCAGGCATTCAGGACTACCTTTATCATGGGATAATAAGTGGAATCAATCAGGTGATATCATTATACCTGCTACTGGAAATTACATTGAATCATTTACTGAAAAAATAGATAATGACCCTGATAACCCTGGTACTACTACAACCTGGAGCTCTTTAACCTATACTTTTGGTACAAAAAACACAGGAAATTGGGATGATACCACAACTTGGGATGCTACGTTTGATGAATCCAACTGGTTTGGCTCTGACATTGCCACCGGCGCTCCGATTTCGAAGCATATTATTCGTTCAGCTCATCAAGTAACAGTAAGCAGCGAAGCGTCAGCAGTAGAAGTAGAAGTAGAACCAAATGGGAAGTTAACTGTATCAACAGGAATCACATTAACAGTTACAGATCAAATCAGCCTTCGCTCCGACGATACCGGCACAGCCACTCTTGTGGGTAATGTAACAGGCAATGCTACAGCATACCAGTATTTAACACCACTAAGAAACTGGTATATGTCATCACCTATGTCAGATGCTCCGATACCAACTGACTACACCGATCCTTCATTTATTGAGTATTATGATGAGACCGAAACAGAGTCCACACCTCAGTATGTAAGGTGGAAAGCGGCTACAGGTAACTATGAAGTTGGTAAAGGATATGTTGTTTATCCGGGAATAGGTACAGATGGATATAACTTTGATTTTACAGGCAACCTGAATAGCGGTGATAAAGCTATCACGTTAACCCGTACAGTAAAAGATAGTGAGATTGGCTTTAATTTGGTTGGAAATCCATATCCATCCTACTTGAACGCGCAGGATTTGTTAGATGATAACTCCGATGATATTCTATCCACTATCTGGTATAGAACTAAAAATGACGATCAATGGACTTTCCCTACGTATAATATATTTGGAGTCAGCACGGGTGGTGAAAATTTGGACAAAATCCCTCCAATGCAAGGATTTTGGGTACGCGCTGTTGCAAATAATGTTGAATTAAACTTTACTGAAGCAATGCGAATGCATAATACCACCGGAACATCTATTCCATTCAAAGCTCCTGCTGCATCTTTAAATCAGATTCTTCGTTTAGAAATCAGCAGCGGAACTGCAACTGATGAAACAGTGATTTATTTCAATCCGAATGCTCTCGATGGATATGACAGAGCCGATTCACCAAAAATGATGAATAACGGAACTACTGTACCTAATATCTTTACAAGATTAGGCGCCGAAGACTTAGTAATCAACGGAATGAACACTATCCCCTATGACACCCGGATACCTTTATTCGTGAAAGGCAATGCTGGACAATACACAATTTCAGCATCAGAATTCAGTAATTTCTCAACCGGCGACAAGGCTGTTCTTATAGACAACAAAACATCTTTGCAAGTAGATTTATCCCTTGATAACTATACTTTCACAATTTCAGAGGGAGAAGTTACTGAAAATCGATTTAGTGTTATGTTCCCAAAATCGGGCATGCCTACAAGTGTTGACAGACATTCTGCTAAGAATATATTAGCTACTGTCAATGGCAACACATTGTCTGTTTTCGCCAATGAAAATGAGATTGATAATGAGATTTCAATTTTCAACAGTGTTGGACAACGGGTTATAACTCAAAAAGTAAATGGGCTGAAAAATGATATTAATGCCCAATTCCAGACCGGAATTTATATTGTTAAGTTAAACAACCGGACTGCTAAAGTATTTGTAAAATAGAAAAATACAATTATGATACTGCCATTTAACAGCAAATTTTCACCCAAACCGCGTGAAGTTAAATGGCGTTTTCAATACGACCTTAATGTAAAAAACAAAATTTATTCCTATAAAAAATGAAAAGAAAATATATAACACCCGAAATTGAGAGCATAAGATTAGATAAAGAAATTTCATTACAATTAGCATCCGATCCTCCTTCCAGAGAAAGCGCTGCTCCTCACAGCATGGAACCTAATTTAATGAGTTCACCGGATTCAGATCCATACATTTATGAAAACTGGTAACATGCTTATTTAGCACATTGCGTATTATTTTAATACGATGATTTATAGAAAACTCTGTCAAGGTTAGAAACTTTGGCAGAGTTTTTTTGTTCAGCAACTACCGGTTTCATATCGGTTTGTTACACGATGGAATTAATCTTTGTTAGATGAATACCGGATAATTATAATGCCGGAGCTACGCCCCTTACGCTTAATAATTGCAATGTTTCTACCATACTACCGGCGTTATACGCCTAATTTAATCTTTGTGTTTCGAGTACGTACAGGATACGGTATTATTTCACCTTTTTCAGTAGCGCAGCCCCGTAATTATGGCTTCACTATCCCTGTAGTAACACCTTATTTATCAGAAAACACAGCTGAAAACAAATTCAACAATTGATAATCCGCATTCCGTCCTAATAAATTTGAGATAATGACAAACATAGCATCTAAGGTCTTCAAGACGTTTGATGCATTTTTATCCACAACGTGTCAAACCGCTTGAAGCGGTTAGACCCCATATCAGATTTAAATTTCGGATTTTAGGATACTTTGCGGATAGACATAATTCAATAAATCTCAATTTCCTCCCGATTGCAAAAAGGGAATCAGCAAAACAGCTAAAAACATCCAATTCTCCCTTATCCCTCTCTATCAGCCGATTAGAGAAGATTAAAATAACTACCTACACTAAAACAACATGATTTTAACGTTTTATTAACACAATCTTAACAAATAATATTGAGAATTTAAATATAAAAAAACTATGTTTGTAGTTCAGTTATAAATAAAACCAATAAAGTATAACACATAAACAAAATTACGTATGAGAAAATTTAACTTTTTAAAAATGATGCTTCTGGCTGTGGTGATGATGGCCGGGAGTGGGACGTGGGGGCAGGTGATTATTCTCGAAGAGGATTTTTCATCTATTATTACAGGTAATAATACCACAACAGGTGGTTCTGGTACTGGCTGGAGTGGAAATGATAATTTTCCAACTATAAATAGGACTTATCAAGCGGGTGGAGCTGTAAAGCTTGGAACTAGTTCTGCAATAGGCAGTATTGAGAGTAAGTCTATGGATCTTTCGGTGAACGGAGGAAATTTTAGTATTAGTTTTGACGTTAAAGGATGGACTAGCGTGGAAGGTAGTATTAATGTGACAGTTTCTGGTATTACACCTCAAACAGTAATTTACTCTGCAACTATGAGTGATACTTTTGAGACAAAAGAATTACATTTTTCTGGTGGGACAGCCAATTCAACTGTTACAATCGCAACAACAGCTAAAAGGGCATTTATAGATAATGTTAAGGTTTACTATGAAGATCTAAATGCTACTGCCGCACCCACTTTCTCACCAGAAGCTGGTACTTACACTTCTGCACAGAACGTGGAGTTAACTTCAGAAACTGCAGGAGCTTCTATTTACTATACAACTGATGGCACAGACCCTAACAATACCGGAAACGGAACACTATATGTAGGTACTACTCCAATAAATGTAACTACTACTACCACAATTAAAGCAATTGCTTATGCTGATGGTTTGGAACCAAGTGCAATAGCAACTGCTACATATACTTTTCCTCCTTCAGTAGCCAATATTGCAGAATTTTTAGCTACAACTGAAACAGGAAATGTTATTATCTCCGGTCCGGTTACTGTTGTTTATCAAAATGGACAAAATATGTATATTCAAGACAGTTCCGGCTCATTACTGGTTTACGGTAATGTAGGAAAAACATTTACGAATGGCGATGTACTTAGCGGATTAATGGGTACACTCGGAACCTATGGTGGTGCTGCTCAAATGACAAGCCCGGTTGCACCGGATGCTGTAAGTGGTACTGCAATTGAACCAACAGTGTTTGACTTGTCAACAGTTAATACTGCAGATCTTGCAAAATATGTAAAAGTTGAAAATGTACAATTTACTGCAGATGTAACTTTCTCTACCTCCAGCACAGTAAATGGAACTTTAGTTAATCCGGCAGATTTTACGGTTAGAGATAATTTCCGCTTGGGAGGTTCTGTTTTGGCAGCAAAAAAATATGATATTGTTGGATTTATTTCTTATTATAATGGCGATCCACAGTTATTCCCTGTTTTAATAACTGAATTAGCTTCTACCGAACCGTTAATCATTGCAACTCCAACATCGCTTGATTTTGGTGTGGTTGAAATTGGGGGAACAGTTGATGCTAAAACTATTACTGTTACTAGCGAAAATCTAACAGGTGAAATAACAGCAACCCTTTCAGGTACTGATATGGCTCAATTTTCTGTAATACCGACATCTTTATCTACTACTGGTGGAGAAATTAGCGTTACTTACACTCCTTCAGATGCAACAGCTACGCATTCTGCTACTCTTACATTGTCAAGTACAGGAGCATCAGATGTTGTGGTTTCTCTTGCTGCTGAAACAAAAGAATCACCACTAATTTTAAATGCTAATGAAACATTTGAAACTCAGGAAGTTCTAACTGCTTCGTATTTAGACGGAGAGTTTGATGGCGAAACAGAAGGGGTTGTTGTCAAATACGTTCATTCTAGAAATGCAGGTACTTATTCAATAAATGAAAAGGGAATAATGCTTAGAAGGGCAGATGAACCAAGCTATGTTGAATTTGTAATTCCAAATGGTGTTGGAGAATTCTCTTTTAATTATAGAAAAGCATTTACCGGAGCAGGAGAAAGAATTATTGCTGTTGTGGTAAATGGAGAAGAAAAGTATATTACTCCTGGGTTCGGAGCCGCCAGTGGAGAAGAAACAGATGTGTATAAGTTTAGTGATATAATAAATAAAGTAGGAACTGTTACTGTAAGATTAACTTATCCAGAAGGAACGGCTAATGGCAACAGACAGTTAGTGATTGATAATGTAAAATGGAGTAGCTATGGGGTTTCTTCCGCTCAAAACGGAAACTGGAATGACCCGACTACTTGGAGTGGTGGTGCAGTTCCGCAAGTAACAGATATAGCTATCTCACATCATGTTACAATTCCGACAGAATATGCTGCTCATGCTGCTAACCTTACTATTCAGCCAAATGGAAGTCTTACAATAATTGAGGGTGGAGCAATCGAGTTTGCCAGTCTTAAATTACTTTCAGACGAAACAGGCACAGCGACAGTAATCGGTGAGGTGTTTATGGAAGCCGAAGTGAATCAACACTTAACTCGCAGTGGTGAAACATACGCTATTTCAAGTCCTGTAGCAAGTGGTTTATATTCAGGAGTAGCTTATACTTATAATGCATCAGCTTCTCCGTCAGCATATGAAGAAGTAACTTTTACTGAGGAAAACCCAATGACATTGGGTCTTGGTTATGCCGTTCAGCCTTCCGGAACTACTCTTCAGTTTACAGGAACATTAAATAATGGAGAGGTTTCAATCCCAATTCATTATAACGGAAATACATCAGATAAATACCGTGGTTGGAACTTGATCGGAAATCCCTATCCTTCAGCGCTTAACTGGAACACTGTATGGGCAAACGAATCTAACCAATCAAAAATAAAGTCTTCTATTTGGTATAACTTTGGTACAGCTGCCGCATATAACGCAGCAGGCGGCATAGGTGTACCAGAAGATGCAAATGGAATAATAGCTCCCATGCAAGGATTTTGGGTAGTGGCAAGTGATGATGCTTCAAGTACAACACCAACAAGTGAAAGTATTACTTTAGATAACAATATGCGTACACATACAGAATTGTCTTATAACAATCTGCTAAGAGCCCCTAAAAAATCACAAAATCAAGTTATCCGTCTCCAAGCTACCAACGGCACAAATACCGATGAGATGGTGCTTTATTTCAATGAGAATGCAGCCGATACATACGATAACTACGATACGCGAAAAATGATGGGTACAAGTTCGCCTAAACTTTACACCTTGTTGGAAACTATGCCAATGTTGATAAACGGTATGAGCGCAATCCCTCATAACACAGAAATCACATTAGCTTTCCAAGCCGATGCAACTGGCAGTTATACAATCAAATCGACCGAATTCAGCAATTTTGCTGAAGGTGAAAAGGTGATTTTGAAAGACAAAGTAAAAGGAATCGAAACAGACCTGACTGCTTCCGAGTATGAGTTTACAGCCGATGCAGGAACAAACTTGACCCGTTTCAGCCTGATTTTACCAAAATCAGATATTCCGTCATCGGTAGATCAAAACTTCACCGACGATATGCAGCTGATAATGGCAGATGGTAAACTTCATATCTTACTGCCAAGCTACACTGACGGCACACATGCGTATGTTTATAACAATGTGGGTCAGCTTATCGCATCACAACGCTTACAAGGAACTGCAAACAGCTTGAACAAACAGCTTAGTTCGGGGGTTTATATAGTAAAAGTAGAAGCAGGCAAGCATGTTCAGACTCAGAAATTAATTGTAAAATAAAAAACCGACTTAAGATATGAAAGAAATAAGAAAAACTTATCAGCGACCTGAAATTGAAGAAATAAAGTTAGATAAAGAGATTTCATTGCAGTTGCAATCTCCCCAAAGTGGTACTTCACCGGGTGATCCTTTTCCGGCTCCCGGCGGTCCTCAGCAGACTACACCGTATGATGTAGATGAGTCTGATGGGCTTTATACGTGGTAATTTTTAATCAATGTTTGCTTTCAAGTAACTGTTGATTAACTAATATCTTCAAACTCTGCCAAGGATTCGAACTTTGGCAGAGTTTTTTTGTCTAAAATCATTATCTTTGTGAAAAATAAAACTACTATGGACTTTAAAAAAGTTGATCAATTAAAATCGAGATTTGTTTCACGTAAAGTCGGGAATGAATTGGTTTTGGTGCCGTTGGTTAGCAATGTGGCACATATGGATACGCTGTTTAATCTGAATGAAACGGCTGGATTTCTCTGGGAAAATCTGAATGAAAATTCTTCTGTTGAACAGTTGAAAGATTTGCTTATGGAGAATTTTGAAGTGGATGAGGAGACCGCTGAAAAGGATGTGAAAGAATTTTTGGAAAAGATTGAGAAATTAGAGGGATGATGTGGAATGTTGGGTGCTGGGTACTGCTTTAGCGAGAGCGTTGCTCTCAACATGGACAAGCACTTCGTATTCAATAAACTTTATTTTTCTAAATGTTTATCCGCAAAGCTCTCTAATCTCAAAAAAGCTTATTTGTACGGCTAATATTTATCCCAAAAGTCAGGATTAATGGGTTATTCATTAACGGGTCATCCCGATAGTTCGTGGACGTCTTTAAGTGGTTGGGCCTTACGACCGTAATTTAGGGAAGGATTGCCAATATTCATTTTTTAAGTCTAATAAGCGAGGTCCCTCGCTTTCAAGTGAAAACAATCAATAATGTCATATCAATTAAATATTTCCATTGCCGGTTTTTCCATTCAATTAAATTCTGAAAGAAAATTAACGTTAGACATCGGATTTAAGCATTTCATTACCAACGAATCGGGTAATGCCGATATCGTGGTGGAATGCAAAATAAAAGATAAAAATATCAGTTTTGATAATGCTGAAAAGGTTTTTACCTCCGAAAATGAAGAATTGAAATTCTATGAAATTTACCGGAAAGGAGAAGATTTGCTTTTTGTAGTTTACAATCAGCAAAATCAATCTAAAATTCAGCAGATTGCACTTTTGAAAGCCGATTTGAGGCATTGGGTTATTTGGTCTGATGAAATTAACGGTACGTTGGAACCGCTCCTCTACCCGATGGCTCCGATTTTGCTTCATTACGCCATTCTCAATGCTGACGCCGTGATGATGCATGCATCAGGAGTTTTTGACGGAGTAAAAGGACGGATGTTCAGCGGATTTTCGGGCACGGGCAAAAGTACTATTTCGGGCATTTGGCGAGATGCGGGAAATCTGCTGATAAATGATGACCGCTTGATTATCCGGAGGGAAAACGGAATGTACTTTATCTATAACACGCCTATGTTTTATGAAGATAAGAACAAAAAAGCGCCGTTAGATGCTGTATATTTAATCCGGCATTCGCCTGAAAATAGTATTCAAAAAATATCCGGTGCCGCTGCAGTAACCGGGATCATGGCTTTCAGCATTCAGAATAACTACGACAAACGATTTATTCAGCACCATTTGGATTTTTTCAGTAAAATGATTGAATCGGTTCCGATTTACAGGTTGGGATTTGTTCCGGATGAAGGAGTGATTGAGTTTATCAAGATAATGGAAGAGTGATGATATATAATCTTGGCTGGAAGCCAAGAGACCCAATGGCTCATATAGCTTAATGAAAATGATAAAAAGATGAGAAGAAGTTAAACTTTTATTGGGTCGTTCGGCATCTTGCCGAACATAATATTAAATCTTGGTTAGAAGCCAAGTGAACCAATGGCTCATATAGCTCAATTAAAATGTTGAAATGATGTATAGAAGTTAAGCTTTTATTAGGTCGTTCGGCTTCCAGCCGAACATTAAATTAAATCTTAGTTAGAAGCCAAGTGAACCAAAGGCTAATATAATTTCGTGAGAAAGATGAATAATTGAGGGAAGGTTACGACTCTATTGGGTCGTTCGGCATATTACCGAACATAATATTAAACCTTGGCTGGAAGCCAAGTGACCCAAAGGTTGATTTAATTTCGTGCTAAAGGTGAATAATTGAGGGGAGGTTATGAGTTTATTAGGTCGTTCGGCATCTTGCCGAACATTACAAATACTTAATCCCAAAAAATGTGTTTTTATGAATCGAAAGGAATTTTACCGAACATATCTGCCTCATTTTCAGCAACCCGGGCAATCTTACTTTGTCACTTGGTGCCTGATTGATGCTATTCCATCAAAAGCATTGGAACAATATACAAAAGAATTAGCATTTCTATATGAGAAACTAAAACAAGCTGAAATAGAGAAAATTGATGATTCTGAATTGAATTACATTAGATTGGATATTAATTTAATGCGCAAAAAATACTTCAAAGCTTTTGATGAGGTGTTACATCTTGAAACAAAAAATATTGTAAATCTGAATAGACCCGAGAATGAAAAAATCATTTTTAATTCATTACTCTATTTTGAAGGAACTAAAATTGAGAATTATGCTTTTTGTATCATGTCAAACCACGTGCATTGGGTATTGAGAACTTTTGAAAATGATTCGGAAGGTAAACCAGTTTATTTACAGGATATTATACACTCAGTTAAAAGTTTTACTGCTAATGAAATTAATAAAATTGAAAATCGAAGTGGTGGATTGTGGTATCCGGATAAGTTTGATACAACTATTCGGGATAGAAAGCATTGGCATAATGCAATAGAATATACAATTAATAATCCTGTGAAAGCCGGATTAGTAAAAAGACCGGAAGATTGGTCCGGTAACTGGTGGTTTGATAGAGAAGATTAAAATCTTTTCTGATTTTCACAGCTGTATTTTTGGTTAGAAGCCGAACATTAAAATAAATCTTGGTTAGAAGCCAAGAGACCCAAAGGCTAATGTAATTTCGTGAGAAAGATGAAAAATTGTGGAAAGGATGCGACTCTATTGGGTCGTTCGGCTTCCAGCCGAACAATATAAAGAACCTTGGGTGGAAGCCAAGAGACCCAAAGGTTGATTTAATTTTGTGGGAAAGATGAAAAATTGAGGGAAGGTTGTGACTCTATTGGGGCGTTCGGCATCTTGCCGAAAATTAAATTAAATCTTGGCTGGAAGCCAAGAGACCCAATGGTTGATATAGGTTTGTAGGAAAGATGAAAAATTGAGGTTAGGCTGCGAATTTATTAGGGCGTTCGGCATCTTGCCGAACAATATAAAGAACCTTGGTTAGAAGCCAAGAGACCCAATGGCTCATGTAATTTCGAGAGAAAGATGAAAAATTGTGGGAAGGTTGTGACTCTATTGGGGCGTTCGGCATCTTGCCGAACAATATAAAAAACCTTGGCTGGAAGCCAAG
>JAAYIT010000332.1 GCA_012523295.1 Porphyromonadaceae bacterium | reverse complement strand
GTTTCTTTTTGCTTGTCATGCTTATTGAAATAATCTTCTAAGTATTTCTTTATTAACTATTTGTCAACTCTATTCTTCTCTTTTTGCTTTCCTTGCCAAGGCATAAAACACTTCGTCCATAGACTCGGCATTGTGTTCTGTTTTTAGATTTTTCGGAGTATCAAGAGCTTCGATTCTACCATCAACCATCAATGAAATACGGTTGCAGTATTCAGCTTCATCCATATAATGTGTGGTCACAAAAACGGTAATTCCACGCTCAGCCGCATCATATATCAAATCCCAGAACTGCCTGCGTGTAACCGGATCCACACCACTCGTAGGTTCATCAAGAAAAACAATTTGAGGCTCATGAAAAATGGCAGACGAAAAAGCCAACTTCTGTTTCCATCCCAACGGGAGTGATTTTACGAGTTTATTCCGTACTTCCACAAAGTCGAGTCGCTGGAGCAGAGCTCTCATCCGCGGTCTGATTTCTTCCATAGTCAAGCCATACACGCCGCCATAAAATTCGATGTTTTCCTTCACCGTCAGGTTCTCATACAAAGAGAATTTCTGACTCATATACCCGATGTTTTTTTTAATTTTCTCCTGTTCTTTGAACACATCAAATCCCGCTACGGTAGCCTCTCCGCTTGTTGGTTTCAGAAGCCCGCACAGCATACGCATAGCTGTAGTTTTGCCTGCTCCGTTGGCTCCGAGAAATCCAAAAATCTCACCTTTTTCTACTTCAAAAGAAATGTGGTCAACAGCCGTAAATGAGCCGAAATTTTTGGTGAGATTCTTTGCTGAAATGACAAAGTCTTCTTTCGCCTCCTTGCGGGACGTTGGTGAAAGTGGTTGGTTATGTATATTCGCTTTATTCATTTTTATGATTATCCGTAATCATTCCTAAAGTAAATCTCAAATGTCCGATAAGAACTGTCAGCAGGAAAATTCCATGAAACTACGTTCGGTGTAGCCAACAACCTCCTACTGATAGCTCTATCGGTACACGGGCGACTTCTACGAAGTTTATATACGAATTCTCTTTGTTTTTTCATTCTAAAACACACTGACAGAACGAGTTACAAGAGCTGTGAATATTCCGGTTTCTGTACAAATTTCTTTATTTTTCAACCTAAACGGACTATGAGTCAGTTTTTCTAAAATATTCCAGAAAGTCTTTACGGGCAAATGTGGAAATACAATAAAATTATTGTTCAGACGTATTTTCTATAAAACAATCCTCCACCGTCGCTTTTATCCGCTTTATTTCTATCTCTGTTAGTCCGTTTTCTATCAAAAACTCCTTTAATTTATCAGTTTTTCCATGCAAAATAATATGCGCGTTATCACCGAAAGCGTAGCTGTTTTCAATTTCAGGGAATAATTTTAAAGTCTTAATTAGTTTCGAAATATTATCAGCAGAGACGGCGTAAAGCGGTTTGTCATATTTCTCAATCAGCCCTTGCGGGGTGTCAATTGTCATTATTTTCCCACCATTCATCAGTGCAATTCGGTCACACATAAGCGCTTCGTCCATGTACGGGGTGGAGGCTAAAATGGCAATGTCTTCCGACTTTAATTTACGAAGCATTTCCCAAAGTTCTTTCCGAGAAACAGGGTCTATTCCGGTAGTCGGTTCATCTAAGAAAAGCACACGAGGTTTATGAATCAACGCGCAACAAAGCGCTAATTTTTGTTTCATTCCACCCGAAAGATTTCCTGCTTTTCTGTCCTTAAATGGTTCTATTTGGACATAGATATCTCGTATTAAATGAAAGTTTTCCTCGATTGTCGTCCCAAAAATTGTCGCATAAAACTTCAAGTTTTCTTCGATGCTCAAATCTTGATACAGTGAAAATCGACCCGGCATATACCCTACTTCACGCCTGATTTCCCGATAATCTTCCACAATATCATACCCAAGCACTTTCCCTACTCCGCTATCCGGTAAAATCAGCGTTGTCAGCATGCGAAAAATCGAAGTTTTGCCGGCTCCATCCGGACCAATAAGACCAAATATTTCTCCTTTATTCACTTCAAATGAAACATTATCAACCGCTAAAACCGAACCTTTTTCGTAAGATTTGGAGAGGGAGTTAACTTCGATGTAATTTGTAAGCGGTAAGCTGAAAGCGGTATGTCCTTCCGCTGAAGCGGAATCTGAATAGGCTTTGTGCTTTATGGAGACTTTATTTTGAACTATTTTTTTTCGCATTTTAAGAAACTTCTGTTTTTTCTCGTTATTGCAAATTGAAAATTCCGATTTATCGGAGCTGACGTTTGTTGCGGCATTTTGCAGTTTTAAGTCACAACGGTCTAAATACCGCTGAAAGCGTCAGCGCTTTATAAACTAACAAAATTTTAGAATTGAAGACCATTTCGTTGTGTTTTTTGGTATTACTGGTTTTCCTGTGAAAAATGATTTTAGATTAATTTCCAGTGTATATTAAAATACTTTTTACCATTAAGAAGTTAAGTCAAATTAAGGTTTCATTAAGGATTTAATAT
>JAAYIT010000331.1 GCA_012523295.1 Porphyromonadaceae bacterium | reverse complement strand
TAGGTTTTTAACTAAACTTAACAATTAGGTGCGCGTAAAAATAGAAATCTCTCAAAAAACAAAAAAACAGAACTGACTTATTTCTCAATTCTGCTTTTTGAATGCTATTTCACGAATGTCCCTACTTCATTTCTTTGAACAAGAGATGTATTCTTGTACTAAAAATAGTAAAGCTTAGTCCGGAAAGTGAAAATAAAAGTGTTTTTAATGGAAAAGCAACTAAGAAAAGGATTAATCTTAACACAGATGCTGTACTCTCCCTATCTTCTCAGGGAAAAAGGGAGTATTTATATCAAAATATTAAAAATCCCCACCCAAAAGATATTGAGTGGGGATTCCCTTTTTTCTAAAATAACAACACAATCACATATCCACCTTAAATTTCATCTTCTACATCTTTCAAACCTCTCTTAAAAGACGTTACGCCTTTACCCAGCCCTTTCATTAATTCAGGAATTTTTTCCCTCCAAAAATCAATAAAACAACCAAGGCAATCAAAACAAGCTCCGGTACACCTAATGCAAATAATAATATGTTGTTCATTTTAAGTAAATTAGAGTTTAAAAATTAGAGATAAAAAAGATCCGATAAAAAAGAAAGTAGTAGTAAAACTAAAAACTGTTTACTACAAACTGCAAACTAAATCTTCATTTCCCAGCCCTTCTCATATTTTCTGCTCCAAAGTTTTTGTGCAGCTTTATTTTTAAGGATATGTCCATTAGATGGGTCTGTTCTGAAAGTTGCACCCACACGTTGCGATATATTACCTAATTGGGCAAGGGAAGAACTGATTCCACCCACATGAATGTCAGCCGCTAATGGTGTGTTTTTCCGGATTGCATCCAAGAAATTTGAGAAATGGTAAGAATCTAATTGTTGTGTGGGATTAGAGGTATCACCGGCTCTAAAGCCCATGTCGCTCGTTACGTCTTTTATTAGTTTATTCTTATTATCATAAACTTTATAAGCATTAGCGCCTCCAATTACAATTACTCCTTTTGAACCATAAAATGCACATCCTACGGTTTGGTCTTCAATGGTTCTACCATTTGTACTGCGCCCTTCCCAAGTAATGAGTTTTTCCTTGTTGTATTCTAAATTCACAACTTGTGTATCAGGGAATTGCCAATCATCTTGATAGTAATATCTTCCACCTGTTGAGCTTACTTCGGTTGGATATTCTAAATCCATTCCCCAGCGAACAATATCAATAAAATGCACGCCATTATTTCCGGACTCGCCCGTACCCCAATGATAAAACCAGTGCCAATGGTAGTGAAGGAAATTATCTTTATATTCTTTTAATCGAGGTGCAGGTCCTTGCCAAAGTTCCCAATCCAACCATTCAGGAACCGGCACAACTTTGCCTATGCCTATTGAAGGTCTGTTGTTAGCATACCACGCTTTCCCAAATTTGACATCACCGATGGCACCTGACTTAACTTCTTCAATAGCTTGTTTTACATTGGGCCAAGAGCGTCTTTGCATTCCCGTCTGAACTTTAACGTTGTATTTATTCACAGCTTTCATCAATATCTCATTCTCAGCCGGATTATGACTGGTTGGTTTCTCAAGATATACATGTTTGCCTGCTTTCATAGACATGAGTGCGCCGGGCGCATGCCAATGTTCAGGTGTGGCAATTATAACTCCGTCAATATCTTTTATTTCCAGTAGTTTGCGAAAATCCTTCTCGCCTCTTGGAATATTGCCTGCTATCTTTTGTATGTTAGTAACACATTTAGTGATTGCTCTGGTATCAACATCACACACATGGGATATTTCGCATCCTTTTTCTCTGGCAAAGCCACCCGCCAATGCATTTCCCCGTGAATTAACACCAATTGCAGCTAATTTGATTTTTTCATTTGCTCCAACTATATTGTTGTAGCTTCTTGCACTAAATCCGGGCAAAACACCACCGACTGATAAAGCTGCTGTTCCTACTGCCATTTTTTTAATGAAATCTCTTCTTGAAGTCATAGGTTTAATATTCTTTATTCGAAATAATTTAATTAATGTACAAAATTACAATTTAATATTCCCAATAAGTTCCAATTTGCGAATACCTCTCCTCAAAAAACGAAATAATTTGGCACAAATATGTATTTTGCTATGAATTAGCTCCAGTTAAATTTGCTTATTTATCCCTCATATAAACTTTTCGCCCCACATCCCCAATTTTTTATCTCTTGCAAACCGTTCGCTTTTCAAGAATCGGTGTTGATATTTTACATTAGGCGGAAAAGTTGAAACTACGGCAAATCCGCTGCGGACAATGTAATCGTTCAGAAGTGTACCGTCTTCCATGAAAATATAGGCAAGCGTGCGTTGATACCGGTCGTATTTTTGCACATCAAATTCCAACCGCACCTTTTTCCCTTTCAGGTAGCTCTCCACAAATGCGGAAGCTTCTTTTCCAAACGGTTGAGCTTTCTTTTTGCCGTAACTTCTTGGTTCGGGAGCGTCGATTCCGATAAACCGGATTTTTTCTTTTCGTCCATCGCCATCAGTTATCCAAAACGTATCGCCATCTACAAATTTATGAATAGCGTAGTACACGTTTTCTTGCGCGAATCGCTCATTTTGAATGCGTTCGGAAGCTTTTGTTTGGTCACATTTACCGAAAAAAATTAAAAAAATAAGTAATGGAAGCAGTTTCATAGATATTGAAATTATGAACGAGTTTTTAATTTGCAGTTTTTAGTTGAGAGCAATTAACTTCCCTATGCCATTACGGATAACACCCGAATCCGTCAAAAGACGGACAGGCAGCCAAACCTCCCGCACCCAGCATTCCGCACGCATCCCGCACCCAGCATCCCGCACCCAGCATCCCTCACCCCGCATCCCGCATCCCGCATCCCGCATCCCGCACCCCGCATCCCGCATCCCGCACCCAGCATTCGGCATCCAAACCTCCGGCATCCCGCACCCAGCACCCAGCATCCCTCACCCGGCATCCCACATCCCTCACCCGGCATCCCGCACTCAGCCACTCAACTAAACTAAAAATCAATTCCCACTCGATTCAAAATAAACGCCAACTCGAATGCCGTTTCTTTAATTCCGTCATAGCGTCCGGTAGCTCCGCCGTGTCCGCTGTCCATGTTGATTTTCAGAAGCACGATATTGTCGTCTGTTTTCATCGAACGCAGTTTCGCCGCATATTTCGTAGGCTCGTGAAACAACACTTGCGAATCGTTTATTCCGCCCGTTATCAGCATATTCGGATAGTTTTGAGCTTTTATGTTATCGTAAGGCGAGTAGGAGAGGATGTAGTTGAAAGCTTCTTCTTCGTTCGGATTTCCCCATTCTTCGTATTCGCCGGTGGTAAGCGGAAGGGTGTCGTCCAGCATGGTGCTTACCACGTCCACAAACGGCACTTGTGACACGATGGTTTGATATAGCTCGGGACGCATATTCGCCACCGCTCCCATCAGCAATCCGCCCGCGCTGCCACCCATTGCGGCTAATTTGTCAGCTGAAGTATATTTGTCGGCGATCAACTTCTCGGAGCAAGCGATAAAATCGGTAAAGGTATTTTTCTTCTTCATCAACTTGCCGTCTTCGTACCACTGTTCGCCCATATCGCTGCCGCCTCGTATATGAGCTATTCCGAACACAAAACCGCGATCAATCAGACTGTAAAAACTTGAGCTGAAAAACACATTCATACTCATCCCGTAACTTCCGTAGGCATAGAGCAGCGCAGGATTTTTTCCGTTTTTCTTAAGATTCTTTTTGTAAACAATCGAAATTGGGACTTGTACTCCATCAGAGGCAGTCGCCCAAATTCTTTCCACTTTATAGTCATTGGGATTGAATCCGGAGGGAACTTCCTGCACTTTCAAAACCGTGGATTTATCGGTAGTACAGTCGTATTCATACAGAGTCGTCGGGCGATTTAAGGAGGTGTAACCGTAACGGAAAGTAGCGGCGTGATATTCGGGGTTTCCGTTGGAATATGCGTTGTAAACAGGTTCAGGGAATGTAACAGATTTGCTTTTCCCGGAGCTGATTTCACGAATTTCCAATTCGGCCAATCCGTTTTTTCGGGTTTCGATTATCAAATAATCTTTTTGAACGCCCAATGATTCTATCCGAACCTCTTCATTGTGCGGAATAATTTCTTTCCAGGCATTTCGGTCGGCATAGTCGGCTTTACCCACTTGATACACCTTGCCGTTTAAGTTTTCTTTGTCTTTGTAGCGTATAAAAAAGAATTCTTTGTGCGGATACACACTGTATTCCACATCTTGAACACGCGGCAGCACCACGTTAAATTGTTCGGTAGGGTTGTCGGCTGACGCAAATCTCGTTTCAGACGTTGTGGAACTGCCGCTCGAAATAATAATCCAATCTTTCGTTTTTGAACCTGATACTCCCGTTCTGAATTTTACGTCTTTTTCTTCGTAAACCAACACCTTGTCTTTTTTGTCGATTTCCTGTCTGTATATCTGATAAGGACGCAACGTAACCGGGTCGATAATGCCGTAAAAGACAGTCTTATTGTCATTTGCCCATGCAAAGGATGTCGCGCCTTTCACAGTAAAATCCAACTCTTTCCCTGTGTTTAAGTTCTTGATTTTTAGCGTGTAGTCTGCAAATGAGCCGGTTTCATTGTAAAAATAAGCCGACATGGAATTATCCGGACTTACAGCATGTCCTCCGAATATGTAAGCTGTTTTTCCTTCTGCCATTTTGTTGACATCAAAGAAAATTTCTTCAGGAGCATCCAACGAGCCTTTTTTTCGACAATAAACTCGGTATTGCTTCCCTTTTTCAGACCGGGTGTAGTAGTAATATCCATTGTTCAACGTTGGGTAAGTCTCGTCATCTTCTTTTATTCTGCCAATAATCTCATTGTAAATATCTTCTTGCAATTGCTTTGTAGAAGACATTACGGAGTCGGTATAGGCATTTTCGGCATTCAGATAGTCAATCACTTTCGGATTGTTTTTATCTTTCATCCAAAAATAATTGTCAATTCTCGTAACTCCAAAATTGGTAAATGAATCCGGAATAATTTCTGCCGTAGGCGCTGAAGGAAAATCAGATTGCATCAAAATAGTAGTTGTTTTTTGTTGATTATTACATGAAAATAAAGTGGAAGCCATCAATGCTCCAATGATAAAATGTTTGAGTTTCATAGTATTAAATGTATAATGGTTGCAGTTTGAAATAATATTCTCCCGAAAAAGTTAAAAACATAACTTTAGCGTTGTTTTACTTGAAATCACAAATATCTCTTTTAGAAAAAATATGTGTTCTTCGAAGTACAAATGTACAAATCTTCCTTGTATATTGGCATAAAATCCGTAATTTTGTATGAATTATTTTTAATAAATATTGTTTGAGTATATGAAACTTTTAGATGAAATCATGCAACGCGCCAAAAATAATCCACAGCGCATTGTACTTCCTGAAGGAACTGAAATCAGAACCCTTCAAGCGGCAAATATTATATTAAAGGAAAAGGCCGCGAAACTGATTTTACTTGGTAATAAAACCGAAATTGACAAGATAGCTGATAAGAACGGATTAAAATACATCAAAGAAGCGACAATAATAAATCCGGAAACACATCCTGATATAAAAAAATATGCTGAGCTACTGTATGAAATCCGCAAAAGCAAAGGGATGACGTATGATGAAGCTGAAAAATTAGCGAGAGATCCGCTTTATCTTGCGTGCTTGATGATAAAAAACGGTGATGCAGATGGTGAACTTGCAGGAGCACAAAACACAACAGGAAATGTGCTACGTCCGGCATTTCAGATAGTCAGGACAAAGCCGGGAATCAAGATTGTATCCGGTGCCATTTTAATGTTTACTCAGAAGGAAGAGTTTGGCGAGAAAGGGCTTTTTGTATTTGCGGATTGTGCCGTGAATCCCAATCCAAATGCCGAGGAACTGGCTTCAATAGCTGTGAGTACGGCCGAAACGGCTATGTTTTTAGCCGAAATTGAACCGAAAGTAGCCATGTTGAGTTTTTCCACGAAAGGCAGCGCGCAGCATGAATTGGCTGACAAAGTAAAGGAAGCTACCCGCATAGCCAAAGAGATGGCTCCGGAATTGCTGATTGACGGCGAACTGCAAGCGGACGCGGCGCTTGTAGAAAAGATCGGGAAAAGCAAAGCGCCCGGTAGCGCGGTGGCAGGTGAAGCCAATGTGTTGGTCTTCCCCGATTTGCAATCGGGCAACATCGCATACAAACTTGTTGAACGCCTTTCCGGTGCTAAAGCAATCGGTCCTGTACTTCAAGGAATTGCAGCGCCAATCAACGACCTTTCACGCGGATGCTCTGTCGAGGATATCGTGCGGATGATTACGATTACAGCTAATCAAGCGATAAAAAACGTCTGAAATAGGATTTCTTTAATCCGAATGATTTTTCAGGCAACAAACTGAAAAACTAAAAAACTTCACCCTGTTGTTTTACTGCAAACAAAAAACTATAAACTAAAAACTAAACCCAAGTATGTTAATACCTATCAAAGAACCAATAGAGAGGTTCGGCTTAAGCAAAAGAAGTCGTAAAAAAACATTATTCTCCAAAGTAGGAGTAGTGGGTTGCGGAAAGGACGGTAGCGTTATTTGTACCGCCGCGGCTACCAACGGAATGGAGGTTGTTTTTTTGGAGCCGACCCAAGAGAAAATAGAGAATTCGCTTAATCGAATCGAAGAAAAATTAGACCGCCGAATAAAAGGGTGGGGGCTTACCGAGAATGAGAAAAAAGTAATCATGGGTCGTATCAAAGGGACGATGGATTACAGCGATTTCAAAGGATGTGATTTCGTGATAGAAGCGATTCGGTACAATACGTTGACCGGCGAAAGGCTCATTTCTGAACGAAAAGAAGTGTTCAGAAGACTCGAGAGCGTTGTTTCTCCCGAGGCTATCATTGCATCCAACGTCACTACGGTCATCGTTTCCGATTTGGCGTCGGAGTTGGAATACAAAGAGCGTTGTATCGGGTTGCATTTTTTGTCAAACGTGCAAGATTCACAGATTATTGAGATAGTACGCGGTCTCGAAACTTCTGATGAAACATTCGATAAAGTGTGTAAGTTTGCCCGACTGTTGAATTATCAATTTGTAGAGGTGATCGAATCTTCCGGCTTGGTAAGTGTCCGGTTGTTTCTCACCCAATTGAATGAAGCATGCTCTATGCTGATGGAAGGAATTGCTTCGACAGAAGATATTGACCGGATTATGAATGTCGGTTTTGGTCACCGCCAGGGACTTTTCAGAATCGCGGATCGACTCGGAATTGAAAAAGTGGTGAAACTCATGGAAAATCTCTATGAAGAATACGGTCATGTGAAATACAAACCTTCTCCGGTGCTTTTGAGAATGTATCGGGCAAAACATCTTGGAGTAAACACAGGAAGAGGATTCTACAAATATGATGAACAAGGAATTATTATAAAATAGCTAAATGATGAGAAAAAGTAAAATGAAAATTTTGGTTCTAAATTGCGGAAGTTCATCCGTTAAGTATAAACTTTTTGACATGAATCAAAAAGTGGTATTAGCTACCGGTGTGGTTGAAAAAATAGGGATGAAAGGTTCATTTCTGAAACACACCCGCGAAGATGGACAACAAGTAATTTTAGAGGGAGAAGTTCTTGAACATCAAGTGGCTATTGAGTATATCTTAGGTGTTCTTACTAGTAAAAAACACGGCTGTCTGAAAGACATAGATGAAATAAAAGCTGTAGGACATCGCGTAGTGCATGGAGGAGAAAAATTTAATTCAAGCGTGGTGTTGACCGAAGAAGTGATAAAAAACATCGAATCTTGTATTGAAATTGCGCCGTTGCACAATCCGCCAAACCTCTCGGGGATTTACGCCATCAATGAATTATTGCCGTCAGTACCGCAAGTTGCTGTTTTTGACACGGCATTTCACCAGACTATGCCCGATTATGCTTATATGTACGGGATTCCTTATTCGCTTTATAAAAAATACGGTATCCGCAGGTATGGATTTCATGGCACAAGCCACCGATACGTTTCGCAACGCGCTTGTGAATTTTTGAAATTGGAATGCGGAAAAACCAAAGTAATTACCGCGCACATCGGCAATGGAGCTTCCATAACTGCCGTTGAGAATGGAAAATCGATTGATACTTCCATGGGATTTACTCCAGTTGAAGGGCTGATTATGGGTACTCGCTCGGGCGATGTGGATTTGGGCGTGGTAACCTACATCATGGATAAGGAAATGATCGGTACAGCTGCTGCAAATACGCTATTCAACAAACATAGCGGTATTTTAGGAGTTTCGGGACTTTCGTCGGATATGCGCGACATAGACAAAGCGATCAATGAAGGAAACGAGCGCGCCAAACTCGCGTTGGATATGTATGAATATAGAATCAAGAAGTACATTGGCGCTTTCGCCGCCGCGCTGAATGGGTTTGATGTGCTGGTATTTACCGGAGGAGTGGGTGAGAATCAAATCACAACTCGCGACAAAGTTTGTAAGGGGTTGAGCTATCTCGGAATTGAATTAGATCCTGAAAAAAATAAAATTCGCGGCGAAGAAGTTTTAATTAGTACACCAAACTCTAAAGTAAAAGTAGTAGTCATTCCAACGGATGAGGAATTGATGATAGCGACCGATACAATGGATTTGGTGTGGTAACCGCATGCTTGCTACGTTTATTTGTTAGTTCGGTTTTTAGAACGCGAATTGACACAGATTATTGAAAGTCGGCGCTGTATGTGCTGTTTTCAAGAGTTCAAACAACCACTTGCTAAGAAAGTGGTTGTTTGCTGTTTTAAATCGTAATATAACTTAACTAAATCAAATTGTCATCTCGTACGCAAAGAGAGAACACGAAACACGAAACATGAAACACGAAACACGAAACACGGAATAACCAATTTCACTCTCCTTCCCATCGACGCAAACGTTTGCAATATCCCTTTGGTTAATATTATTTTTTAATTGTTAGATAGTTAGCTCTTTGCACTATTTTTGTGTACGAATATTTGTTGATAGAAATACAATCCTGAAAAACTTTACCAATATGAGAAATACAAAAATTTTATTGATATTGCTGATTACATTAACAGTAATTTCCTGCAAGAAAGATCCCGTTGACCCGATTCCTTCCGATATTCCCGTTGGGATAAGCTACTCACCCGAAGCGCCCGATGCAGATAAAGAATTGACTATCACGTTCAAAGCCGATAACTCATCGCAGCTGTACGGTTATTCGGGCGATGTTTATGTGCATGTCGGAGTAGTTGTTGAAGGTGTGTGGAGGTATGTTCCGGCCGATTGGAACCAGAATTTAGCAAAGTGTAAAATGACATATGTCGAAGATAATGTTTGGAAAATAACACTTTCTCCATCCGTTCGTGCTTGGTTCAACTCGCAAGAAACCGCTGTCAACTCAGTGGGAGTAGTCATTCGAAGTTCCGACGGCTCAAAGAAAGGGCTTGTTAATGACTATTTTATCACGGTTACGGATAAAAAATACAAAGGTTTTGAACCGGCAGAAATCAAACTTGCACCTATGCCCGCAGGGGTAAAACACGGAATAAACGTAGTTGACAATTCTACGGTAACACTTGTACTTTATGATAAAGACCAGAATGGAAATCACAAAGATTTTGCGCACGTGGTAGGAGACTTCAACGATTGGAAATTGACTAACGACGAAAAATCCCAAATGTACAGAGATAATGCTGCCGGAACTTGGTGGATTACGCTGACCGGATTGGATGCTGCCAAAGAGTACGCTTTCCAGTATTATGTGGGAACGAAAGCGGGTGAAACCATTCGTTTAGGTGATCCCTATGCCGAAAAAATTCTTGATCCGCATAACGACGGATACATTAACGCTGCCACCTATCCGGAAAATAAAACTTCTAATCCGGCTGCCATTGGAATTTCTTCCGTTTTCAAAATTAAACGGGATGATTATACTTGGAAAGTACCTGATTTCACCATGCCAAATCCAAACAAATTAGTGATTTATGAAATGTTGTTGAGAGATTTCACACCCGCCGGAAATCTGACCGGAGCCATGAGAAAGCTTGATTATCTGAAAACATTGGGTGTAAATGCAATCGAACTAATGCCTGTTCAGGAGTTTGACGGGAACGACAGCTGGGGCTACAATCCGGCCTATTTCTTCGCGATGGACAAAGCGTATGGCACTCGGACCATGTATAAAGAATTTATCGATGCCTGCCATGAGCGGGGTATGGCAGTAATACTCGATGTGGTTTACAATCATGCCACGGGAGCTCATCCTTTTGCTAAGTTGTACTGGGATCCCGGTAAAAACAAGACGTCTCCGAATAATCCTTGGTTCAATGTTGATGCGCCGCATCCTTACAGTGTTTTTCACGATTTCAATCACGAATCACCTTTGGTACGCGATTATGTTAAACGAAATATCGATTTTCTTCTAAAAGAGTATAAGTTTGACGGATTCCGCTTTGACCTGACAAAAGGATTTACCCAAAAATCATCCAACGAAAGCACGGCTTCAAATTACGATGCTTCGCGTATTGCCATTCTGAAAGATTATTACGCTCAGGTGAAAGCTTCAAATCCAAATGCGATGATGATTTTAGAGCACTTCTGTGCCGATCAGGAAGAGCGTGAACTTGCTGAGGCAGGTATGTATCTGTGGGGAAATAAAAACGAAGCATATAGTGAAACTGCTATGGGGTGGAATACTCCTTCGAAAACGAGTTTTATGGGAATCAATGGTTGGACAAGAAATTGGACCTATAATAATGTGGTGGGATATATGGAAAGCCATGATGAAGAGAGAAATATGTTTGCAGCAAAAACTTGGGGAGCTGATATTGTGAAAAACAGTAATTTGAATCAAATGAAACGTGCAGCTTTGAACGCGGCATTTTTCCTGACCATTCCCGGCCCAAAAATGATTTGGCAGTTTGGAGAGTTGGGATATGACATTTCAATAGATCATAATGGAAGAACCGGTAAGAAACCAATTCTTTGGAATTATTTTGAAATTCCTGAAAGAAAAAAATTATACGATACCTACTCAAAACTGAATGTGGTGAGAGAAAACATGAGTACAACATTTGATGACAGAGATTCCTGGAGTAACCAGTTTGCAGGAGGTGACTGGGCAAATGGAAGAAGGATTACTCTCGACTCTCCAACGAAAAAAATGGTCGTTTTAGGTAATTTCGAAATTGATAAGACTATTAATATGAATGCTAATTTCCCGACTCCAGGAGTATGGAAAGATGAAATGGAAAATACTACAATTACCGTAACAGACGTGAATATGACAATTTCTATTCCGGCTCACGAATTTAAAGTTTATACGTTTTCGCATTAAAATAGTCTGCG